>QYQA01000096.1 GCA_007280285.1 Methylococcus sp. | reverse complement strand
TCAGTGTTGATTTTCAGGGGTTTGTGGCGCTGGGCTGAACCGACCCGGCCAGAAACGATCACCTGAGCGATCATCTTGAGCGTCGAGAATGATTATAACACACTGATATATATAGTATATATCATTTTCGTTCAGGCACTAGTTACTAAGCGGGATGATAAGCGCGAACACCGGGCGACACTCGATGCCGATCTACATGCCGTGTTTTCGGCATTGCTGGTCGACCAACCGCTGGAACCAGGCCACCGCAACCATGACCTGACCGGTGATTGGAATGATCATCGTGATGGTCATGTCAAACGAGATCCGGTTCTTATTTATGAGAACCCTAATGCCGACTTTCCCAAGGCTGGTTCGCCTAGGCTCTCATACCGAACTCGGTCTTTGATATTCATCGGCTCATGGTTGACGCTTCCTCTCTACGGTCGGGCACTCTCGCGCAGTTGCGCTTGAATTTGCTCGCGGTGACCCGCTCACCTGAGGACTTTCACCTCCAAGAGCGCCCCTGCCGGGCGAAAAAAAAGGGCGCCTCATGGCGCCCGAAATGGGAGAGCTAGGGAAAAAGATTCAAAGGTGATAGGCGGTCTCGCCGTGTTCCGTGACATCAAGACCTTCCCGCTCTACCTCAGGGGACACTCTAAGACCAATCACGGCATCAATCAGCTTAAAGCCGATCAGGGAGACCCCTCCGGACCAGATGAGGGCGATAGCGACACCCCAGCACTGGCTGATGAACTGCGTTTTCATGTCGTATTCGGCGACCGCATTCGCGACATAGTCATAGACACCGGCACCCCCCAAGGCAGGCGAGGCGACTATGGCCGTACCAAGGGCACCGACAATACCGCCGATCCCGTGAACACCAAAGACGTCCAAAGAATCGTCATAACCCAAGGAACGCTTCATCGTGGTGACCGACCAGAAGCAGACTGCTCCTGCAACAAGACCCAGCACGATCGAACCAAGAGGACCGGCCCAACCACAGGCAGGGGTGATTGCCACCAGCCCGGCCACAGCACCTGAGGCACCGCCCAACATGCTGGGTTTACCCCGCATCAGCCACTCGGCAGCGACCCAAGCGAGGGTCGCAGCGGCTGCGGCCAACATGGTGTTGAGGAAAACCAGCGCGGTGGTTGCATTGGCCTCAAGGTTAGAGCCTGCATTGAAACCAAACCAGCCCACCCAAAGGAGCGCCGAGCCAATCATGGTCATCACCACGCTGTGAGGCGCCATCGATTCCTTGCCGTAGCCCATCCTTTTCCCGACCATGATGCAGCCGATGAGGCCCGCAATACCGGCGTTGATGTGAACGACCGTACCGCCAGCAAAATCAAGAGCACCTTTCTGGAAGAGAAAGCCTGCGGTTGCACCCGCCGCTGAACCCGCCTCAGGACTCGTATAAGCATCGGGGCCGGCCCAGTACCAGACCATGTGAGCCATCGGAAGATAGGCAAAAGTGAACCAGAAAAAGGTAAAGAGAAGGACCGCCGAAAATTTCATACGCTCAGCAAACGCCCCAACGATCAACGCGGGGGTGATCGCAGCAAACGTCAGCTGGAAGGCGATGTAAAGGTATTCGGGAACGACAACCCCCTTACTAAAGGTGGCGGCCACCGACTCCGGCTTGACACCGATCAAGAACGCTTTACTGAAGCCTCCGAAGAAGGGGTTGCCCTCTGTAAAGGCGACGCTATAGCCATAGAGCGCCCAAAGAATTGCCATCATCGAGAAGATGATGAAGACCTGCATCAGCAAGGACAACATGTTCTTGGCCCGCACCATACCGCCGTAAAAGAGGGCAAGACCCGGTATCACCATCAGGGTGACCAGGATGGTTGAAATAAGCAGCCAGGCCACATCCCCTTTATCAGGAACAGGTGCGGCATCTTCCGCATGCACGAGCGCAAAGGGAGCAAACCATAAAAGGGCAGCCATCAGGCCATGAAATTTAATTTGTTTCATCAGGGGATCCTCCGTTTTAAAGTGCGTCAGAACCCGTCTCGCCAGTCCGGATCCGGACCGCTTGTTCGAGGTTTGTCACAAAGATCTTGCCATCACCGATCTTGCCGGTATTCGCGGTGGTTGCGATGGCATCGAGTGCCGCTTCAAGCTGGTCATCGGTCACAGCCACCTCGAGCTTGATTTTGGGTAAAAAGTCGACAACGTACTCGGCCCCTCGATACAGCTCGGTATGCCCTTTTTGACGACCAAATCCCTTGACTTCGGTGACGGTGATCCCAGGGATCCCGGCCTCCGAAAGGGCTTCCCGGACATCGTCCAACTTGAATGGTTTGAGAATAGCGGTCACAAGTTTCATGGAAGTTCTTCTCCTTGTATGAATCCGTCTGACAATGTGTCAAATCGCTCAATGGAGATCTAAAGCAGAAGACGTGCCAAAGAAAGTGCAGACACGTCACAAGCCTCAAATAACGGCACGGATGGGGCGCCGAAGAGCGCTATCGCTCCTCAGACAGGGATCAGAAGGCGGGGGATCGAAAGCAATCGAGATGGAAGGGATGATGAAAGAACCGCTTTTGCTCAGAATTGGTGCGCCCCTCGGTCGCGAGGACGCACCAATATCTCACAGAACTAAACATCGAAAAAAACGGGCCTCTAGAGGGGATGGTCAACGCGGTGCTGAACGTCATGGGTTAACCCGGACAGCTCGAAGACATTCCCCGCCCGTCATCCAGCGTCTTTTCGATGTGAAATGGATGATTACTGCCGATGAGCGGCGAGTGCTCCACCAAAACCAACCAACTTACCTGAGGGGTCTGTGGCACTCAAAATCGATCCGTAGATATTCTTATTGTCTTGGACCACGAGAGAAAATTTGACGCCTCTTTCTGGCTGAAAGCCTTAACTTAAGCCAAAGGAGTACAGAATCACCGGATAAAAAAAGACCCGCCGAAGCGAGTCTTTTTTGGTCATCGAAGATAAAGATCAGGCGATCAATTGCCTTCCTTGACCTTGACGTCTTTAAGGGCCTTGTCGATATCGTCAGCCGCATCGCCTGCAAGATTACCACTGGCATCGCGTTTTGCCCGCTTCAACTCCTTAATGGCGTCTTGATCGGCAGCAGCTTTCGGGTTGATGCCTGATTCTGTCTTGATCCCTTGGACATAAGGTTTCTTCTTATCTTCCTCGATCAACGCCTTTTCTGCTGCATCGATTTCCTCTAGGGCCTTCTTTTCATTCCCCGCGCGGGCATCCGTTTCTGCCTGCTGCAGGGTCTTTTCAATCGCGACCCCTTCAGAAGAAACGGGCTTTTTTGGGGCACAGCCCGACAGGATGGCGGCACCTGGAAGGGCGAGCATGATCATCAAACGGAGCATATTGGTATTCATGATGTTTCTCGAAAGTGTGTGGGATACGTCTCTCTTGGATAGTGGAGTCCTTCGCGTCTTAGAATGTAATGACCACGTCAGCCGAGAAGGTGAACTGGTAATCCACAAACTTTCCAGGGGTCGAGGTCATGAACGTATTCTGGCTCGAGAAATCGTACCTAAAGTTGGGTCGAACCATGACCCATTTCAGCGGCTTGTAATTTAAACCCGCCGTCATCGCATAGTAATTAGCCCCTTTGAAAGGGTAAAGAGGACCGGTATTCTGACAGGCGTACTCGCTGCCTGACGCCGTGTCACCCGGAACGCTGAGGTTGTAACTCCCAGGGCAACGAGCAGGACCTGCCACGCGGAAGCCGTTGTTGTCACGGAACCACTCGGCGCGAACACCAACCCCTAAGTTATCTAAGACGTCGTACATGAGATATTGGTTGATACCGTACCACTCGGCATTCTGGCGACTACCTGGACTGCCCGCTGCAGCACCGGTGGCAAGACCGTTACCGGTAATGACGTTATTGGCAAAGCCATGATCATGCTGGATCACGTAATGGAGGGTACTATCAAGGAAATTCGCTTTACCCACGATACTGTAAAGCGCCCACGTGTCGCTGTCCTTCGCCGAGGTTGGACCCGCGGTTGAGGTTAAGTTGAGTGAGTAGTCCTTTTCATCACTGGTCCAAGTGGCACCGCCAATGAAGTCCCAGTTATTGAGCTGGGTATTGAAGTTGCCGTCCCAACCACCCGTCGCGCTCCCGGTGACCGTACCCAAGATCGCAGACCAATTATCATCGAAGGCGTAGTTGCCCAAAAAGCCGGTATGGGTGAAGGGTTCGCCATATTGCATGGTGTAGGCGTGGCTGTAAAAGAAGTTATCCGGCGCCGTGACCACCTCATAACCAACCGGGGTATAGAAGTGACCCGCCTTCACCGTCAGGCCGTTGCCGACAGGAAGGTTCATTTCAACGTAGGCTTGCGGCAAGGCGAGCCCATAGAAACGATTATCAAAACTGGTGAGGTGCAGGTCGTAGTTACCACGGTTCAATGCAGCACCGGTTCTGACATCGGTTGCTGGAACACCATAGGCCTGAGTAAAGATAGAATCAGTCCCATAATTGATATCAAAACGGCCACCGAAATCAAAATCATCACCGCTCGCTGTCACCGTCTTCTGGACGAAGGCGTAGAGTTGATTCATCTGTAATTCGCCGGCGCGGTCACCAAAGGTCACCGGGCCATTGAATTTATCGGCAGGATTGTTGGCGTTGGCCGTCACGCCCGCATTGAGCCAGCCACCCCAGGTCACGCCGTAATCTTTGAGGGGTTGATGCTCGGAGCTCCCTGCGATGTAGTCAGCAAGTCCCGTGGTCTCCTCAATTTCTTCGGCGAAGGCGGGAGTCATATTGAGGGCTAGGCTAAACGCAGCCCATCCAGCGACCTGCTGGAACGGTGTAAAAGGGCGTCTGTTCATATTGAGGGTCTCCATGGGTGACGTTCATGGGGATTTAAAGCAGAAGTTGTGCCAACCGCAAAGACCTGCATTATCAACAACAATGACAGCGCTCGCGCAACAAGGTGCACCATGAAAGTGCCAAGCCTCCAAGAAGCGCACCATGGGCGAACGATTTAGGCATCCGCCGCCGCCATCCAATAGAATGCTGAGGATGCCCACAGCACCGCTTGCCATACTCCAACAAACCTTCGGCTATCAAGGCTTTAGAGGGCTGCAACAAGAGATCATCGAAGAGATCATGCGCGGTGGCGATGCCCTCGTGCTGATGCCGACTGGCGGCGGCAAATCCATCTGCTATCAGATCCCTGCTATCGCTCGCCCCGGGACGGGTGTTGTTATTTCGCCACTCATCGCCCTGATGCAGGATCAAGTCGAGGCCCTGCGCCAACTCGGAGTCAAAGCGGCATTCCTCAATTCATCGCTCGATATTGACCATCAGAAGGCCACCGAAAGAGCGTTCTCCAAGGGTGAACTCGACCTCCTCTACGTCGCTCCCGAAAGACTCAACACCGAACGCTTTCTAAAGATTCTTAGGAACGTCAGAATCAGCCTCTTTGCCATTGATGAAGCCCACTGCGTCTCCCAATGGGGGCATGATTTTAGGAGCCACTACCTCGAACTCTCGCTTCTTCACGAACGTTTCCCTGAGATTCCAAGGCTTGCATTGACGGCAACGGCGGACCTTAAGACCCGGGAGGAAATCATCCAGCGCCTCGGCCTTCAAAAGGCACGCGTCTTTCTAGGAAGCTTCGATCGACCGAACATCTGTTACCGAATCACTCCAAAAAAGAATGCCCGCAACCAGCTTCTCCAGTTCTTAAAGAGCGAACATCCGGGGGATTCTGGCATCGTCTATTGCCTGTCTCGCCGCAAGGTCGAAGAAACTGCGGCCTTCCTCAAAGCACAGGGGCTCACAGCCCTGCCCTACCATGCAAGACTCCCCGCAGAAGATCGACAGCAGAACCAAAGACGTTTCCTGAGGGAGGAAGGCATTATTATCGTGGCCACCATTGCCTTTGGTATGGGCATCGATAAGCCCAATGTTCGTTTTGTGGCACACCTTGATCTCCCGAGGAGCCCTGAGGCCTATTATCAGGAAACGGGAAGAGCGGGTCGGGATGGGGAAGCGGCCAATGCCTTTATGGTCTATGGGCTGCAAGATGTGGTCACGCTTCGCCAGATGGTCGAAGCCTCGGAGGCTGAAGAGCACCATAAGCGCCTCGAGCGTCAGCGGCTTGATGCCATGCTGGGCCTTTGTGAGACGACATCCTGCCGCCGCCAAGTGTTGTTGCGTTACTTCGATCAGGCGGCCCCCGATCACTGCGCCAATTGCGATAACTGCCTGTCACCGCCGGCCACTTGGAATGGGACGGAAGCGGCCCGAAAAGCCCTCTCCTGCTGCTATCGAACTCACCAACGGTTTGGCGCCCATCACCTCATCGATATTCTGCTGGGAAAATCACATGAGCGCCTGGAACGCTTCGGCCATCAGCACCTCAGCACCTTCGGTATCGGCCGTGATCTTGGCGAGAAGCCATGGCGCTCGGTTTTTAGGCAGTTGATTACCCACGGCTATCTAGAGGTCGACCAGGCACAGCATGGCGCTTTGAAATTAACCGAGGCCTGCCGACAGATCCTAAGAGGGGAAAAAGAACTCCTCTTGAGATGGGATGACGATCCGCGTCAAGCCCGGTCTTCGGGGGGGCCAACACGCGGGGCTCCTCGACCCTTCAACCCCTCGGAACACCCTCTCTGGTCCGCCTTGAGACAACTCCGGAAAACACTGGCAGACGAGCAAGGGGTCCCCCCCTACATCATTTTTCAGGACAGCGTTCTGATGGAGATGGTGGAACGAAAACCCAAGACGCTGGGCGATTTTGCCTTACTGTCTGGGGTTGGGGAGAAAAAGCTCCTTCGCTACGGGCAACCGTTCGTCCGCGTGATTCTGGAATACGAAAAATCCTAGGCGGTGGCTAGATCGCGGGACACCTGACGCGCCGGAAAACGATAGTCTGCCTGAAGACAATGGTCGAGCCAGCGCGCCAGAAAGTAATTCATCTCCCACTTGTAATCGAGAATCGCTTCGGGAGCCTCTGCGTCCCTTAAGGCCAGATGAACATGAGGCCGCTCATCGTCACTCAGCATTTCAACCGTCCTCGCATCAAGGCAGACCCTGATCCTGACATTAGGCTCAAAAATCAGTTGTGGCTCCCCGGAGAAATCATGCGTCAGCTCAATCACCAGGGTAAAAGGGGATCGCTCCAGAAGGCGAAAATAGAGCGCGGGTTTCCCTGTGGCACGACCTACTGATTCCTCCTGAATCTCACCAAAACTCGGAATCAGTCGCTCGAGCCGGCTAAAGTTGGCCTCACAGAGGTGGTGCAGCCAAAGCGCCTTCTCTTCGGGAAAGAATCGATAGACCACCTTAGCTCACCCCGGCTAGCGATCGGCGTAAGTCGCCGAGGCACTGGTGGTTTCCCAAAGGGTGACCCGACTGACCGGTAACCCTTTCGCCCGACAGGCCTCATAGATCAGGCGCGCCAAGACTTCGGCGGTGGGATGTTCATCCAGCAACAGGAACCGCTCACCCGCGGCCTCAAGCGCAGGCACCAAGGGATCCTTACGATGCAAGAGGAGATTATGATCCAGCACCCCATCGATGAAGTCCGAGGCGACCTCTCTGATGTCCTGAAAATCGCACACCATGGCGCTGTCATTCAGCGTCATGGTCTCCACGGTAATAGCGGCTTTGACGCTGTGGCCATGGATGTGACGACACTTGCCAGGATGCCCCATGAGCCGGTGGCCATAACAGAAATAAACGTCCTTGGTAATACTGTACATTCCATTCACCACCATCAGCCGTCACTGAGAATGCCCTTAATCCAGCCTTTAATATGAAACCCACCTTCGGTTTCGGGCCAGCAATCGGTGACCTCTATAAAGGCCCGCCAAGAAGGAGAGACGCCTTTGACGCCCTCAATCCAAACTTCAGCCGCAGAACCATCCAAGAGAGGATCACGTCCCCGAAATTCGATCCCGTTGCTAGACCAGCGGATACCAACCCCTTGAGAAGTGGCCTCTGCTGCGATGGGGCGGTAGACCAGCCTGCAATGAAGCGGCGCTGATTGACTTTCACGATCACCGTTCCCCATCCCGCTTGATCCTCGCCTTCGCGACAATAAAGGATCTATTGTAATCGATGTCAGACAGTCTCAACCGAGATTCCTAAGAGACCATGGGCGTAGCCCACACCCATGTGGTATCTTTTGAAAATTAAAAAACAGCACGTGAAAAGCCTTAGGATTTTAGCGTCTTATCCTGCGGCCTCTTCCCGCCACAACTCCCTTTGCATCATGACGAAAAAGCTCCATGTCCTGACCGGGATCACCACGACCGGCACCCCGCATCTCGGCAACTACGTCGGCGCGATCCGCCCGGCCATTGAGGCCAGCAAACGCCATGACGTTTTACCTTTCTTTTTCCTAGCCGACTATCACGCACTCATTAAATGCCATGACCCCCTAAGGGTCCAGCAATCGACCCTCGAGATTGCGGCCAGCTGGCTGGCATTGGGGCTTGATACGGACAACGCCATTTTCTATCGGCAATCCGATGTCCCTGAAATCGCCGAACTTGCCTGGATGCTGAACTGCGTCACGGCGAAAGGCCTGATGAATCGAGCCCATGCCTATAAGGCCGCCGTTCAGGCCAATCAGGATGCCGGCGACCCAGATCCTGACAAAGGGGTCACCATGGGCCTTTATAACTACCCCGTCCTGATGGCCGCCGACATCTTGATGTTCAAGGCCCACAAGGTGCCCGTGGGTCGGGACCAGGTCCAGCATATTGAAATGGCCCGCGATATTGCCGGCCGCTTCAATCATCTTTATGGCGAGCACTTCGTCATCCCTGAGGCTGTGATCAGTGAAGATACCGCGACCCTTCTGGGTCTTGATGGCCGGAAGATGAGCAAGAGTTACGACAATACTATCCCGCTCTTCATGGCCGAAAAACCGTTTCGGAAAATCATCAACAAGATCAAGACCAACTCACAGGAACCTGGGGAACCTAAAGACCCTGAGGGCTGCACCCTTTTCAGCCTCTTCAAGGCCTTCGCCACTCCCAAAGAAACGGCTGACATCAGGATCCGCTATGCCGAAGGGATCGGCTGGGGAGAAATGAAGGGCGTTCTCTTTGAGTACCTCAATGATCACCTCAAAGAAGCGCGGGCGCATTACGACGCCCTCATGGAATCCCCTGAAGCGATTGAGGCTCTCCTTTCAACCGGCGCTGAAAAGGCACGCGCCTTCAGCGCACCCCTCATGAAAGAGGTGCGTCACAGCATCGGGATTCGGCCTTTAGGGAGCCAGGAGCCATGAGCCTCGTGATCGTTGGCTCCGGCATGGCCGGGGTCACGGTTGCAGAGGAACGCCTTAAAAAAGATCCTTTAGCCGCCGTCACCCTCATCACCCAAGAGACCGATGGCTACTATTCAAGGCCGATGCTCTCCCATGGATTTTCAAGGGATGACGTTGAATCCAAAATCATCCTAAAATCCTTTGAGGCCCTTCATCAAGGGGGCCTCAAGGTCATGACAGGATGTGAGGTTACGGCGATTGATCGCTCGCAGAAAACCGTTCGGTATCTTGAGAAAGGATTAGAAGGGGCCATCGGCTACGACCGCCTCGTCTTAGCGCCAGGCTCCGATGCCTTCATCCCGCCGCCCCTGAAGCCTTTTGAGGACCTTCTTTACAGGCTCAACAGCCTGCGGGATCTCAAAGCCCTCAGAACGCTGAGGACCCTCATCAAGGACCGAGGCCAACAGCCTCACTGGGCCATCATCGGCGGCGGCCTGATCGGTTCAGAGGTCGCCTCCGATCTGGCCCGATCAGGCGATGCCGTGACCCTCTTCCATGCCTTACCAAGACTCATGGAGCGGCAACTGATCGAGGCAGATTCAGACACGCTCAAGGCGGTTCTCGAGGCCCTTGGCGTCACGGTCCAGTTGGAGGTGGCGGTCACTGGCCTCGAACGACAGGGGGAGCGATTCGGGGTCCAACTCGAAAACGACTTGAGCTTTGGATTTGACGCCATCATTGCGGCCACCGGCTTCAAGCCAAGAACCCAATTAGCGGAAGCCGCGGGGCTTCAGGTGAACCGAGGCATCCTCGTGAATCCCTGGCTAAAGACAGAGGATGACGCGATTTACGCCCTGGGGGATGCCGCTGAATGCGCCGACGGCAAAATATACGCCTACGTGATGCCCATCCGCCATCAGGCCCTTTGGCTTGCAACACACCTCCATGGACCCGCGGATGCGCCCTGGGAGCCCCCAAGCTTCAGCCCAAGGGCCAAGGTCCATGGCTTCACCGCGGCTCATGCCTATCGGACCTGATACGATCTCTACACCCATGAACCCACTGCTAAAAGGAACACCCCATATGAAGGTACTGACCGGATGTCTAGCCACTGTCCTTGTTGCTGCCGCCCTCATCCTCTCCGGCTGTGAGACCGTGAAGCATGAGATTAGGGAGTCCAGTGCGCGCACCACGGAAAACCAGCTGACGGCCGCGGGCTTCAAAATCATGATGGCCGATACCCAGGAGCGGCAGAAAATGCTCACGAGCCTCCCACCGGATACCATGAGTCACATTCAAAGGCCTGACAACACCTATTACATCTATCCCGATCCGGTCGTTTGCAGCTGTCTCTATGTCGGACGCCAACAGGAATTTGAAAAGCTGCAACTCCTCTCGGTGGAGCTTGCCAACTCCAACCGCGCGATGATCAGCCATGAAATCTCTGAAAACCAACAAGCCGGCTTTGCGCCCTCAGGCGCTTGGGGGAATATGGGCTATTGGGGCATCACGAATCCCAACAGCATGGGACGGCCAGGCTACGATCCGGAATAAGGAATCGCGCTGCTCTGTTTTTATCTCCCATGGGCTGGCGTATGATTCGATGGCTAAGGGGCCTTTGAATCCCTAAGGCCATCCCTTGAAGCCATCTGACCCGTGACGCCAGAGTAAGATCATCACGCATGCATATCACGATCGCCAAGACGCTCCTCTGCCTCGGTGCCATCCTCCTGCCGGGGATAACCCAGGCAGCAGAAGGATCACTCCCGCCCCTTGATCTCACCAAGAGCTGGGTGGGTTATGGTTCACTGATCATCTTCTTTCTGGCCTACATCCTCGCGATGCTCGAAGAGTCCACCCTTCTAAGAAAATCAAAACCCATGGTCTTCGCGGCCAGCTTGATCTGGGTCCTGATCGCTGTGGTCTACGCTAAAATAGGTCTTGGCGAGAAATCAGGTCACGCTTTTAGGGCCAGTCTTGAAGTCTATGCCGAACTCTTCCTATTCATTCTGGTCTCGATGACCTATTTGAATGCCATGGAACAGCGCGGCATCTTCGACAATATGAGGGTTTGGCTCCTCAGCCGAGGCTTCAGCTATCGAAAGCTGTTTTGGATTTCAGGCATCCTGTCATTCTTCATGTCCTCCGTTCTTAACAACCTGACCACGGCCCTCCTGATGGGCGCCGTGGTACTTGCTATGACGAAGGACAACCGCCGGTTTATTACCATTGCCTGCATCAATATCGTGGTGGCCACGAATGCGGGCGGCTCCTTCAGCCCCTTTGGCGACATCACGACCCTGCTGGTCTGGCAAAAGGGTGTGGTTCCTTTTGCGCATTTCTTTTCGCTCCTGATTCCCGCCATGGTGAACTTCCTGGTGCCGGCCTCCATCATGCATTTCTGGATTCCGAAGGGTCGCCCCGACGCGAGAACACAAGCCAAGCCGCTCCGGCGGGGAGCCTTGGGAATCATTGCTCTTTTTTTCTTGACCATAGCGACGGCCGTCTGTTTCGAAAACTTTCTCGACCTGCCGCCCGCCGCCGGGATGCTTGCAGGTCTCAGTTATCTCAGTTTTTACTTCTACTATCTCTACAGCTCCCGCCACAAGGATGAACTGATCTTAGAGACTGAACCCTTGATGATGGAGAATGAGGGGGCATTGGATCTTAAAGATCCAGAGGAAGACCGACACTTCTTCGATGTCTTTCACAATGTTTCTCGCCTCGAGTGGGACACCCTCCTCTTTTTTTATGGGGTCATGGTGAGTGTCGGCGGCCTCAGCTATATTGGCTATCTGACGCTGGCTTCGAACGTCCTCTACACCGATCTTGATCCCACCGTCGCCAATATTTTGGTCGGCATTGTGTCGGCCTTTATTGATAACGGCACGATCATGTATGCCGTCCTGACCATGGAGCCGCATATCTCCGAAGGTCAATGGTTGCTGGTCACCCTGACCGCAGGGGTGGGCGGCAGCCTCCTCGCCATCGGTTCTGCCGCCGGTGTGGCACTTTTGGGGCAAACCCGAGGGCTCTATTCCTTCGTGTCGCACCTGAAATGGACGCCCGTCATTGCTTTAGGTTACGCCGCGAGCATCGCCACGCATTTCTTTATCAATTCCCGCTTTTTTTGAGGCCAGGCGCTTTTCCCATTCGCGGAACCCCTATGATGAATCTTCGCCTTCTTCTGGCTCTCATTCTCTTTTGTTTTGGAGCGCCAGCTGTCTCCGGTAGCAACAGCTTCATCGCGCTCAATTACCACGACATCATTCCAGAAGAAGAGCGGGTTCCTCCCTTCGATCGGGTCGCGGTGAGTCAAGCCCACTTCGAGAGCCATTTTGCTTGGCTTAAAAAGGAGGGTTATCGGGTGGTTGGTTTTGAAGACATTACGATAGCCGCCAAAGGCGGGAAACCTCTTCCCGACAAGGCGGTCCTGTTGACCTTCGATGATGGCTATAAAAGCTTTTACACCCGCGTCTTCCCACTCCTCAAGAAATACCATTATCCTGCGGTCGTCGCCTTGGTCGGGGCTTGGATGGAAAGCACGGATGCCAAAGAGCGACCTCCCAACAAGGCGCTTCTCTCCTGGGCAGAGGTTCGCGAACTCAAACAATCAGGGCTGGTTGAAATCGCCTCCCACAGCTATGACCTTCACCGCGGCATCACAGCCAATCCCCAAGGCAATGAGCAGGCCGCCGCCACCACCCACGCCTATGACACCGATCTTGGGCAATATGAGGATGATGAGGAATACCGGCAACGCGTCCACCTCGCCATCAGCAAAAGCGCCAATTTTATCTGGCAACAGGCTGGGATTCGTCCGCGGGTGATGGTCTGGCCTTTCGGTGAATACAATGACGGCCTGTTGAGTGAGGCACGGGCAGCAGGGATGCCCTTTAGCATGGCGCTTTGGGACGGCACCAACACCCTTGCGGATCTTAAGGCCATGCGGCGGCTATTGATCGCCGACGATCCCGATCAAAAGCAATTCGCTAAGATCGTGAAAGGACTCCGTGCCGATAGACCCCTTCGGGTGATCCACATCGATCTTGACGCCATTGACGATAAGGATAAAGAACAGACCGAAAAAAACCTCGGCTTACTGGTCGAGAGGATTCGTGGGAGTGGCGCCAATACGGTCTTCCTGCAGGCTTTTGCAGACCCCGACGGGGATGGCAATGCGGATGCACTTTATTTCCCCAATCGCCACCTTCCGGTCAAGAGCGACCTCTTTAGCAGGGCCGCCTGGCAACTGAAAACCCGAGCGGGCGTGAAGGTCTATGCGTGGATGCCGATGATGGCTTTCAAGGCGGATCTTCCTGAAGAGTGGCGCGTCATGGAATGGCGCGATGGCAAACCTCAAATACCCACCCACATCTATCAGCGGATCTCCCCCTTCAGCCCGGAAGGACGCCGCTGGGTCGGCGATCTCTTTGAAGATCTTGCCAAACACTGCTCCTTTGACGGGCTCCTGTTTCATGACGATGGCATTCTTTCAGACTTTGAAGATGTCTCGCCGGCCGCGATCTCCATGACGCATGACGTGTGGGGACTTCCAGACGATTTTGCGGCCCTTCATGGCACCCCGGCCATGAGGCTTCGATGGGCGCGTCTTAAAACAGATTGGATGATGCAGTTTACCGACTATCTCACCGAGCGCAGTTTACTGTGGAGACCTTACCTCAAAACGGCGCGCAATCTTTACGCGCTGCCAGTCCTGATGCCTGATAGTGAGGAATGGTATGCACAATCTCTCGACGGCTTCCTAAAGCATTACGATTATGTTGCCATTGAAGCGATGCCATTTATGGAAAAAGCTGAAAATCCCGACCAATGGCTAAAAGAACTGGGTCAACAGGTGGCTAAAACAGCAAAGGGTTTCGAACGAGTGATCTTTGAATTGCAACCCTTTGATTGGAACACCCAAGAACCGATTGCTATGAGCATCTTCACCCACCAGATGGAACAGCTGAAGCGGCAAGGGGCCCATCACCTCGGCTACTATCCTGATAATCTCTATGCGAATCATCCTGACATCATGACGTTGCAAAAGATCTTTAAGGTGGACGTGGCGCCCTAACCCGCATGAAGGAATCACTCAAAGAAAATCTATGGCAGCGATTAGATCCCGCCATTGGAGAGGCCTCGATCTTCTTAAAGCAAGCCCTCCATCAGCTCACAGCCTGGCCTGAGTGGGCCTTGGTGGATGACTCGCTCGCTCGCTTTATGTTCTATTACCCGCTCTTCATGGCCTATGTCTGGATGATTGGCGCGGTGGTCTATTACTGGCGTTTTGAACGACAGGGAGATGGCGTCAATGGGAATGCCCCTGCCCTCACCGAAACGCCGAAGGTCTCTATCCTGATCCCCTGCCACAATGAGGCCGACAACATCCGGGACACCATCGCCTATTGCCTTCAGCAGCAATATCCCGATTTTGACATCATTGCCATCAACGATGGGAGTCACGACAACACCCTTGATATCCTGCTTGAATTGGCGGCCATTCATCCAAACCTTCGGGTGATTAATCTCGCCACCAATCAAGGCAAGGCGGTGGGACTTCGCACCGCATCCCTGCTGAGCGCCAGTGAGTACCTGCTCTGCATTGACGGGGATGCCCTGTTATCGCCAGACGCCATCCGCTGGATGGTTCGACATTTCCTCGAGCACCCTGACGTCGGCGCCGTCACCGGCAATCCTCGAATTCGTAACCGTTCAACCCTCCTGGGGCGGGTCCAGGTCGGCGAGTTCTCTGCCATCGTGGGCATGATCAAACGGGCTCAGCGGCTTTATGGGAGAGTCTTTACCATCTCAGGCGTGATTGGCGCTTTTCGAAAAAGCGCCCTCAGAGAGGTCGGCTACTGGAGCCCTGATATGGTCACTGAAGACATCGATATCAGCTGGAAGCTTCAAATCGCCGGTTGGTCTATCCGCTTTGAACCCAACGCCCTTTGCTGGGTCTTGATGCCGGAGACCCTCAATGGTCTCTGGAAACAAAGGACACGCTGGGCTCAAGGCGGGGTCGAGGTCCTGTTTCGCTACTTCAAGCCCATCACCCGGTGGCGCTCAAGAGCCATGTGGCCCCTTTATGCCGAATCCGTCATCAGCATCAGCTGGTCGTTCATGGTGCTTGCAACGCTTTTACTGCTGCCCCTTGAACTGTTTCATGAAACCCGCAAGGAACAACTCGAGGATCTTTCTCCTAGCTGGACCAGCATGCTCCTCAGCATCACCTGCCTGATTCAGTTCGCTACCAGCCTAGTGATTGATTCCCGCTATGAGCGTCGTGCCGGCGGGCTGGCACGGTATTACTTCTGGATGATTTGGTATCCAATCGCCTACTGGCTGATCAATGTTGGCACCACCGTCAACGGCTTTTTTAAGGCCGTCAGAAAGAAACGCGGGCAACGTGCCGTTTGGGTCACCGTCGACCGAGGGCTTCGTCAGCGATGAAACAGGACGATCTGATCATTGAAATGCCCCACCTTCAGAGCTTTGGCCAGCGCCTCGGCTCGCTGTTCGTCGCCATCGCCTGCTGGAGCCTTTGGGGCTATTTTCTCATTCCGCTGGTCTCTCTTAGTGGTTGGCTCATGGGGGTGCGGAAGTTTTCCGCCGAAGTCCGCTGGTTCGGGGGTTATAAGAGTCTCATCGAACTCTTGGAGATCTATGGGATGACGATCCTTGGCATACTGATCGCCTGGATGATCTGGACCCTTGGAACCTCGATCACTCGACAGCGCTCCAAACAAGATAAGCCCAAGAAAGAAAACCGATACCTTGATCAGGATTTCATGACCGACACCGTCAACCTTGAATCAAGTAAGGCCTTAAAGACCGTAACCGTTTGGTTTGACGATCAGGGGTTGATGACCGACACCAAGGTGACCGCGCTGAAGCCAGGCGCTGACGCCTTGATCCAAAAGGCCCCGATTTCACCATGATCAGATTCCTCTCTCTGATCAGAATTTTCGGCCTGATGCTGGCCGTTTTTAGTATGACCTACCTGCTCCCGATCACGACATCGATCATCTATGACGATGGGAGTTTGACGGCCTTCATCA
The DNA here is from genome assembly GCA_007280285.1 of Methylococcus sp. GTDB lineage: Bacteria > Pseudomonadota > Gammaproteobacteria > Methylococcales > Methylococcaceae > UBA6136. Next base: position 9,915 of record QYQA01000096.1, on the reverse strand, counting down.
CCGCCATGACGTTGACTTTGGGTGCGGGTCTTCTCCTGTGGTTTGTGACCCGTTCGTTTCAGACGGAACTAAAATCTCGGGATGGCTTTGTGCTGGTCGTCTTTGCCTGGCTGGGCATGGCGGCTTTTTCGACCTTCCCGTTAACCGAATCCCTCGAGTCTCTGAGCTTCACCGACGCCTACTTCGAGACCATGTCAGGCCTCTCTACCACCGGGGCCACCGTTCTGACCAACCTTGACTACCTCCCGGCAGCCATCAACCTCTGGCGCCACGAACTCAACTGGATTGGTGGTATGGGGATCATTGTATTGGTCGTCGCTATCTTGCCTATCCTTGGGGTTGGCGGACGACAGCTTTACGTGGCTGAAACACCAGGTCCTGTCAAGGACAGCAAACTGACGCCTCGCATTACCGAGACGGCAAAGAATCTCTGGCTCACCTACGCGCTGATTACCCTTGCCTGCATGCTGTCTTTGAAGTGGGCGGGGATGGACTGGCTTGACGCCATCTGTCATGCCTTTGCGACCATGAGTCTAGGCGGGTTCTCAACCCATGACGCCAGCATTGGATTCTTTGATTCGCCCGAGATCGAGGGGGTTCTGATCGTTTTCATGCTGATCGCTGGGATGAACTTCGCCACCCACTTTGTGGCCTTTCGGGATAAAAGCCTCGATCCTTACAAACGGGATCTAGAAGCCTTGCCTTATCTGATACTGATTCTAGGCAGCTGCCTCGGTATTAGCCTCTATCTCTGGCAGATGGGGACCTACGATAGTTTTGGGACAGCCCTTCGGCAGACCAGTTTTAATTTAGTGTCGATAGGAACCGACTGCGGCTTTGCAAGCCAAGATTTTAATGAATGGCCGCTGTTTGCCCCCCTTTGGATGCTCTTTATCAGCTGCATCGCGGTTTGCACGGGATCCACCGGCGGCGGCATCAAGATGATGAGGTCACTGATCCTTCTGAAGCAGTGCCAAATGCAGATGTTTCTCCTCTCCCACCCCCATGCGGTAAATCCCCTTAAATTGGCAGGACAAGTGATCCATTCAAGAATCATTCTCTCGGTCCTTGGATTTATCTTTGCCTACTTTATGACCGTCGTGATCCTGACCTTTGTATTGATTATTTCAGGACTTGATTTCATCACCGCCTTCTCTGCGGTCATCGCCTGCATTAATAATGCAGGCCCCGGGCTCGGAGACCTCGGCCCCGCCAGCAACTACTCAGGACTCACCGATTATCAGACCTGGACCCTGACGCTGGCCATGTTCCTTGGACGCATTGAAATTTTCACCGCGTTGATTCTCTTGACCCCCGCTTTCTGGCGGCGCTAACCATGGCGAGTGGCATGGATCAAAGAAGGCTCGCCCACCGACAGCGGCGCGCAGCACGTGATAAAGGATTCGGTCTGCTTGGCCTTTCTGTCTTGCTGTCACTCGGCATCCACGGCACCCTTTGGTGGTGGTCACAGCGAGGGGACGTAGCCCCTGAAACGCTCCCCAAGCCTAAGGCACCGATCGAGGTCCTCCTGCTGCCAGCCCCAAGCCCTGGACCCCCCGCCGCCAGTCCAGAGCCAGCGCCTCCAAAACCAAACGTTACTGTGGCGCCCCCTAAGCCACCGCCTCCAAAAAAAGCACCCTCTTCTGAGCCTGCTAAAAAGCCGCTACCTAGGAAACCTCTCGAAGAGGATCCCAACCGCTTTGTTCCTTCAAAACCGAAGGTCACGAAACCACCTCAAGAGGCGCCGGTGCCGCCCCTTGAAAGGCCCACCCAAGAGAAGTCAGACGTCCCCAAGAAAGCCTCTGAGACTGACGCACAGCCGAAGGAGAGTGCCCCATCCAACACCCCATCGAAGCCTTCAGCGACGCCCAAGGACCCCACTGCAGGGAGCGGCGCCTATGAGGGCCCTAAGGCGAATGCGGCCTATCTTCACAACCCAAAGCCTGTCTATCCAGCCACAGCAAAGCGCCGCCAATGGGAGGGCAAGGTCATCCTCAAGGTCAAAGTGCTCGCCAGCGGGGCGGCGAGTGAGGTCAGTATTCAAACCAGCAGCGGCCATGACCTATTGGACGAGGCCGCCCTTGAGGCAGTCAGGCAGTGGCATTTTGTACCCGCCAAAAGGGGCGGGCAGCCGGTCGATAGCTGGGTTGGCGTTCCCATTAATTTCAACCTGTTGGACACCCAATAACCCTATGAGGACAACATCATGAGCGAATTTGCATCGAGCCATATCGTTAATTTCACCCTCTGGCTGCTGATCGGCTTCTCGGTTCTGGCCTGGGCCATTATCTTGATGAAAACCATCGAACAATGGCGCTTGAAGGCAGCTAACCGCGCCTATAGCACAGCCTTCTGGAGCGCGCCAAGCCTTGCTGCCGCGAGCGATCTCAGTACGCTTGAGGGACCGCTTGCCCGCATTGCTAAAACGGGATTTGACGTCCTGGAGGAGACGCACGCTGACAATGCGCCGCGCCTTGCGGCGAGCGGCGACCGCCAAGACATCCTTGAGCGAAGCCTCCGCCAAAGGATCCAGCAGGAACGTCATGAAATAGAAAAGGGCCTCACCATTCTTGCGAGTATTGGCAGTACGGCGCCTTTCATCGGCCTTTTTGGGACGGTTTGGGGCATCATGCATGCACTCAAAGATATCAGCAAGGCAGGCTCGGCGAGCCTTGATGTCGTGGCTGGCCCGATTGGCGAAGCCTTGATTGCCACCGCCATCGGCATCGCTTCGGCGATCCCCGCGGTCCTTGCTTATAACTACTTTTTGAGACGGGTTAAACTGGAGGAGGCCGATCTTGAGAATTTTGCCACCGACTTCCTTCACCTCGCCCTCAAAACAGGTTTCTCATTAAAGAAGGGTGGCTGAGATGGCTTTTGGCAACAAGAACGATCAGAACATGATGAGCGAAATCAACGTCACGCCCTTAGTGGACGTGATGTTGGTCTTGCTGGTGGTCTTCATTGTCACCGCCCCCCTCTTAACCCAATCTGTCGGCGTTTCGCTGCCTAAAACAGTCTCGGCCGCCCCCGCCCCTAACCAGCCTTTGACCCTGATCAGCGTTGATGCCGGGGGGCAGATCTTCCTCGATCGAACACCACAGACGGCTGAATCTCTGGCGACGTTGCTGCAGCAACGTCTCAGCCAAAATGCCGATTTGACTGTTCAGTTTGAGATTGATGAAAAGGTGCCCTACGGCAAGGCCGCCGAGGTTCTCGCCATCGCCCAGCATGCCGGCATCACCAAGGTCGCTTTACAAACCAGGCCTTGATGAGAGGAGCCCTGTGAACCTTCTAAAAACCTATCTCAAAGCGCTCGCCCTCCTCGCCCCTGAAAAAAGGCTGGCATCAGGTCTCGTCCTGGCCAATGTCGCTATTGGTCTCGTCCAACTCCTGGAGCCGATCCTCTTTGGCCGCGTGGTGGATGCACTCGCAGGAGGCAAAGCGGCCTTCCCCCTGATCGGCCTCTGGGCTGGACTGGGCCTTTTTAGCATCTTAGGGGGGGTGGTCGTTGCCGTGGCCGCCGACCGTCTCGCCCACCGGCAAAGACTCTCAGTCCTCGCAAACGTTTTTGAACGGGTCATTACCCTCCCGGTCGCGTTCCACGCCGAACGGGGCTCCGGCACCTTGGTTCGGACCCTCCTTGCGGGCAGTGATGCGCTCTTCTGGATGTGGCTCACCTTCCTTCGGGAACACCTAGCCGCTTTGGTCAGTATTGGGTTCCTGATTCCGACGGCGATCGCGATGCAACCCCTTCTGGCGGCTATCCTTGGAGTGCTTTCGATCATTTATGTGGTCGCCAATGTGATCGTGGTCCAGCGCACCACCGGGGGCCAAGATGCCGTTGAACGCTACAATCAAGATGTCTTTGGGCGGGTCGGCGATGTCCTTGGAAATGTCAGCGTGGTCCAGAGCTTTGCACGACTCAACGCTGAAACATCGGCGCTCCGATCCTTGATGGGCCATTTATTAAAAGTGCAGTATCCGGTCCTAACCTGGTGGGCCATCTTGACCGTGATGACCCGGGCTTCTGCCACCATCACCATGGTGGCCATTTTTTCTGTCGGCGCCCTCCTCGCCGAAAAGGGCGCCGTCACGGTCGGTGAAATCGTGAGCTTTGTGGGTTTTGCGACCCTTCTGATCGGAAAACTCGACCAACTCTCCAGTTTCGTATCGAGGATCTTCAATCAGACCCCGACCATTCAAAATTTCTTTCATCTTCTCGAAGCCCCAGGCGCCACCATCGAGGCACCCGACGCCGTTGAATTAAAGGTGAATGGAGGCCACGTCATTTATGAGGACATCTCCTTTCAGTTTCCAGGCAGTACCCAGGGTGTCTTCGGTATCGATTTTGAGGTGCCCCCCGGGGCGACTATAGCCTTGGTGGGGGCGACAGGATCCGGCAAAACCACCACCCTTACTTTCCTCCAAAGGCTCAGAGATCCGGATCAAGGGCGGATCACGATTGATGGCCAAGATATCCGGGAGGTTACCCTAAAATCCCTGAGAGATTCGATTGGTATCGTGTTCCAAGAAGCGGGCTTATTCAATCGATCGATTGCGGAAAATATCCTGATCGGAAGACCCGGCGCCACGCAGGATGAGGTTATCGCTGCAGCAAGACTCGCTGAAGCGGAAGAATTTATCGAGAAAAAACCCGGGGGCTTCGGCTTTGTCATTGGCGAAAGGGGCGGCGCCCTTTCAGGGGGCGAGCGTCAGCGCCTGGCCATTGCAAGAGCGCTCCTCAAAAATGCCCCCATTCTGATTCTCGATGAGGCGACCAGCGCGCTTGATACGGGAACCGAAGCTAAAATCAAGCGAGCCCTCGATGCCCTTCGCCGAGGCCGAACCACCTTTATCATTGCCCACCGTCTCTCCACGGTAGCGCATGCCGACCAGATTCTGGTCCTTGAACAAGGCCGGATCCTCGAGCGGGGCACCTTTAGAGAACTGGTTGCCCTCAATGGCCTTTTTGCCCAAATGGTCCGCGATGGCGGATTTCAGGAACCAGAGCCACCCACACCCTCTTGAAAAGAGGCGACATTGCCCCCACACCTCGCCGTACAAAGGGTTTTTAACCTGTTTCAACCTCTGGAGGCATGATCTCGCTATGACAACGAAGGACAACAAGGTCACGATGGGTTTTGAAGCGGAAGTCAAACAGCTTCTGCACCTGATGATCCACTCGCTCTACAGCAACAAGGAAATCTTTCTTCGGGAATTGATTTCAAACGGCTCCGATGCGGCCGATAAGCTCCGCTTTAATGCCTTAAGTGATGATGCGCTCTATGAAGGTGATCCTGACCTTAAAATCAGGATTGGCTTCGATAAAGAGGCGAGGACACTGACGCTCACGGACAATGGCATCGGCATGACCCGGGATGAAGTCCGCGAAAACATTGGGACCATTGCCCGCTCAGGCACCAAGCAATTTTTCGAATCACTGACCGGGGATCAGGCCAGAGACAGTCAGCTGATTGGCCAATTCGGCGTCGGCTTTTATTCTTCTTTCATCGTCGCTGATAAGGTTGTCCTTGAGACCCGGAAGGCTGGAAGCGCGACCGATCATGGCGTTCGCTGGGAATCCAAGGGTGAGGGCGACTACACCTTGGAAGCAGTTGATCTCAAGGCACACGGCACCACCATCACCCTCCATCTTCGTGAGGGCGAAGATGAATTTCTGGATGGCTGGAAGCTTCGGAGCATCATCCGGAAGTTCTCAGACCACATTGCACTCCCGATCGAGATGCAAAAGGAGCATTACGGCGATGCTAAAGAGGATGAAGAAGCCCCCAAGGAAGAATGGGAGACCGTCAACAGTGCTTCAGCGCTTTGGGCCAAAAGCCGCGATGAGATTTCAGATGAAGATTACGAGACTTTTTACAAGCACGTCTCCCACGACTTTCAGGCGCCTTTAGCCCGTGTTCATAGCCGGGTTGAAGGGAATAATGAATACACCCTTCTCCTCTACATCCCCTCGGCAGCACCCTTTGATCTTTGGGAGCGGGATGCAAAGCATGGTGTGCGCCTCTATGTCCGAAAGGTCTTTATCACCGAGGAAGCCGATAAGCTGATGCCGCGGTACCTGAGATTCATTCGCGGTGTCATTGATTCTGATTCACTGCCACTCAATGTCTCAAGGGAAATCCTTCAGGAAAACGCGCTGCTTGAAAAAATCCGTTCCGGGGCCGTCAAAAAGGTCCTCGGTCTCATCGAGGATCTGGCCCAGAATGATCCTGAGAAATACAGCCTATTCTGGAAGGAATTTGGCCAGGCCTTTAAAGAAGGGCCCATTGAAGACCACAAGAACAAGGACCGCATTGCGAAGCTTTTGAGATTTTCCTCAACCCACAACGTCGGGGAGGAGCAAACAGTCTCCCTTGAAGACTATATCGAAAGGATGAAGGAAGGTCAGGAGAAAATCTATTACATCACCGCAGAAAGCTATGCCGCCGCTAAGAATAGCCCTCATCTTGAAATCTTCAAGAAAAAAGGACTGGAAGTCCTCCTGATGCATGAGCGGGTTGATGATTGGCTGGTTGGTTATTTGACCGAATTTGAAGGGAAATCCCTCCAATCGATCGCCAAGGGGGATCTCGACCTTGGAACGCTGGCCGATGAAACCGATAAGCAGCACCAAGAAGAAGCCGCCAAGGCCTTCGAACCCCTCATTGATCGGATCAAAAAGGTCCTCGGTGACCGAGTGGCTGATGTCAAAATCAGTGCGCGTTTGACCGATTCGCCGGCCTGCCTCGTCACGGAAGGTTTTGGCATGAGCCGGACCATGGAGCGGATCATGAAGTCAGCGGGTCAGGCTATGCCGACGAGTAAGCCCGTCTTTGAAATGAATCCCGATCATGCGTTGGTCATCAAGCTCAAAAGTGAGCAGGACGACGCCCGCTTCGAAGATCTCTCCACCATTCTCTATGATCAGGCGGTTCTCAGTGAGGGCGCTCAGTTGGATGATCCTGCAGCCTTTGTCAGACGGCTGAATGGCTTATTGCAACGGGTCATGACCTAATCGATCATTAAAACGATAGCCTGCATGCCGCTGTTGACTCCTTTGTCCTGCGGCATGCCCTCTTGTCGATGAGAACGAAAGGCGTAAGCAACTTTCACCTTCTTTCCAGAGATCCAAGTCTTCTTGGCCATTGAAACTCTCCTCAAAACATTTAAGGAATCACCCGAAGGGATGCTTTCTCAAGGGGGACGAGATGATTGGAACCTTCTGAAGGAATGACACTCACCTTCAGGGTCACGTCATTGGAACCGATCGCTTCAAACGCCTTAAGCGTCTTTGGCAATGGCAAGGTAAAGGAAACCCCAGCACCTTCTGGGCCTGAGTGGCCGGAATGGCCCAGAACAGAAACGGTCCCCGCATAGTAGGGACTGTCTGAACGAATTCCCATCAGCTTGTCCGGCGAGCCGATCAACACATCAAAGTCACGGACCGATGACATCACCACATCGTGGGGCAGGGTAATCTCTAGCAGTATAACCGGGACAGTCGTCGCCGAGAGGTGTCGCTTAATATCGGAACTAGACACAGAAAGTGCTGCGATATTTTCCTGAACGACGGCCATCCGGGCACTCATGGGTTTGTCTCCCCTAGGCTGTAGGCTGATATTCTGGAGAATCGCCTCACCAGAACCCGGCTGATAATCATAGTCAAAGGGATGGGTGCTGATAAAATCGCCCGCCTTTGCTGGTTCCAAGTATTGGCCTTCTCCGTTAACAAAGAAAAGAAAAGGCTCTGAAGCGTAGACGTTATAGTCCTCCCCTTCCGGTAGGTAAGGTAATCCCAGCATCTGCTGTTTTCGGGTCCAAAGATCCCACAATCTGTCCATATTGGAATGATGGAGAAAGAAAATAGGATCAATCGGAGAGAGGTTATTCGCCATGTTGCCAAAGGGACCCGGCGAGAGCGGCCCTACCCCCCCAACAAAGTTATGCACCTTATTGTGAGGAAGACCTTCGAGAATGGAGAACTTGGTCGTCGACGTTGGTGCCATATTGTGGGATAGCGTCCGGCTGCTGCTAAAGCTCAAGGATTGGTCAGATGCGTTATAAAAGAAGGGGGCACTTAGCCCAGAGTAAATGACGGCTTGAGAGACGTTGTACGAGGTCTTATCATCGAGGTGTGGGTTGCCTCTGGTCAGATAACGTGAACCACATGGATTGGCGTACGCCATATTGCCGGAGATAGCCTCTTTTATCTCAGTCGAGTAGCCCGTCACATCGTTCCAAAGCGTATCCAGATCAGCATAGCCGCGCAGGATGAGTTGCGCCTTTTGTGCGTCTGATAGGGATATCCAGAATGCCTGCAGCGCAGTTTTAAAGTATCCTGAAAAAACCGAAAGGTTTTTTGTTGAAGACGAATATCTAGCCTGATGGGGATCGAGAACCCCATTGAACATTTCAGCAGGCATTCTCGGAAGCTCGGTCCAATCCCAGTAAGGGATGGCAAATTCACGGTCCCCACTCAATTTTCGAATGGTCTGCTCAAAAGTGCCGAGATAACCCCGGTGCCAAACATAGAACCACCAATTTCCGTGAGGGCAGTCAAGGAAATGGATAAAGGCGTTGCGAAACCAGTTTTGTGGGTGATCTGGCGGTAATCCAAGCATCACCTTGATGCCCTTGGCGTAACTCTCAAGGGCCTTTTTTCCTTGAGCACTTGTGACATTGTGCCTTGTAAACCGCGTACTGTTTGATCTAAGGCTAGATGGCAGGGGGGCTTCCGCGGCGCCCAGCAATTTGGGGAGGGCCGTGGCGCCCAAGATTCCAGCGGTGTTTCTCAAAAAGAGACGACGAGAATGTCCTGAATCTGATCTTGGCATTGTTGGACTCGGTGTTATGGATGAATCACTGCGCTTAAAGCTTATCACTGTCCCGTCAACCATCGGCTCAGATCAGGCTTACAGAATATCTGCAGTCACACTCTCGGTAACCGGCTTCTTTAAGGACTCGACCAAAGGCCTCAAGATAAAATCATTGCTGAAAATCAAAGGTCAGCCGCGCAGCGGCGAGACCGGGATGGTTTTCATGCCTCCCAGAAGGGCCAGGTCCGGGCGGCTCACCATCGGTGAGCTGCAAGGTTTCCCGAAAGCCTGTAGAGTCATCTGCGAGTCACGTGAAGCGACCTTGTTGTCGCTACAAGGACCGAGCGGGGACGGCTGGGGCGCCGAAGGCATTAACCGTTTAGCGCAATGCGGCCCTACAGCGCTGGGAGCGCTGTAGGCTTAGCATTTCGTAGAACTCACTGACAGATCTCGAAGCCCTAAGGCTGACTTTTCATTTTCAGTATCGCAATGGCAAAAAATATTACAATAAGAATATACCCCGTTTGGTTGAGGATCACTGATGAATGAGCTATTGAGTCGTCGGAAATTTCTAACCTCTAGCGCCCTATGGAGCGGCGCCTTACTAAGTCCATCAGTCTTTGGAAAGACCAGTGAAGCCCAAATTCCGAACGTGGCCTTGCAATCCCTCAGGCGCTCACTCACAGGGCCCCTTGTAACACCCGGTGATCAGGGATTCAATGAATTAGCGTTACCCAATAACCTCCGTTATCGCGCAATTCGCCCAGGAGCTATTGCGCTCTGTAGATCGCCAGAAGATATCGCCCAGTGCCTCAAGTGGTGTAGCCAGACCGGTGTGTCCCTCGCTACCCGAGGTGGTGGACATTCCTACGCAGGCTACTCTTCAACCGAGGGTCTGATGATCAACCTTATGAACTTTAATACCGCCACCTATACTCCTCAGGATGGCACGATCACTGTCGGTGGCGGGATTCGTAATGGATCCATTTACTCCGCCTTAAGTAAGGTCAACCGATCGATAACGCATGGTCGCTGCCCAACGGTTGCTGCGGGCGGCTTTCTTCTTGGGGGCGGAGTGGGTTTTGATATGCGC
>QYQA01000110.1 GCA_007280285.1 Methylococcus sp. | reverse complement strand
GTCTAAAAAGATAAAAAACCCGCATTCCACAAAACGGACTGATTCTCATCTAGACCCGCAATCCCCTCTAAATCAGCCTACTTTAGAGAGACAGGCCCGCTAACGCCCCTTAGGGATAAGCGAGAAGAGGGGGTCAGGATGCTTAACCTTGAGCAATTTGCATCTACAAGTAGTTACGTTTGATGAAACCAAGCGCCTCTCCCATCTTGAGAAGCATGGTCTGGATTTTGAGGATGCAGTCGTGGTCTTTGACTCCCAGGATAAGGTCACTTTTGAGTCCAATCGTCATGGCGAAAAACGCAATATGGATTGGGCATTGATTGAGGTTTTCGGAACCTTGTTGGCGTTGGTCTACGTTAAGCGATCCGAAGAGATCAAAGTGATTGCTTTTCGTCGCGCATCACGATGCCAAGAGGAGGATTGATGAAGACGCAAAGCAAAAACCGATTGGGATCGCGTGAAGCCAAGGCGGATCGCCCATTGCGGTCGATAAGACATCGGAGCCTTATGATCCCAATGATGAAGACGCGGTACTTGCGCTTTGGGAGGGGGCAACGATTCGGCGGAACGGCGTGGTAACGGGCCAAGTAAGGCGCCGTGGTCCTGCGAGAAATGCCACTAAAAAAACAGGTTGCGATTCGGTTTGACGCAGATGTTCTTGATGGATTGCAAGCATCAGGACGTGGCCGGCAAATGCGGGTGAATAGCGTGATGCGTGCCTGGCTTGAATCGCACCAGGCAAAATAGACGCCTGGTCCAAGGAGCCTTGAAGACTGCCATCTCATCGAGTGCGTGTCCAATGCCATGTTGACACTCAGGGGGATCTCCACCGCCTCCAACAGACGAGTGGCCTGCTCCGGGCAAAGTCCAGCAAGCCTCATGCCATGGCAGGGATCGCCCCAAAGATGCCTCGCCCAGCCAATCGCAAAGTGGATTCCACGGCAACAGCAAACTTGGTTTCTGAATCATGCGAAAAATAAGGCATCATATATGTGTTTCTAAGTATTCAAAAAGCTCATAAAATGCGCTTTATATGAAATCCTTCTCTCCTGCACCGCTGCCTGTCACACGCAGCCTGACTCGTCTAGGTCAGGCTATTTCGCTTGCCCGTCGGCGCAGGCTCCTGACACAGGAAGATCTGGCTGAACGCATTGGTGCATCCGTCCACACCGTGCGGCGAATGGAAGCTGGCTACCCTGGCACCGCACTGGTTCATTTTGTCCGGGCCTTTCAGGTGTTTGGCGAGCTCGACAAACTCGATCAACTGTTAGACACCCCCCAGGACACCATTGGCTTGACCCTGATGGATGAAAAGTTGCCACAGCGCGTTCGCAAGTCCCGTAAGTCGCCCGAGTCAGGGGCGTTTTGATGGCCACAAAACCTGCTTTCAAACAGGCGAGCCAGCGCACCCAGATGAACGTCTTTCTGGGCAAGGCTGAAAAACCTGTGGGTCGGCTCATCTTCGTCAAGGACGGTCAACGGGAGTTTTCTCAGTTCGCCTACAGCGACGAGTGGCTGGTAGACCCTATGTTCTTTGATGTCTCGCCAGACCTGCATCGCCAAAGCGGCTACCAGTTGCGCAAACCACCGAGCAAGAGCGACGCTTGCTTCTTCCTGGCCTTGGCGGACACCGAGCCCGATGCGTGGGGTCGCCGGGTCATCGCTCGTGCGCATGCCAAGGCTCGATCAAAAGACGCCTCGCTTGGGCCACTGACGGAAGCAGACTACCTCGCTTGTGTAGACGATTTCAGCCGTGTGGGTGCATTGCGTTTGCAAGATGAGCAAGGCCATTACCTCCGTAGCGTGGCCGATGGCGCACGCTCAACGCCCGCATTTCTGGAGCTTGAAAAAATCCTGCTCGCTTCGCGGGCGGTTGAGATGAACAAAGAGACAACTGAAGACTTGGCTTACCTTCAGGGCAAAGGGACATCCTTAGGAGGCATGCGGCCCAAATGCACTATCTTGGATGCCGATGGCGCCTTGTCGCTTGGGAAGTTCCCAAGCGTAGGCGATGAGCGTGCCGTCACGCGCGGCGAGGTTTTGGCCCTTCGACTGGCCAAACGGTCAGGCATTGACAGCGCCACAGCGCGCATCGTCATGGTTAAGGACCAGCCCGTGGCCATGATTCGCCGCTTCGACCGCACACCAGAGCAAAACCGCATCCCCTACATATCGGGTGCAACCCTGCTGCAAGCCAACCGTGGCGACGAACACTCGTACACAGAAATCGTCGATGTGATGCGCTCCAAGTGCGAAAACTTCATCGACGACGCAAGGCAATTATGGAGACGCCTCGTATTTAACCAACTTATCACGAATGTGGATGATCATCTGCAGAATATCGGCTTCCTATATTGCGGAAACAACCAGTGGCGTCTCTCCCCGGCTTTTGATCTCAACCCTTTCCCGGACAAAGATCGGGAATCCAAGACCTGGCTCAGTGAAGACAGTGGCCCCATCTCCTCGCTCGAGCAGCTGGTCGAACAAGCCCCTCGCTTTGAGCTGTCGCTCGCTCAGGCCCAAGCCATTCTTGACGAGGTTGCCACTGCTGTGAAGCGCTGGAAAGATGTGGCGATCGAGCCAGAAGTTGGCTTGCAGCCTCATGAAATCAAAGACTTCAAGCCTGCCTTCGAGGGCCTCGGCATCAGGTAAGTGAGTACGGCCAGAAACTTTGATGGGCTTTTTAGGCCTGGTGATCATTTTGGATGAGGGTTGAGGGGTAAACACCCTCACGGGAGTTGAAAACAACTCCCGATTAGGCGAGTCTTTGGGTTCTCACACTCAAAAACTTATTCCAGTGTCCCATTTTCTTGTTTCCGATCCCATCCTTTTTTCCTCTCTTCTTGATTTTGATGCCGAATGAGCTGATGAGGCATGTGCCAAAGGGTGCCCTCATTGTGGTCATGACGTTCTGCACCAATCGCACTATCCGCGAAAACCCCGAGGTATTCATCCTGATCATCGCGAGATCTTTTCTGCGTATTTCGCGTGATTCGGCCACCCATTTCACAGAGATCCGGCCACCCATTTCAGAGCATTCGGCCGGGCGGTCGGAGCGTAACGACGCAAGTCTTTTGGGAGGGTAATTCAACCCTCCCGTTATCGTCAAACGTTGACCTTCTCATCGTTCGTTTCGGTCACGTTGATGTCGATATTCCAGTAACGAACCCAGGCCTCATCATCGGCAACTATTTTGTCGAGTATCCCTTTTCGGTTTTCAACAGAAAGTCGCTGATGAGTTCAGACTAGCTCACGCCAACGTTGCTCATCCGCAATTTTGAGCATCAGCAATCGGATGGCATCGGAAACTGACAACCCCATGGCTCCAAGTGCACCCTTTGCGCGTTCTTTTGTAATGGTGTCGATTCGAGCACGAACATACGTATCGGCGTTGCTCATGAGACTCTCCATGAATAAAGGGTAGACTTAGATCGTAGTCTTATTGTGACTACAAGTGAAGCTTTCTTTCTTTGGATAATGAGAATGAAAAACTTTTAGCTAGCGAACAGGTCATTTCCCATTTTTTGGGCAGACCAAAAGTAGAGGCTAAGCTGCCATGGAACTTCCCTTGGAGAACAGGCCGCTAACGCCTTATCATCAATGACAAAAGCACTGACTAACGTCATTTAGACCGTTCTTTGAAGCATTACGGCGCATGCCAACGCCCGGTAGCCCTGGGCTTGGCGGCATCACATAACATAAGATCAGATGATTGATCTTATATTTTTGGGCGCGTAAACTGACAGACTTCCTACTCATCGAGTTCTTCAACATGCTCGAAATTGCGCCCGCCGATATCTTGGCCCGCCTTAAGTTCGATAATCCCTGGTGGAACTCAAGCGCTACCAACATGGTTCAGTACGATGACAAGCCTCGGCGGTCAACGTTTTACTCATTCTTTAAAGCCATAGAAGATAAGTCCGTACGGAGGGCCATCGTGCTGATGGGACCTCGGCGTGTTGGCAAAACGGTCATGGTGTATCACGCCATAAAGGCACTTCTGGATGCTGGTGTAGAGTCACCAAAAGTCATGTACCTCTCTCTTGAAACTCCAATTTATACAGGGCTTTCATTAGAGCGTCTTATCATCTATTTTCAAGAGATATTCCAACACCATAGGGACAGTGGCTTATATGTCTTCTTTGATGAAATTCAGTACCTCAAGAATTGGGAGGTGCATCTTAAGTCATTGGTTGATTCTTTCCCTAATTATAGGTTTATTGCTACAGGATCGGCTGCAGCGGCGCTTCGTCTAAAAAGCAGTGAGTCTGGCGCAGGTCGTTTCAGCGACTACATACTCCCACCACTAACATTCGCAGAATATCTGAGCTTTATCGGCAGAGAAAAGGAGCTCGTCTCCTTAACAGAAACTAAGTGCTCTAGCAATACTCTTCACATGTACTCAGCCAATGACATTATGGCTCTGAATGACGAGTTCATTAACTATCTAAACTATGGCGGGTACCCCGAAGCGGTATTTTCTGAAGCGATTAGAAGGAACCAAAGTCAGTACATAAAAAGCGACATTATTGATAAAGTCCTCTTAAGAGACCTCCCCAGCCTGTATGGGATTAGCGATATTCAGGAGTTAAATAGGCTTTTCACAACACTTGCCTACAACACTGGGAATGAAGTGAGTCTTGAAAAGCTTTCTCACTCCTCTGGAGTAGCCAAAAATACTATAAAGCGTTATTTAGAATACCTCGAAGCAGCGTTTCTTATAAAGCGTGTAGAACGAATCGATCAGAACGCAAAGAAATTTAAACGCGCTGTCTGCTTCAAGGTCTACCTGACAAATCCATCCATGCACGCTGCCCTGTTTGGGCAAGTTGATTCCGAATCATCAGCCATGGGGGCTCTTACAGAAACGGCCATTTTTAGCCAATGGCAACATCATCAGCAAATCGAGCTCTATTACGCACGGTGGAATAATGGGGAGGTAGACATCGTGCATCTACATGGCGTAACGCAACAGCCATTGTGGGCAGTCGAGATCAAGTGGTCTGACCGACCTCACATATCAAGAGGAGAACTTGATCACTGCGTTGAGTTCGTAAGTCGTAACCCTCATGTTCGGCAACCCATTTTGGTCACCAGCCGCACGGTGTCTGATGACCATCTGGATTACAAAGGGGTTGCGTTTGAGTTTAGGCCTGCCAGCCTCTATGCCTATAATCTCGGCGCGAACATAGTGCACCGCATCACCGACGAAGATCAGACTGGTGTTTCAGCCGGTAATTCCCCCATTTTTGGGGTAAACCAAAAGTAGCGGTTAAGCTGCCATGGAACTTCCCTTGAAGAACAGGCCGCTAACGCCCCTTAGGCCCTAATGGGATTTTAATCCCCCTGTGCAGCCGATGACCGAGTGGAGATTTGGTTCTTAAGCGGCTTCTGAGAGACCCATCTCAATGTGTAGTCCGGAAAAGCAGCCATTTTCCTGTGACCTCTAGCTGAATAGCTCGCTATGCGATCCTAATCGAGCCAATCTCAGCGTTTGAGAGTCTGATTTACGATAAATCAGAAGTAAGTCTGGTTTGATGTGGCACTCTCGGTAGCCAGCCCAATGACCACTGAGGTCATGGTCACGATAACGCGTATCCAATGTCTCATCTTTAGCTAACGCTACAAGAACTGACATCAAGGCATCATCGAGAGACAATCGGTGTTGTCCCTTGGATTCTCGCTTGTAATCCCGTTTGAAGGCGGATGAACGATCAATTGTCCTCATGCAGGTCGGCCATCAAATCTTCTACCGTAGCAAACTGCTTACCCTTTCCGGCTTCCAGTTCTGAAATGGCCTTGCGGGTTTTAGCATTGGGTACTTTTACATCGAACGGTAAACGTTGCTCATCCGCAATTTTGAGCATCAGCAATCGGATGGCATCGGAAACTGACAACCCCATGGCTTCAAGTGCATCCTTTGCGCGTTCTTTTGTAATGGTGTCGATTCGAGCACGAACATACGTATTGGCGTTGCTCATGAGACTCTCCATGAATAAAGGGTAGACTTAGATCGTAGTCTTAATATGACTACAAGTGAAGCTTTCTTTCTTAGGATAATG
>QYQA01000022.1 GCA_007280285.1 Methylococcus sp. | reverse complement strand
GTACCTGGGAGCCATCGTTTATCGCTTCAATCGAAGATTCAATCTTCGGGAATTACCCAATCGTTTGCTGGTTGCGGCAATCGTCATGGGACCCTGTTCCAGAGCGTCCATCAGGTCTCCTGAAACTGCTTACTAATCAGGATCCAGGAAACCTATATTTAATAGAAATCCTAAGGATTCATCGGCTATTAATAAAAAGGAAGGAACCCTCCCCTTCCCGTCGAATAGGACCCGTATAAATTTCCAACCACTCGTTAGTAAGCCTAGAATAAACGCCAAGACTCAGCAGGAGAAGCCCCATGAAGACGCATACCACCCGACTATTAATCTCTCTGACTCTCACCATGGCGTGTTGTTTTGCCGCTCATGCTGTATCCAATGAAATAACCGAGGTAAGCCGAGAGCTTCAGGGCGTGTCCTTTGAGGTGGGTGTCTCCCATCAGGCATCGAGCAAGACCCTCCGCATTCAGCCTCGGGGACTCTTAAAGGAAAACAACCCCATCGAGAGAAACATCAAAGGAACCATCACCGCCGTAGAAGTCGCTGATATTAATGTTGATGACTCACCGGAGGTCTATGTCTTCATGACATTGGCGGGAGATAGCGCCTATGGATCACTCATCGCCTATTCCGCCAACAAGAAAAAGTCGCTCACGGAAATCTACCTACCGCCTCTTGATGAGGACGCCAAGGCGTTTAAAGGCTATCGGGGGCACGATGAATTTCAAATAGTTGAGACTTCTCTAGCAAGGCGCTTTCCGGTCTACCAAGACCAGGATACCAACGATAAGCCGACGGGCGGCATGAGGCAGATTCAATACAAGCTAAAGGCCGGTGAAGGGGGGTGGGTCCTTAGAATGAATCGAGTTGATCACTTTTGACCCATTAAAAGCGGACTTCATGTCCCAATGGAGGGATACCCCATGGGTGAATCCTTCAGAATATAAGCCGGTCTTTGAGGCGGGGCCCAGGGCGTCTGGCCCCCTTCAATGAACGTCTGGATCTACTGAGAAACCGGACGGCAAGGCTTACCGATATATTTCTGGATGAAGGTCAAATCATAGCTATCGGTAAGACCATCAGGACCCAAATTCTCAGGACCTGTAAAGTCATACCAGCTAGAGCCTCCCCCGTTGAGCTGACTGAATGTTTCCCACTCCTGAAGATCCTTTTTGTCGACAACGCCGTCCCGGTTTCCATCTGCCTGACAAAGAACATTACTTTTGAGGAGCCGACCCAATTGTCGGGTGAGGGTTCGGTAGCTCCTTTGCTGGTCCTTTGTTAAGCCATCGACCCCGTTAGCAGCCAGAAGATCATCCCCGTCCCGGTCTAGTTTTGGGACAGGGACATCCTGATTAATCGCATAAAATTCTTCGCTTTCCCTATCCACACAGGCATTGGTGGTCGCATCAAAATCCTTGGTGAAATTCTGTACGAGCTTATAGTTGGCATCACGAATACCCAAGTTACGCTGGGGCACAATCTTCGGTAGATCGGCCGCGGCCACACCATGGCTCATTTTATAGCTACTCACATCGCAGCAATGGGTTAAGGGAACTGGTCCTGGATTATTGGGGTCATCACTATCCGATGCCCCATCCCCCCACCAGACGCCGCCATTATCCTCACACACCCCTTTGGTCACCGGAATATGAGAGCAGGTGCCTCCACCTGCGAGGAGGCAAGGTCCATTGATGGCGCCATTTGGCTGAATATTAAGATCGCCTTGGGTGAAATTCCATTGACGTATCGCCTTTTGCTGGGGATTCTTGAGATAGGGCAGCATCGGGACGGAATCGATGCGCCGGGGCACTGCCTTTTGGACATTAATGCCCGCCATCTCTCCAAATAGTTGATAGACATCAGCGTGATTGGTCATTTCCTTAACATCCCGATCCGGTGCCTTGACCAGAGGGCCCGCCACCAGCACAGGCGTCCAAACCCCCGTTTGATAGGGTGTTCCCTTGGCTCTGGTGGGGTCAAAAGGGGCCTTGGTCGTATAGCCCATAGAGCCATTGTCATCGAGGAGAACCACCATGGTATCGGTGCTTGAAGGATCATAGGCAAGGGTCCCATCGGGACGCCTCGTTGCAAGACCAATCTCTACCAGCAATCGACCGATCTCGGTATCCATAGCCGTGATCATTTGATTATTGAGGGGAAGCTGGTTCTGGGTGTCAGGAGCAGTGCAATCAAGGCCATTAGTATCCGATGAACCGGGCGGAATCAAATGAATAGGCGGCGGCTGCAAAGGAGTGTGCACGGTCGCAAAACTGACGGTAGCCATCCAAGGTGTCTGACTGGGCCGTGTCTTAATCCAGGCAATCGCTTCATTGATGATATCGGACCCCCGATAGATGCGGGACCTCGGATCCGTCGGTAGCAGCTGCTCAACGCTTCCATCTTGATAATTGATCACGACCGGGTTCACGAAATGAGAAGCCAAGGTATTAAAACCTGTCACGATATTTGATGGCGTCGTCGTTGCGCAAGACTTACCCGGGTCAAAAATGCCTCCTAAATCACGACAGGCTCTCCCTGGCGGATTTAAAGGGTTCTTTATACTCAGGTTTTGACAAGGTCTATTGACGAAATAACAAGCACCTTGATCGGCACCCCCATCCTTCGCACCCGGGACATAACCACAGTTGTAAGATTTACCATTGCCGCCGGAGCCAGTCCCACCAATTCCGCCCGCAGTGCGATCAATGGATGAAGGGTCTCCTGTTTCATCGAGCCATCCGTAAAAATGATCAAAACCTAGAGAGTGAGGCGCCCCGATTCCGTAGGGGTTATTGCCCTGAAGCCCCATATGAAATTTTCCAAACAGAGCACTCTCGTAATGCTTCTTTTTGAGGAGCTTTGGCACCGTCACTTCATAAGGGGAGACCATGGAGTTGGCTAAATCACTGGGCCCCAGCGCGGCGAGAAGATGGGTCCGCATGGGGAAGCGCCCTTCAAAGAAGACCGCACGACTCGGCGAGCAGGCGGGCATCGACCAATTATTCCTAAAGCGAACCCCGGATTTTGCGATCTGGTCGACAATGGGCATGGCTGGAGGGGTCAGGCCGCCATACCCGAAAGACGTCAACTGATCGATACCCACGTCATCCATGAGGATGAAGAGGAAATTGTGGAGTTTCTGATGAGCCGGCGCCTTGGCCATAGAAACACTGAAGGTGGCCATGAAAAGAGCAGCCACCCAGAGAAAGCCCCTCATCCAACGACTCACAACTTGCATCGAATTAACCTCAGTGACTTCACTCTAGTTCTTAATGGATTTAACACAGCGAAAACCGCTGTGAACCAACCCGGTATCCGGGCTGGTTTTCATGCGGGCACTGGGGCGAAAGCTCGCACAGAATTGGTCATCACAGAGGAATGATCCGCCCCTTTGGCTCCGTTTTTTGGCATAGGGCTCTTCAGGATCATAGCTATCGGTGGGCCCCGTTGGATTGACCGTGAGCTTGTTCGCCGCATCCTTCGCATACGCGTCGAAACGGTACCAATCCTGAACCCATTCCCAGACATTGCCGGTCATATCGTAAAGACCATAGCCATTAGGCTTAAAGGATTTAACCTGACTGGCCCCATGGAACCCATCGGTCGCGAGATCCTTTTGAGGGAACTGCCCCTGCCAGATGTTGGCTCTAGGCTGCTTTTGGGTCGGTGGCTCATTGCCCCAAGCATACATCTTTCCCTTGAGGCCTCCACGGGCTGCAAATTCCCACTCAGCTTCCGTGGGCAGGCGTTTACCCGCCCAGGCGGCATAAGCCACAGCATCATCCCAGGAGACCTGAACCACGGGGTAATTCTCCATCCCCACAATCGTTGATTGAGACCCTTGGGGGTGTTGCCAACTGGCCCCCTCAACCCAGACCCACCAATAATCCTCTGGGGACTTCGGCTCGACGAAGACCAGAGCACCTGGCTTTAGGCTTTCAGGTTTTGGCGCAGGCGACCCTGGGGGCAGCTGCGCCATGATATCTTCTGCTCGAGGCGGCTTTTCAGCCGTGGTGAGATAGTGGGTCGCATCAACGAAGCGCCTAAATTCCTGGTTGGTGACCTCTGTCACATCCATCCAGAAAGGATCGACCTTGACCTGATGAACGGGACGTTCATCAGGTCGAGCGCCCTTGGCTTCACTGCCCATGGCAAAGGTCCCCCCAGGGATCAGTACCATGCCTTGAGAGTCTTCAGGCGCGGCAAACGCCTGATCAAGAAATAATGCTAGAAAGAGACTGGCGCTGATGGCACCCAGAATCTTTCTCTTAAACACGTTAGACCATGCCTGATAACTCACTTACAGCGTTTCCCCAAGTTGGCCTCTATGATCTTCTTATCCACTTCATCCGTCAGCCCGTCGGGTCGCGTGGAGTCGGTGGGGCCAGCAAAGTCATACCAACTCCCCTTGCCACCGCCGTTGGGTGTTGTTGGATTCGCTGTCGAAGTAAATGAAACCCAATCGTCTAGATCTTTTTGGTCAACGACCTTGTCCATGTTGCCGTCACCGGGGCATGGAACAACGCTATTCTCAATGCGCGCCAGTTTGTTGACCAGCGACTGATATTGGCGCTTCTGCTCCTTGGTCAGTGCATCCAGTGGCAGCATGGCATCCGCCCGATCAAGTTTCGGATTTTCTACATCCTGGTTGACCTGATAGAACTCATTCATTACCAAATCAGGGTCAACTCGGGCACCGTTGACGCAATTTTCACCGACTTGCTGAACAAGTTTATAGTTCTTGTTACGGATACCGGTGGACGTGATGGAAGAGAGGTAATTGATGCCCGTGGCCTGGTTCACTTGGCAGCATGAGGTGTAGTACCCGGGGTCTGCAGTGACTGCACCACCAGGTCCATACCATATTCCTGTTTGATCCTCACAGACTTCTTTACTGGGCAGACTGTAAGTACACTGATTAAGCCCTGGGATCAGACACGGATGAGAGACCGTGCTGCTTGCGCGAATGTTGTTGCCCTGAAGGGTAAAGTTCGTGTGACGGATAGCCGCCTTCTTCGGGTTGAGAAGGTAAGGCATCAACTTTTCCGAATCCAACTGCCGGGTTTTGGGAACCGCCTGCCGGACATCGATGTCGGCCACTTCACCAAAGAAGGTATAGAGATCGGTCAGGTTCACCATGTGATTGACTTCACGTCCAGGTGCCTTCACACCGGGTCCTGCAATAATGAGAGGAACCCAAACGCCGGTTTGATAGGCGGTCCCTTTGGCTCTTTCAGCATCAAAAGGCGTCCTGACGCTGGTCGTCCAGGTGCCATTATCCGATGTAAAAATCACATAGGTATTGGTTTTCTCTGGCTGGTAGTTGAGGCTGCCATCGCTGTTATAAGTTGCCAGTTTGGCTTCAACCAGCAATCGACCGACCTCGTGATCGATGGCCTCGACCATCTGGGTCGCGAGCTGGCGCTTTTGAGTTTGATCGATACAGTTATAAGCATCGGTAGCCGGGGCACCGGCCGATACCAGAGGCTTTGGAGACTGCTGGACCGGTTCATGAATCGCCGCTAACCCAAGACTCAGCATCCAAGGGTTATCGCCCGATTGCCGATTAATCCAGGCCACAGCCCTCGTGACCTCCTGTTGGGTTTTAAAGCCCCGCGCCCTTGCATCGCTTGGCGGCTGGGTCTCTGTCGTTTTTCCATCCTCTCGATTAATGACCCAGTTGCCGGTGTAGTGGCCATTTTGAGTGCTGAAATTAAGATTGCTCGGCATTGTGCCGCAGGTGGTGGCGTTGGGGACGAAGATGCCGCCCTTTTCAAGACAGGCACGCCCAGGGGTCGTCACCGTGGCTGTTGAAATGAGCTCACAGGAGCCTTGTGCCCCCCAACATGCGCCAGTATCAGCACCCTTCGTCGGATTGTCTTTGACTGAGGGGACGAAGCCGCAACCATAGGTGCCGCTCGCGGCGATTCCACCTGCCGTGGTATCAATGGGTGCAGGTCCGCCCTCCAGATAGCCCTCAAAATAGTCAAACCCGAGTTTTCGATAGGTCTCGTTAAGATAAGGCAGATTAGCCTTATCCCGCATATCGGTGGACTGGTGCATCTTGCCAATCGCTGCGCTGACATAATTCTTCTGCTTCAAGATCTTGGGGATCATGTATTCGAAAGGGGACGTCTGCGAATTAGGCAGATCGGGGGGAACCGGCGCGGACAAAACATTCGTTCGAAGCGTATACCGACCATTTAGGATCGAAGCGCGGGTCGGCCCACAAGAAGGATGCGACCAGGTGTTTCGAAAACGAACGCCCGCTCGGGCTATCGCATCAATATTCGGCGTCTTAGCCTGCTCATCTTCATTTCCACCATAGCCAAAAATCGTGTACTGATCGATCCCCGTATCATCGGTCACGATAGAGATGATGTTTGGGAGCGGATGATTGGGTTTCGCCGCCGCTTGGACAAGGCCAGGGATCGCGGAGAAGCCCAATAGGGCGAGAAGGCCGTAGACGTAATTCTTCTTGAGATGGAACATGATGCATTCCTGACAAATCATGGCTAATCCGCCATGAGATTAGAAGGTTGAAGCCCTGCAACCTGATGAGGACTGCCCTATTGCTGTATTCAAAGACCAGCGCCCACGGTGTGCTGAAAGTGGCACAAAGTCAAATAAAAACCCCTACGAAGAGATAAGGGGGGGCCAGCCATCAGAAGATCGCTCAAAGGTCCTAGAACCCAAAAGCATTAGACTGATGAAGCCCCCTCCAGAGAGGCGACGGCTATTGCCCCATTCCGCCCGTCTTCGTGCTGGTAAGGACACGACCATTCAGCGGTTGTGTCATTCGATTATTATTGTCATAAAGACGTTTCAGTCCGGCCAGCTGGTCCGATGAAATCGTGATGGGCTTTGCAAAAATATAAAAATTGATGCCTTCAGCGCAGGGCGGGGTCGTCAGCGAGCCGGCATAGGTAAAAAATTGCCGACGATTCGTTGGCAGCAATAAATTCGGATTGAGCCTCACACCCGAGGTCGAATTTTTTTGCCCGGCAGCTGTTGGAACGTTATCCAGAATCTTCTGAAATTCCGCATTGGCCGCGCCAACCATAATCATGGAGGTCATCACCGCCGCTTTGCCATCCTCTCGAATATTCACAAAATGAAGCTCTGCATCGTAGTGCCGACCATTGAATGTGTGTTCACTCGGCGCATGAAAATGGAACTGAATAAGGGAGAATACATCATTTCCGATAGCGACCGACCCCAGATAGCCTTCTTCCGTATTGACTTGAACGGAGTAACCCGTGTTGTAAAAGGTCGGCAATCCTGGGATGTATCTTGGATTGGGTCGATTCAATCGAGCCGTTGACGCGGAACCCTGAATGTCAACGGGTGCCTGATTCGACCCAATCCCACAGGTTCCATAGGGATAATTCAATGGAACGGGTTGGGTGGAGAGAGTATCCTTAATCAGCCACCAGGATTGGTTCTTGTAGCCCCAGCTCGGGTCGCCGGATGCGGCCCAAGAAGGGCTGATCATGACCGTTAGCATCGTCGTCAGTAGCAGTTTGGCGCGAACAATATGTCTCATTGATTTACTCCGGAATCATTCAGATAGGATGGGGTATCAGGTCTTAACAGGGATGTTCCCTACAGAAATCCGCGAGGCTCTTAGCCGGCTCCGGTAATGACTCTTGAGGGGCCCCCTGGCTCTTTTGATCGGTGGGCGCCGTCGCTGGGGAAGACTCGGGCTTCGGGGTTTCAATCTTAGTGACTCCAGAAACAGAGCTCTCTGAAGAATCCGATGATTCAGCCGCGGCAACAAGCCCACTGGCCAAACAAAGGCCACAGATAATGATAGGTAATAAGCGCATTCTAATAGTCCTCCGATCAACGCAAAGAAGAAAATAAGGCTCAAGATTGTATAGAACAAAAAAGGTCAAACCTAACGAAACCTTACAGCCTGAAGGGTCTGAAGCTCCAAGATGTGGTCATTGTCATGATTCATTGTCTTTGGTCGACAGGGCTTCTAATTCATCGCTATAAGCGATAGCGCAATTGGACTGGGAGGCAAAGTCGATAGCCTTCCTGACGGATACTCCGAATGGTTTCTTCTTCGACAACCGCCTCCAATTTTTTTCGTAATCTTGATACTTTCACCATCAATCGATTTCGCCCATCAACATCGTCCGTGACCGCCAGATGATCTAGCAAATCACTCATGCTGGCTGTTTGCATCGGACTCAACGCAAGACGTTGAAGGATCACAGTTTCACCCGGGGTCAGCTTAAGAGCGATACCCGATGGCGTCTGAAGCAGCCATTCATTGGCAAAAAGGAACCAGCCTCGCTGGCTGACCTCCTCTACCTCTTGAAGCCGCCGATGGAGCGATGTGATAGCCGCCAACAACTCCCTGATTCTGACGGGCTTTCCAAGATAAAGGTCGGCGCCCGCAAGATAGCCCTGCTCTTTATCCGTGGGCGTCGATCTCGCGGTGAGAATAATGATGCGGATGCGGGGAGAAACCCTCCGAACACGTTCAATAATGCTGAGTCCGTCTTCATGAGGAAGATTGAGATCGACGATCAAAACATCGACATTTTCGCTACGAAGCAGCTCATCAAGGCTCTCGCCACAATCAACCCCGCTCGCGCAATACCCTTCAAGATCAAGACGAACGACCAGCTCCTCAAGGACCAGTTGATTATCTTCAACCACGACAATTCTAAGACTCATGGCGAGAGCGGTAACCACAACATAAACACCACCTCGCTGCCCGCTAACCGACAACGAATGTCACCGGACAATATCTCAACGAACGAGCGGACCAGCCAAAGTCCAAGACCCGCGCCGGATAAGGACATGCCCTCAGGTCCTCGATAGTATTTGTCAAACACCTTCGAGGAATCCAACGACGACCCGGATGACAACTTATTGGAACAACGAATCGTAACACCACGCTTTCCATGACGACGGTCAGCGAATCCTTGGAGGGTGATCGTACTCTCTGGCGGCGAATACCGGAGGGCGTTGTGAATAAGATTATTCAGAATGCGCCCCAAGATAAAAGGATCCGTGTTAATTCGCATCCTCGATGGACAGTCCAGTTTGATCCGGTGAGCCTCTTCCTGCTGTCTTATCGCCTCATCGAGGGCGATGGACACTGAAAGGTCCGCTCTCTCGGGGAGCATGCAACCTGCATCGATTCGATCGGCTTCAATGCAGCGATCAAGGATGGAGCGAATTTCTTCAATGGCCCGCTTTTGGTTCCGAATTCGCCCTTCAGCGAGTTCGCTACTGGTCATCAGGGAAAGAGAGCTGGCCGCCGCCTGTATGCCACTCAGCGAGGTCTTGATTTCATGCGCCAGCATGGAGATTAAGTCACTCTGGGATTGCCTCAGGTATTTTTCGCGGGCTAAAAGAGAACGTAGCCTTTCGATGAGCCACAACGACAGCAGGACCAGCAGAAGGAAAACCAGATTGATGAACGTCTTGTTTGGTGGAATCCACAATGGGTTCGCGTTTACAACGAGAAAGGACAACCCCGTCAGTAGACCCCCAAACCAGTAACCCATAAAAAAAGCGATGGTCATGATGGCCGGATAATAGGGGAAGAAGGCATCATCGGTCCCTATCAACGGGTCGACCACCAGGATCCTCAATAAATAACAGCCCCCAAAAGTCAAAAGACAGACGATCGCATCCCGAATCAACGCCTTGTCATTGATAGCACTTGCCATGATGAATCTCGTGAAGGTCTTGAGGTGCCCTGAAAAGCCTGACACCATCTGTTCATGTTGAGATTACCTATAGCGGGTTTCAGGAGGCAAGACGCTTAAAAAATCGAGAGCGCTGGAATCCTTCCTTGAGGCTTCGTTTGGCAGGGCTTGACAATCAGAGCCTCGAAGCCAAACAGGGCATGGAACCGCTGTTTAAGAACCACTCCCCCCTCCGCCTGATGCCACCTCTTTCGACAACGATAATCCACAAAAATCATGAGATATTACCTCAGTAACCCATGCAGCTTTTTCTTATCTCTTACCCTCCTGGCGGGATGCTCTGCAACCGCTGAGAAAAGAAATCAATCGACCGAAGCGATCCTTTCGGCCTCGGGATTTCATGAATACATTGAAAAGCATCCCGATGAACACGAGAATCTTCAGAACCTTCCCCAGAGAACCTTGATCGCGATGCCTGGCGCGGTGAAACCGACCTACGTCTATGTCGACCATGGACCCTGTGACTGCGTGTATGTTGGTGGGGAAAAAGAATTGCAGACTTACCTCATTCTGGTGGACCGGGCGCAGAAAGCGGCGGCTGACCTCCAAGAAGCGAAAAATCGACAGAATATCGCCAGCATGGGCGATCGTTATGGTTTGGGAGGGACTTACGGGTACGGGGGCATTGGGGTGATGGGCGGCTATTGGTAGCCGCCCATTCAAAAAATCAGATCAGCATCCAGTAAGACAAAAAAAAGCACAAAAGCCGCGATCATCCATTTGATGAGGGTCCATTGCCAAGGGGTCATGTTGATTCTCCGAAGGGGGAGACTGTCATTCGAGCAGGTCTTTATGACGAATTGAATTCACCTCAATGAAAGTTTAGGCTTATTCACGATTTCTTAACCAGAACAATTGCTTAGCTGTAACATGGCCCTGTAATTCTCCGCGGCATTGTTTAGGCCCTTTAGAGGTTACTATGGCTGAAGCACCCATTATTCCGAGGCGTCGTCGCGTTCCTGTCAAACCTGAAAGCGGCTTCACCCATCAACGGGGCTTCAAGGTCAAGGGAGAGTCGATCGCTATTCCCGCCTCTGAGGAGGCTCACCCGATGGATCTTTTAGTTCCTGTCATCGACTGGTTTAACGTCGTCGATGGCTTCAGATTCTCTACCCACCGCAACACACTCCCCCGCTGGGCGTTTCTGGTTCTGGCCTTAATCGTCATCGCACTGACCTAACCGCCCGCCTTTAGAAGAAAGCTGGGTGGTAGCCACACGCTGAGGGACTTGCTAAGCTCCATCTTAGCTAAGAACCCAAAGCATCGAAGTAAACCACGCCCCCTCTTTCTTAAAAAGGCGACGAGATGACCCATAAAATACGCCAGTGGCCTCCGCTTCTGATGCTTCTCGTCTCGCTCGGCTGCTCCTCGCTGGCGATGACCAGACCTTTCACTTACAGCGAGATTTCGCATCTAAAGCCGGCCGTTACAAGCTATGACCAGCTTGTCGGCAAATACGGGGATCCCCAGCAAGTCACCGAAAACGGCGATGAACTCCGGGTTGCCTATATGGTCGATGAAACGGAATCCACACTCTCCAACGTCGACGGAAAGGCCTTTGTCCGCGGCGTCGGCGGGTCGGTCATGACCTATAAGAATGATTCTCGCATGGTGATTCTTCTGTTTGACAAAAAGACGCGACTTTATAAAGGTCGTGAACAACAGAATTAAGGCCGGCGTTTTATACCCCCCCTCAAAGGAGAGGCCTTAAACGGTCCATCGCATCGAGCAGTGTCTCTCTTGAACAGCCAAAATTGATTCTGAGATAGCCTGGGGAACCAAAATCACGTCCATCAGAAAGCCCAACACCGGCAGCTTCTACGACCGCTAAAGGGGCCGTTGGATGAAGCCCCCGGGCATCGATCCAGCCTAAATAGGTCGCTTCGGGGCGGCTCATGATCATCCTCTTAGATCCTTCAAAAAAATCAAGAAGCAGGTTACGGTTTTCTTTTAAATGCCGAATCAGCCCACTGCGCCACGCGCCATCATCGCGATAGGCCGCTTCCGCCGCGGTATAGCCCAAGAGATTGACCTGCGGCACTAAACCCGCCATTTCGCTCAGGAATCGTCGCCGAAGGCTTGGATCCTCAATCACCGCAAAGGAACAACCAAGGCCCGCGATATTGTAAGTTTTGGACGGGGACATCAAGGTGATCGTTCTAAGGTCAGCGGCCTCATCCAGTGCTGCAAGAGGAACATGGCGTCGACCAGAATCCAAGATGAGATCACAATGAATCTCATCAGAACAGAGCGTCAAGCCATGGCGTTTAGCGATCTCGATCAGACCAAGAAGTTCATCAAGGTCCCAAGCTCGGCCTGAGGGATTATGGGGGTTACAGAGCATCAGTAAACGGGACTTCGGGGTCAGCCGCGATTCGAGATCATCAAGATCCATCAACCAACGCCCATTCGCCAGCTTCAGGGGCACCTCGACCAGTTCACGGCCCGAATGTCCTGGCGCCTGAAGAAAGGGAGGATAAATCGGCACCATCGTCAGCACTTGATCGCCAGGATTCCCAACCGCCCGACATGCGAGATGGAGACCTTGAACCAAACCTGGCAAAAAAACCAACCACTCGCGTTCAATCGACCACGCATAATGAACCTTAAAATAGTGACGAATCGCCTCTACTAAGGAATCAGGGGCTCGGGTATAACCTAAGACGCCGTGCGCTATCCGGTCATGAAGGGCCTTCATGATGGAGGGCGGGCTGACGATATCCATGTCGGCAATCCACATGGGAAGGATCTTCTGGCCGTGATACTTGTCCCACTTAATGCTCGAGGTCCCTCGGCGATCTGGATAATCCTCTCTGTTCAAACCATCACCTCCCTCAGTCTACGTTGGCCTTTCTGGATCACGCACTCAAGCTCGATCAGGAGGCCCACAAACCACCCATCCACCCATGACGAGCGATCTTCACGATATGACGTTTAAGCACCCAAACGATGGGGATGATCAAGGATCTTTTGGTGACCATCAAGCCATCATTCAAGGACTCCTTATGGAATCCGCCACAATCGCTCCAAAATATTTTTATGACGATCTCGGCTGCCGGCTTTTTGAGGTCATCACGACACTTCCTGCCTACTACCCCACTAGAATCGAAAGTGAAATCTTTCGTGCTTCAGCCACAACGATCGGAGCTCAAATCGGGGAAGGGGCGACCCTGATTGACCTTGGAGCGGGCAACTGCGAGAAGGCGGCTGGGCTATTTGATGCCCTTAAGCCAAAACGTTACGTCGCAGTGGATATCGCCAGTGATTTTCTCGATGGGGTTCTCAAGGGGCTTCGGGAGCGCTATCCGAATCTCGTCATTGAAGGCCATACGAGTGACTTTTCAGGAGGCCTCTCCCTCCCCTCTGATCTTCCTCAGCATCATAGGCTTATGTTCTATCCAGGATCATCCATCGGCAACTTTACACCCGATGACGCGATGACATTTCTGAAGGACATTCGAAAAGAACTCCATCTTGGAGGCCATCTTCTGATCGGTGTGGATCTCATTAAAGATGATCGGCTCCTTGATATGGCCTATAACGATCCTCTCGGGATCACCGCAGCCTTCAATCGGAACATCCTAAATCACATCAATCGCCTGATCGGCAGCGATTTTGATATTGCCGATTTTAAGCATGTCGCTTTCTACCATCGAGAAGAAAAGCGGATTGAAATGCATCTTGAAGCCCAAAGAGACCGCTTGATTCAGTGGCCTAAAGGGGAGCGCCACTTTAGAAAAAAGGAACGCATCCAGACCGAGTACAGTTACAAATATCATCCAGATACCTTCGAATGCATGCTCAAAGCTGCAGGCTTTCCCATCGTGAAAACCTACCTTGATGATCGAGGTTGGTTTTCGGTCTTTCACGCAGAAGCAGGATAAACATGCATCCTTCGAATCAAACCGACGCAGCCATCGCCCCAGATACCTTCGAAGTCATTAGAAAGAGGACCCTCGATCTCATCGCCTCCTTGAGTGTCGAAGACTGCTGTGCTCAATCCATGCCAGATGCAAGCCCTATAAAATGGCATCTCGCACACACGACCTGGTTCTTTGAAACCTTCATTCTTGAGCCTTTTAAAAAAGATTTCAAACCGTTTGACCCGAGCTTCAAGGTCCTTTTCAACTCCTACTACAACGCCATAGGCCTTCAGTTCTCCCGATCGCAGCGGGGGCTCATTACCCGCCCAAGTCTTGCGGATATCTTAGATTACCGGCGGGCCATCGACCAGGAATTGATCCGCCTTCGTGATCAACGACAAGGGGATAACGACATCGAATCACTGATAACCCTTGGCCTTCATCATGAACAGCAGCACCAAGAACTCATGCTGACCGACATCAAGCATCTGCTTTCGATAAACCCTCAACAGCCTGCCTATGATCCTTCATGGGAAGAATCAAACGCGCCCTCGGCTGCTGCGGCCAAATGGATCGCCTTTGAAGGCGGGCTAGAGACCATCGGCGCTGACGGCGATGGGTTTTCATTTGACAATGAACGCCCCAGCCACCGGGTGTTTGTCGAGGCTTTTGAAATGGCCTCGCGCTTGGTGAATCAAGGCGAATACCTTGCCTTTATCCTTGATGGTGGCTACGAAAGACCTGAATACTGGCTCTCAGAAGGCTGGCAGTGGCGCCAGCAATCAGCAATGAACCAGCCGCTTTATTGGAGAGAAGAAAATGGCACCTGGAGCCGATTCTCGCTATGTGGCCGACAGCCTTTGGCGCTGAGCGCGCCGATACTTCATCTGTCCTACTATGAGGCGGACGCCTATGCCCGTTGGAAAGAGGCCCGACTCCCGACCGAGGCTGAGTGGGAAGTCGCTATAAGATCAGCCAAAACCCCTGAGCTCCAAGAGATGTCAGCGATAGCGTGGCAATGGACCCAATCAAGCTACATGCCCTACCCCGGCTTCAAAGTCCATCCCAGCGCTGTGGGTGAATACAACGCTAAATTCATGGTCAATCAGTACGTCCTGCGGGGGGGCTCCCTCGCGACGCCGAAGGGACATAGCCGACCGACGTACCGAAATTTCTTCCCCGCTTATACTTGCTGGCAATTTACAGGCATCAGGCTCGCCCGATCCTTGAGCCACTTCAAATGACCCCGGAGGACCCTATCATGTCATCTTTTCGCCCACCAAAGGACTTCAGCCAATTTTTTAAGGATCACGAAGGTCGCATGGTTATCGCCCAATTCCCTAATGGACCTTTATGGATTTGGCTCTGTGCGACGATCCTTGAAGCCTTAAAAATCTCCTTCATTCCGCCGTTCTGGATCAGCACGATCGGTTTGATAGCGATTCTTTACTGGGCTGGACTTGAGATCTTCCAAGGGGTCAATGGCTTCAGGCGCTGCCTTGGTCTTTTGGTCGCCATCATGGTGTTATTAAACCGCTTTGGCTAATGGCTGAATCAATCACGAAATAAGGCGATTCGTTGTACCCCAAGAACCCTGTTCATGAGGCCTAAAAAAACCGTGCTACGAGTTGGGGGGTACATGCGTCGAAGATGTAGCACGGCTTAAAGTCACTTAGGTACAAGCATGCTTTAAGACACCCTGAGGGGCTCTCAAGTTCCTGAGTGAAACAGTCTGAATTGAGGTGGCCCTATCGCCGGGCGACTTAGATCAAAAGGGGCAAAGCAACGCGCCTCATCGAAAGACCAAACCCCGCCTCCTTCAAGGCAAATATCCCAGCCGTCCCTGGGATCGCGATAAAAATTCAGGACCACGCTAAAAAAAAGGGCGGTGATGAGGCTCAGGATGATCAGCGGGTGTTTATCAAAATATTGCATCAGATCATTCTTTTTCATCCAACGAGCACGTCATGACGTAATCATCCATAAAAAATCCCCCACCGATGGCCACCTTATCGGTTCCTGTGATCTCAAAGCCGTATCGCTCATAGGCCCTGATGGCCTTCAAGTTATTCCGGTTGACCCGAAGGGTGAGCTCGACCCCTCCGGCAAGGACAACTTCCGAAGACACCCGCTCTAAAAGTTTTCGGCCAATACCTTGGCGTTGGTCGTCGATATCGACATAGAGTTTGTCGAGCTTGAAGGTACCTAGACCCAACGCATAAACATGGGCATACCCGCACCATCGATCCTTTCGTGCCCCAAGAAAAAGATCGCCCGCCGCCATCTGCTCCAGGAGAACCTCAGGGTCATAGCGCTGATCAATCATGTAGCGGATCTGATCTGTGGACAGAAGCTCCCGGTAGGCTATGGGCCAGATACGCTCGGCCAGCTGACGAATGACTGCAACATCGCGGGGACTTAAGAAATCGATGGTGATATTCATCAACCAACGCGTAGTCTACAATCGTCCACTGAAACATTCATTTCTACCCCACTGGATCATTCAGCCCATGATGAACTCAAATCGTCCGTTTCTGACCACGATACTCCTCGTCTCGATCCTTGCAAGCCTCGGTGGCTGCCTTCCTTTTGCAGCGATCAAGGTTGCCAAGAAGGTCAGTGGAAACGATTCAGACACGTCAACCACCAAGACAACGGACCCTTCAGCGGCTAAGCCGAAGGACGCGACAGCGGCGCCGGCAACCACGAACACACCCGCAAGCACCCCAGCTCCAACGGCCAAATAAATCATTTTATCAGGCAGGATGGGGGGCATCCCCCCATCACCCTCCGCGATTTGAAGGACAATCCGATGGCCCAGTACCCCAGAGAAGAAATCGAAGAAATGATTCGACGTTGGCTTGAGGCCAACCGAGATTCCGAAAAAGCCGGGGAATGGGCGCATCGACTGGGTCAAATGTATAGCGAGGATGCCGAATACCGTTGGAACATGGGACCCAACCGGGAATTCATTGCCCGGGGCCGCCAACAAATTGAAGATTGGGCGCTCGGGGCTCATATGGAGGGATTTGAAGCGTGGCGCTATCCTTATGACACGCTCCTGATCGACGATCAAAAAGGCGAAGTGATCGGCATTTGGCGGCAGGTTGCCCCGGTCAAACGCGATGATGGCACGGACTATGAAGTCTCCGGCCTCGGTGGCTCCTGGTTCCGTTATGGCGGCAATTTTCAATGGTCCTGGCAGAAAGATTTCTTTGACCTAGGGAACGTGAAGGCCCTGTTCATGGAACTCGCTGCCGATGGAAAACTTGAAGCGCCGGTCAAAAAGAAGCTCCGTCGACTCGCTTGGGGGCAGGCCCTTCCTGGCGTAGAACCCATTCATAAAGATCCCAGTGTATTCAGATCCTTGAAGGCTTTGATGGCGATGATCCGCATCGTGACGCTAGGCCGCTGAGGCGCTCACTAAAGCGAGCTGTCATCCGTCGAAACCTTTCTTCCCAGCAGGGGTCATAGTAAATGTTGAGCTTTGATCGAAGTAACCCCGTAAGGCATATCAAGAGATCCTTGGCCTTACCATCAATAAAAGGAGATCGGCTATGAACGTTAGATTTGGAAGACACGCGCTCGCTGCGCTCATGACTGCCCTCATGCTGTCATCCCCTGCCTTCGCTGAAGATCACAAGGCAGAAGCCACAAAGCATGCGATAGCGGCTGCCGAAAGCGGCAAAAAGGGTGATCTAAAAGCTTTTCAGGAGCATGCAACGGCCGCTAAAACGCACGCTGAAGCGGCTGAGAAAGAAAAGGCTAATCCCCATGTTGAAGCTGGCATCAAGAACCTCAACGAATCCCTTGAGCATGCCAAGATGGGACATAGCGAGATGGCCGGTGAATCAGCGGATGCCGCCGCTACCCACCTCAAAGCCGCCGAGAAATCGTTCTAACAAGACCTAACCCATAGGATTTGGCCATCCATCGATAAAGAAAAACGATCAAAGGGCTGGCCTTTCAGCCCTCTTCCCGTCATAATATCGGTCTGATCCGCGTTTAGCGCAGTCTGGTAGCGCATCTGCTTTGGGAGCAGAGGGTCGGGGGTTCGAATCCCTCAACGCGGACCAATCCTTAATAAACCTATCTCGATGGCGGCTCATCCAGCCACCTTGTGGCGGCCAGATATGGCGGTCCAATCTCTTGATCCTATGACGCCCTTGTGGCCCGCAGCGTAGCCGCATCCCCGCCCCCATCAATATCATCGTCCAAAGAGGCTTTGGGATGTCGTTGAAAAAGACTCTATATCCGCTATTGGCCTCCCTTTTGTTTCTCCTGAGCGCTCATTCGAACGCCTTTGGAGAGGTCGCGACTAAAGCGCCGACGATTGACTCCAGAGCGATCTCGGATCCGACCCCCACATCGAGCCTCCCACCTCTGAGCCCTGAAGCATCAAGTGCGATCAGCAGCCTCAAGATCAACGTGGCTCGATGGTTCCTGCCGATCAGAAGGCTCAAGATCACAGGGCAACTGATTCTTGCATCCGGCGCCACCGTCCCGACTGGTACTGAAGTCACCATCAGCGACAAGGTCAGACCCAACCTCACCACAGTCACTCGATTTAAGCCCAATGGGCGTTGGGCCGCCTTTATTGCCTTAAATCAGAATCTCGTCCCCTGCACCGTGACCGTGACCGTCAATACGACCCCTCCCTTGGTCACCACCCGAAAAGTCGATGGTCTTGACCGTTTGATCTGTATAAAATAATCAAGGGACACTCCAGTCCGCGCCTAAACCTTGAACAGCGCCCCAATCTTCCGGCCTAAAATGGCCCCGGTCCCGACAAAGGTGATCGTCAGAAAAAGCATCGCCCAAAGCCCCAAGGCCGAAGCCAGTGAAGGACCATCGCCAAGCGCTCCCGCCAAGGCATAAATCGCTTTGGTAATCGGAAAATGAAGGGTTCTTTGAGCCAGAATCATCGAATCACTGACTTCGAGCATGGCAAACGCAAACGCCAAGAGCCCCCCCGCCAAAACCGACGGCATGACCAGCGGGAACGTCACCCGCCAAAGGGCTCTGATGGGCGAGGCTCCAAGACTCTCGGCGGCTTCTTCAAGGGCCGGATGGATCTGCTGAAGACCCGCTGTCACCGAACGCACGACATAGGGAAGACGCCGCATGGCATAAGCCACCACAAGCAGCATCAAAGGATCCTCCCCCATCATCAGCCAGTCGAGCGGTTGACCTGAGCGCGACAGCGCCAGGTAGCCAAAAGCCATCACAATGCCCGGAACAGCGAGCGGCATCATGGTGAGGCCATCCACCAAAGAGCGCCCAAAGAGCTTAGTCCGCACCAAAAGCCAGGCCACCGCAACGCCAAGGACAAGATCCAGCATCGTTGCTAAAAAGGCATAACGAAGACTGTTGCCAATGGCGGTAAGGGTCAGTGGGTGCCCCAAGGCTTTCTTAAGAGGCTCCACTGTCCATTGATCGGGTAGCACCGTTTGATACCAATCTTTTGACAAGGCCATCAGGAGCACCCCGATATGCGGCACCAGCGCGACGGCCACGACCGCAACAAAGAAGCCCGTGGCAAGCCATCCTCGCCACCCCGTTAAAGGAATAAGAGCCCGGCCAAGGGTTGCCTTCCCCTCACCTCCCGCCACATCTCTTCTAAAAAAAGCACGACTGCCAAAAAAGAGAAGCAGCGTCAGACCCATGAGGACCACCACGAGCGCATAAGGCAAGGGATTATTATTAAGATCCTTGATGGCGTTGAAGATCTGGACCGAAGTGACGCGCTCGACATCAAAAATAAGCGGCACCCCAAGCTCGGTGAACGCCCAGATAAATGCAATCGAACAACCGGCATAAAGGCCTGGCATAGCCAGCGGCAGGGTGACCCGCCAGAACCGTCGAAAGGGCGGGCAGCCAAGACAATTGGCCGCGTCATCCCATTGTGGATCGATATTCGCCAGACTGCCTGAAAGATTCAAGTAGACAATGGGGTAGAGATGAAGCACGTTCATCAGGATGACACCAAGGAGCTGACCGCGACCCAACCAATCGATCGGGGCGTTGACTGAGAGCACGCCCCAAGCGATGAGGAAACTGTTGAGCGCCCCTGCTTGACCCAACATCGCCTGGATGCCAAGAGCACCGACAAACGGCGGCAAAATCAAAGGAACCAGGAGCAGTCCATTCAACGAGGCTTTACCGATGAACTCATAACGAACGAAGATTAAAGCCAGCGGCACCGCGAGAAAAAGACAGCCAAGCGTTGAAAAGACGGCGATCGTTAACGCATTGAGGAGACCTTCGAGATAGAGGGGGTTTCGGAAGATCTCGAAGAGATAATCAAGCGTCCATCCCCCTTGGGGTCCCATAAAAGCCATGCGGAAAGTTCCTGAGAGCGGCAACAGGAAAAAAAACACCATAAAGAGGGTCACGCTCAAGAGAATCAAGACGCCGGCGAAGCGTTTCATGACCCTTCTCCTTGAGCGATCAGCGCCGCCCGGCGATAACGCGCCCTAAAGGTCTCCGCAAGTTCCCGTCCCAGCCGGACTTCAGCCAGCTTATCGCGGCCATTGAGAATCGGCAGAATCTTCTGATGGACTGATTCAAGATCAACCCCTGAGAGGTCATGAAAGACCTTTAGAGCCTCTCTCGGCATCCCGTGGGCGATCAAGATCCGCCAGGCGGCCTGTTGTTCCTCATGGGTATCCACGCAGATAACCCTGATGAGAAAGCGGATGGCGCCGAATAAAGACCGGGTCCATTCAGGATGATAGACAAAGTGAGCCGCTGTGTCGTAAGGCTTCTCCAAAGGATCACTCATCAAAGCACTCAAGTCCTCCCGATAAAAATCGCGGCGAATCGGCATCCTTCGAAGCGCATGATGAATGGGACCCTCAGGGGTACCGGCTTTAAACGCCCAAAGCTTTTGGCCTTGCATGGAGAGAACGAACTCCATGAAAGCGGTGGCTAATTCAGGATCCTTGGAGCCTCTGACCAGTGCAATAGGATCCACACTGACCGAAGTTCCCCCGAGAGGGGAGATAAATCCCACCCGAGATGTGCCATCCGCCCTTGCCACCGCATCCTGGGTCGCCCTGCCATAGACGTCGATCGCCATCCCGGCTGCTGCATCGCCGCGGCCAACTTCAAGGACGATCTTAGCCGCAGAGTCGGTGAAATAGCGGGCGTTAGCACCCATCCGCTGAATCAATTGCAAGCCCTGAAGCCAGCCATTGTTGATCAACAGGGCTTCATCCTTCGGGCTTAGAGGTCCCTTTGCTGCGGCCAGTGTCTTTTGTATCTGTTCTTGGATGATCAACTCAAAGGCCTTGGCCGCGGATCCACTCTTACTGGGATCCGCAAGAGCAAGCTGCCCCAGGAGCTTTGGATCCCCCAGCGCCTCCCAATGTTCAGGGGGCTCTGCCACCGAAAGCCGCCTCAAAAGATCCTTATTATGGAGAATGCCGAAGGTTGCCAACACCGCCCCTATCCAGCGTTGATGATCATCCCTAAAAACCTCACCGCTTAAGATCTCAGGAATCACATCAGAGCGGAACCATTCAGGGTGGCGGGCTTCGATGGCGGGGATCCCTGCGAACGATCCTTGGGGACTACTGACCAGATAGCCGGCCTCGGCCAGTTGCTGAAAATCGGGCATGCCACCGCCAAATAGGAGATCGACTCCAATACCAACATTGGAGGCTAGAAAATGACGACGAGCAGAAACCACGCCTTCTGAAACCCCTTCTGATGGTTCCTCTGGCGTTTTTGGATCCTGAAACCCTCTCAGCATCTCCGGCGACATGGGCCGACCTTCCTGCCGCTCAAAAGCCTGTTGGAAAGCTCCAAGAAATTCTGATTTTAGGAAAAGAAAGATTTCAGAGGATCCCCCAGGCGTTCGCCAGTCGAGATAGACCTGCTCCCCGGTCCTTTGAAACCAGTGGGCAGCAAAGGCTTCACCAAATTCCTGACGGATACTCTCATGGTGTGGCGAAAGGATAACCAGTCGTCGATCGTAATGGGTAAGCGCCGCATGATCATTGGGCTTTAATAGAAAGGGTCCTAAGAGGATGAGCAATAGAGCGACCGGCACCCACCAGGGAAAGTGAGAGTCCCCTTTGGAGCGCTTATTGAAGGATAGCGGTGATACCGGATCGTCCATGAGACGCTAGTCCTCCAGCATCAACAGATCGGTCGAATCAACGTCCAGCCAGAGAGATTCCCCTTCCGTTCTAAGATCACCCCTTGGATGTTGCACGAGCCACTGGATCAGCACACCGTCCTTGAGGCGCACGCGATACTGGACCGAGGCCCCAAGATAAAGGGTCTCCACCAAAGTCCCATAGAACCCGTTACTCTCGGGAGAGGGCGTACCCGGGCGGATCGCTTCTGGACGTAGCATAAGATGGACCTCTGTCCGAGGGAGAGGCTGCCAGTGTTCTTGGGGTTTTCTTGCCAGAAGACGGCCGTAGGGCGTCTCTACAGCATAAATCATGGGATCTTCCGTCGCCCCAAGAACTTGACCTGAAAGGCAGTTGGCTTCCCCAATAAAGGCCGCCACCTCTAAGGAGTTAGGATGTTGATATAGGTCCTTGGGACTTCCGACCTGCAGCAAACGGCCGTCTTTCATCACGGCCATGCGATCCGCCATCGACAGGGCTTCCTCCCTATCATGCGTCACGTAAACGGCCGTCAAGCCAAACGCTTTGGTTATTCGCCGAATTTCTAGCCGCATCTCGAGCCTTAAACGGGCATCAAGGTTTGATAAAGGCTCATCCAGCAGGAGACTGCGCGGTCTGATGACCAACGCCCGGGCCAGCGCCACTCGTTGCTGCTGACCGCCGGAGAGTTCACTGATACGGCGCTGACCAAGACCTCCGAGCTGGACCTGGTGCAGGGCTTCTTCGACTCTGAGACGGGTCTCAGCGGAGGGAACATGCCTCTCTTGAAGACCAAAAGCCACATTGGCGTCGACATTAAGATGGGGCCAAAGGGCGTAATTTTGAAACATCATCCCGGTCTCCCGGCGATGGGGGGGCCATGTGGTGACCTCCTCTTGATCAAAGAAGATACGACCACGGTCAGGGACCAGAAAACCGGCGATGTGCCGCAACAACGTGGTCTTGCCACAACCACTTGGCCCAATCAAAAAAAAGAGTTCGCCGGGGGCAATGCTCAAGGAGACATCGTCAAGAACCAAGCGTTGACCAAGACGCTTTGAAAGGTGCTGGAGATCAATGGCACGCATGATCGGATGGCCTCTAAGAATGAACCAGACCGGTAGAGGGTATCCTACTCAGCTTGCAAAAAATAGCGCGTCAATTGATCCGGATCGAAATGATCGATGAGGAAGAACGGCCGTCGTCCCCGCTCTCGAAACCGATATTCCAAGGCCGTTCGTCGCTCCTCGAACCGCCGCCTAAAGGCCTCTCGAAGCGATGGCCGCATCAACAGACGCCTGGTTTGAAAGGTTTCAGGGTCTTTCAGCACCACCAGACCAAAACGAGGCAGATTCTCGTACTCAAGGCTATCCCACAGCACGATGGGAACCACATCATGATGACCCAATTCATCTAGGAGCTGATCCAGAGTTGATGCTGAATAGTGAAAATCAGAGACCAGAAAAACCAGGGAACGCTGCCGACCTAAACGAGACGCCGCGACCCTCAACCCGTCGATGCCTTGTTCCATCCGGGGCGCGCTCAAAAGACGCTCAAAGAGGTGAGGAACCCCCCCCTTGTAATATCGGCAAGGAACGCTGAGATCTTCATTCAAGGAAGCGGCCCCACCCATCAACCCAAAACGGTCACCCTGACGATAGACGGTCCAGGCCACCGACACTGAAAACTGGGCCAACAGCGCCTTTTTATCCGCGACGCCTTGAAACCCCATCGAGGCCGAGAGATCGGCGATGACCGTCACCGCCACTTGACTGCGTTGACGATAGCTGCGGACGATCAATTGCTCAAAAGGGTCCTTGAGACTGGCCTTAAAATCAATTTGGCGCGCATGGGGATGGGAGACAAAAGGTATTAGCCCTAAAAATTCATCTTGCCCCCCCTCAAGCCGACTCGCATGACCCCCAGGATGTGGGCTCGAAGAACGCCATGGGAGCCGGTAGTGGAACTCGCTGATCAAGGGGCTGCAACCGCTTGGAACAGGCGTTCCATCAGTTCCGGCATAATGTTCTCGCGACGAAGCTCATAAACCGGATTCAAAAAAACACGGTGAGAGACGGTCTCCCTAAAGATCGATTGAATATCTTCTGGGACCAAATGGGTTCGCCCCTGAAGCCAGGCGTGAACCCTGGCCGCTCGCATCATCATGCTCATGCCGCGAGGGCTGGCCCCCGCGAGGATCAACCGGTCCATGTCGACACCAGAAACCTTTATCCCAAAATCAGCGGGCTGATGGGTCGCCGACCAAAGTGCGAGTGCATAGGCCTTCAAGGCGTCACTGGCCTTCACTTCAGATTGAATGGCGGCGCCGATATCACTCAGTTCGCGATAGGGGAGGACGCCCTCACCCACCCCTTGAATCAGCCGGTCGACATCGTGGAATCTTGGATTGAACATCAGTTCGTACTGCAGATCAGGATCCTGAGGCGCACGGATCGAAACCTCCATCAAAAACCGATCTCGTGCCGCCGAGGGGATTTCAAAGGTCTCCTCACGCTCGACCCGATTGCGATCGGCAAAGATTTGTAGATAGGGAAAGTGGTATTCCCGATTAAACGCGGTGACACTGCGTTCCGCCATCACTCTTAGCAACAGCGAGTGAACCTGAGGGCGAGCACGATTTACTTCATTGAAAAAAAAGACCGACAGCCCCTCACCATGCTTTAAGAGAGGACCTGGATCGACCTGAGGCCGGCCAGCCTCATTAATGAAGGTGTGATAAACGAGATCACCCGGGAGAAGATCAATGGTTCCCTCAATTCGCTCATAGGCCCCACCTAAACCCCGGGCTACCGCGCGTAACAAGGTGGTCTTACCGACGCCGACATCGCCCTCCAGCATGAGGTGACCCCGGGCAAAAATGGCGATGGTGATCTGACGAATCGCGCCCTCTAAGCCGATCACCGCCTTCGCGACCTCTCGCTCAAAATCATCGGCCCGCCGGCGCCAATCGGAAAGGACATGCTCCTTGCTGAAACTGTTCATAGGCTTTACTCGACCGGAGACCTTTCATGAAAATGGAGGTTGATTTTAAGTCAAATCGGCGCCCTTAATAAAAAACCCCGCCGAGGCAGGGTTTTTTATCTTCGTTGAAGGACGATGAAAGACATCCACTATTAACCACCCATCTCCTCGATCAGTCCATCGCAGCGTTTGATCTGGCTATGTCCAAAAGCGATCAACTGACGTCCGACATCGACCACCAAAGCACAAAGGGCCGGCATCTGAGAGACCTGAACACCAATAAATCCAAGGAGGGCAATCCCCATCGAGACCGAGATAACGGTTGGAAGACCAATGGCATGAAACAGACGAACGACCTGAAACAGGACGTCCAGCGGCAGCAACAAGAGGACACCCATATAAAGAAGAGCCGTAAAGGTGAAGAACACGAAGATGATGAACTTGAATACCTTCGCCATGACCTGGTCGAGTTTCATAACGTTTCCTAAAGTTGTACCGTACCGTGAATTCAAAACCACCCCATGAGCGCTCTATGGTGGGTGGAAGGGGCCCTTTGGGGCTTCAAATCATCTTCTGATTTTAACACATAAGACCACACTGAATAGGCCCAAGGATTGACAGCTCCGATCGACAAAGAGCGGTCTATTGTTACTGGGGTATCCTCGAGGTGGATGATTTTTAGCGAATCATTCACTATCTTGTAGAAACCCATCGAGGTTTATTCATTCTTCCCTCCCGCCACTTTAGGGGCTCACGATGACGGACCGAAACCCAAGACTACTTTTCCTGCTGCTGGGCTTATTGCTGTACCCGTCCCTGAGCATGGCGATGCCCCTTGGGCATCATGGCGGCCTTGTGATCCAGTGCAAGGATCCTCGCATCGATGAAGAATCACCGGCCCCAGAGACCCATCTCGAACGCCTCGAAGCCTTGAGCTTTCTGGCCTCACAAAATACGGATCCTTTGAGCATCAAGGTAAGAATCAATGTGGAGCCTGTCCCCCATACCCTCACCAGGGAGCGAAACGGCGACTATCGTATCCACGTGGTCCTTCAAGCGCCCATCACTGAAGGCCGCGCCTGGATCAAAGTGACCGCCATGAGCGATGATGGCTGCGACCAAATTCATACGTGGAATGTTTATGTTGATCGCGCTGGAAAGACCCCTTGACGGCGTTCAATAAAGGCTCTTTTCCAAGAGCCGGTGACCGATGACACGCCCTATTATTTGGGGGCTTTCGGTCTTAGCGACCACCTTGTGCCTGATCGTCGCGATCACGGCCTACGGCACCCATCGTCTCCTCGAGTCAGCGCCTCATCCCCTCGAGCCGACGGTTAAGAACTTTTCAGCCCCCGTCACCACCACGCCGCTTCGTGAGCGTCTCCAGTCAACCCAAACACAATCCGGCCAGGAAAAACGTCTCATCCTTACCCAGGAGGACCTCAACCATCTGTGCCGGGCCGCGATCAGGCGACGGCGCCTTCAAGGGGACTGCAGCATCGCCTTTAGCCAGGATCGTATTCAAGGGGCCGCAAGTCTCAAGATTGAAGGGCGTTGGCTTCACCGTTACCTCAATATCGACCTAACCGTTGATGAAACGGCAAGGGGAGCCGTGATCGAAACCCTTAAGATCGGCGGGATGGAACTCAGCGCTCCGGCCGCGGGGCTTTTTCTGAAAGGCCTTGCCATCACGCCACCGCTTCATCGTTATGGGATTCTCTTCGATCAGATGCTGAAGGACATTCATATCGAAGGGGGGCGTTTGGTGATTCGGATTAAATGGAACCGTGAACTCCTCACCGAATTGAGGGATATTATCGAGGACACGGCGGATAAGGGGGCCCTTTTGGCCTACCAGAACGTCCTGACCACTCTTCTTAACGACGGCACTGAGCGCCGCTTCGTTCGCCTCAGTGACCTTATGCAACCGGTGTTTCAAGCGGCGTTGGTTCGCTCCCAACAAGGCCATGACCCCGTGAGTGAGAACCGGGCGGCGATCATGGTCTTGAGTGCTTATGGGAACGGCAAGGACCTGACCAAAATTGTCGGGACCGATGCAGGCCCTAAACGGCGTAACGTCCTCCTCAACAAGCGGGTCGATACCGCCAAGCATTTCTTAGCGGCAGCACTCCTTGCCATGTCAGGCCAAGGCACCCTCGTTGAAATAGTCAGTCTGATTAAAGAAATGCACGACACGCACGATGGCAGCGGTTTCAGTTTTATCGATCTGGCCGCCGATGAATCTGGGGCCGCTTTTGGAAAACTAGCGGTGAGTTCCCAAGAAGCCGCGCTTCATGTCCAGCGGATGCTGAGCGAAGGGAGTGAAGAAGCCCAATTTATCCCACCCCTTAAGGACCTTCCCGAGAGCATGCACAGCGAGGAATTCGCGGCCCGCTTTAAGATTTTTGGAAGCCCAGAGTTTCTGGCCCTTCGCGATGAAATCGATGCAAGGATCCGCGCCCTTCCCCTCTTTAGGCCGACGACCAACAACAAACCAACCGCTCTGAAATGCCTATGATTATCTGGACAATCTAGGCTTATCTCTTCCTGTTTCAGTAGAGGTGCTTTCACGCCGCCACCAGAAGGGGCTGCGCCAGAGGCAAGAACTCTCCACAGGCTGCTACGGCAGAGCTTGCCG
>QYQA01000112.1 GCA_007280285.1 Methylococcus sp. | reverse complement strand
TAGCACAAAGGTGTGCTCTGGATGCGGTCAGCTCCACGATATGCCGCTAGGCAAGGAATGGCTGCGTTGCGACTGTGGATTGAACATCGACCGCGACTTCAATGCGGCGGTGATACTAAAAACTGCGGCAAGCTCTGCCGTGGCAGCCTGTGGAGAGTTCTTGCCTCTGGCGCAGCCCCTTCTGGTGGCGGCGTGAAAGCACCTCTACTGAAACAGGAAGAGATAAGCCTAGATTGTTCAGATAATCATAGGCATTTCAGAGCGGTTTTATCCAATACACTTCGCAGGAGATGGCGATGATCCATTACAAGACCCTATTGGTTGCCCATGATTTCTCGGCCACCGGCAGCAAAGCCTTTAGCCAAGGTTTTGCGCTGGCGGA
The DNA here is from genome assembly GCA_007280285.1 of Methylococcus sp. Taxonomy (GTDB): domain Bacteria; phylum Pseudomonadota; class Gammaproteobacteria; order Methylococcales; family Methylococcaceae; genus UBA6136. The sequence continues at coordinate 20,665 of QYQA01000112.1, read as the reverse complement.
ACAGTTCAACGCGACGTTGCATGTGATTCATGTGGTGGAGTATTTAATGCCGCTGGATACCCATCTTGGCATGGTGTCCCCCTTTGAAAACGACCTGACCGAGGTCCTTCTAGACAACGCCCGCAAACGTCTTCTTGATTTTGCGAGAGATCACGGCATGGATGATGCGCACTGTCATCTCGAACTGGGCAGTCCAAAACATGAGATCGTTAGCAAGGCTGATGGGTTGAAGGCAGACCTTGTGATCGTCGGATCCCATGGTCGACATGGTCTTGGTTTATTGCTGGGGTCGACCGCGTCGGGCGTGGTCAACCATGCCCATTGTGACGTCCTCGCGGTCCGTCACGGCGGATAGCTGGGTTCCCCGGGTTAGCGCTTTTCGCGAAACCTGATACCGAGGGAATTGAGTTTCCGGTAGAGGTGTGTTCGTTCGAGACCAATCGCACTTGATAGCCGGGCCACGCTTCCAGAATACTTATTGAGATGGTATTCGAGATAGGCTTTTTCGAAGTGTTCCCGGGCTTCTTTGAGCGGTAGATTATAAAAGTCTGGCTGTTCGGCGGCCTGCGGGTTGATTTCTACCACGGAGTCACCGACGGCCGTCTTGACCTCATCTAATTCCACATCTTCGCCATTCCCCAAAATCAGGATTCTCTGGACCAGATTCTTCAGTTCACGAATATTGCCATGCCAGGGGTAGTTTCTGAGGAAATTCTGAACAGCGACGGGAAAGCGTCGAAAGGGGAGCTTTTCCCGGCTCACGAAATAGTCGACGTAGAACTTCAGCAGATCGGGAATATCTTCACTATGATCGCGGAGACAAGGCACCCTCAAGGAGACCACGTTCAGGAGGTAATAAAGTTCAGCCCGAAATCGTCCATTGCGGACTTCATCTTCGAGTGAGCGGCAGGTTGATGCGATGACGCGAACGTCGACATGAATCAATTCGCTGCCTCCGACCCTTGAAAACGAATTTGATTCGAGCGCGCTCATCAGGCGAACCTGGGTTTCAGGTTCCATGTGAGCCACTTCATCGAGAAATAGGGTGCCCCCATGGGCTTGCTCTAAAAGTCCTTGCTGAACGAGATCACCATCGACGCGGCCAAAGAATTCAACCGCTGAATTGCTGCTTTCAATCGTGCCGACACCGACGTCGACAAACGGCCCTTCACGTCGCGGGCTATGATGATGAAGAAAACGGGCGAGGGTCTCTTTACCCGCTCCAGGTTCTCCAATCAGGAGGACCCGGGCATCATGTTGGGCGAGGCGCTTGACCTGATCCCGGAGCTTTTCCATGATCAGGCTCTTGCCGATGGGTTCCACCGGGACATCCATTCGACGTTTGAGGCCAATGTTTTCCCGCCGAAGCTGAGCGGTTTCAAGCGCACGCTCCACGGTGACCAGAAGTTTTGCCATCGACAGCGGCTTTTCAAGAAAGTCATATGCCCCCAGCCGAGTCGCTTCGACGGCAGTCTCCACAGTGCCATGTCCCGACATGATGATGACAGGACAAACCCCATCTTCTTTGAGCCAGTCTTTAAGCAGACTGATGCCATCTTCATCCGGCATCCAGATATCGAGAAGGATCAGGTCTGGCTTTTGTGCCAGCCGCACCTCACGCGCTTTGAATGCATTTTCGGCAACGGCTACGGTGAACCCCTCATCTTCGAGGATATCCTGTAACAACTGGCGGATATCAGGTTCATCGTCCACCACCAGTATGGTTTTGTTAGCGCTGCTCATCATTCATATGGGTTGGAGGTTGGGCCAAAGGCAAAGTAATTATAAAGCTGGCGCCATGGCGGTACGCCGTATCAAGTTTGATCTGTCCACCTAATTCTTCGATGATTCGACGAACGATAGCGAGTCCAAGACCGGTTCCCTTGGTCTTGCTCGTCACATAGGGTTCAAAAATACGTTCCGCTTGGTCCGGGGCGATTCCGGGCCCATCATCCGACAGGCGAAGCTCTATGTTACCGGTTCCAAAGCTTACTCCAAAGGCGGTTTTAATCGTCATCTTACCTGATTGCCCCTGCGGCATCGCTTCGGCGGCATTCTTTATGAGGTTATGGATCACCTGACGCAGCTTTACAGGATCACCGAGGACGTCAGGGAGATGAGGATCTAATTGGAGTGTGAAGTGGAGTCCGGCATTTGGCGGGTAAAGGGCAACGACTTCTTCTAGGAGAGGGTTGATGCCTAAAGGTCGCAGCTGAATGATAGAAGGCTTTGCATATTCACCAAAGGCGTTGACCATGGTTTTCATGGCCTCGACTTGCTGAACGATGGTTCTGGTCGATTTTTCGAGAACTTCGAGATCCGGACCCTCGAGTGTTTTGGCCAATTTATGCCGAAGACGCTCGGCTGAGAGCTGGATGGGGGTCAACGGGTTTTTGATTTCATGAGCCAGGCGGCGGGCAACCTCGCTCCATGCGGTACTCCGCTGGGCCTGAATCAAGGCCGTTACGTCATCGATGATGAGCACGAGCCCTTCATAATGGTCGTCATTACCATAGAGCGATGAGCCTCGGCAAAAGAGTTCTTGACGACCCGCTGGGCTGTTTAAGGTTAATTCCATTTTCCATGAGGGGACTTCGCTTTTTATCGAGAGTTCTAGTTGGCTCATGAGTTCAGCAATGTGGGGATAAGCACCACAGAGCACCGCAAGTGGCCAGCCGATGTACTGTTCAAAATCAGCGTGCAAGATATGGTTTGCAGACTGATTAGCGGTCAATACCCGAAGTTCAGCGTCAAGGCTCAAGACCGCCGATGAGAGGCTGGCTAGAACCGTTTCAAGGTAGGCCCGTTGTCGTTCTACGACCCATTTTGATTGCTGTGCCTCATCTCTCGCTTGAGCGATCTTATTGGTCATCGTGTTAAAAGACTCCACCAGGAAGCCAAGTTCCCCTCGGTCTTTGACCGGGAGCCTTTTTTCATAATCGCCCTCGGCGATGGCTCGGGTCCCGATGGCTAGGAGTCTCACAGGCTCAACGATGCGACGAATACTGAGAAATGCTGCCCAAACGGCGGCCAGGAGACTCAATAGGAGGATCAACGACAGGGTTAAGGTAAAGGTGAACTTCAGCGATCGCCTGAGAAAGGTGAGTTCTTTGTAATGCTGATAAGCGGCTTGGACGCTATCGGTTAATTGTGCTAACTGTCTTGGAATGCGGTAGATGGCCTGTAAAAAAATCGCATCCTCACCGATCAGGGAGACGACAGCTCGAATCTGGAGCCCATCATGGCCGATGGTCTCAAGACCGATATAAGGCTTCCCCTGGCGAACCTGCACCATGATGCCGATTTCAGGCAGGTTAGGGGTCATCGTCTCGGTGTTTGACCCATTGAAGCCGATAATCTGACCTTGTCGACTAAACAGAGTGAGATCGGCATCCTCGTTTTCATTAAGTTCTCCAAGGCGAACACCGAGCAATGAAATAGGCGAGGTCGAAAGTTGCTGGGCGATCTGTTCTGTCTCTTTCAGAAGATTGCGCATGCGTTCATCGAGCGCGGTTTGACCCAATTCAAGCGCGTCGTCCATGGCCTGATCGACATTGACATCAAACCAGCTATCGACACTCCGATCGAGGAACTGGACCGAGTAATAAAACACAATCGAAGCGGGGGCAAGGCTTAGAAGACTGAACAGGAAGATCATCCGAGAGGTCAGATTGGATCCGGCTGCTTTTTTCTTCAATTGTCTAGAAAGCCAGTAGATATTAGCGCCGACCAAGCCAAGAAGAATGAGACTGGCAAGACCGTTGGTCAGGACGAGGCTCGAATACATTTCCCCAAGCTCAGATGCGTCCTGAGTTGCTGTACTCATTAGATGCAAGGACACCAAAATCGCCAGGAAGAGGGCGATGATGGAGAGTGTCAAGGGGGGCCTTAAGGTTCTACGCGCCATTGGTAGGGTTCGGATTCAAGATGCCATTCAGGGGAGAGGTATGCGACCAGTCTCAGAGGAAGGGGGAGCGATTCAATGTCAAGCTTGAAGCGCAGCATTGCCTCATAAGTCTTATTCTTCTCAAGGGCATACTGCCCCATGAATTTCCAGCCACGAAGTCGGCTCAAGGTGTCCAAAACCGTCGCTAGACTAGCGAAATTCTGTACCGCACCACTCCCAAGATCGGCGACTTGGAAGGATTTGGCCAGGGGTTGATAGCGGAGCTGGATATGGCGCTGATCCTCAACGATCGGCTGTTGAAACCACAGACGCTCCGGATCCCTGATCTTAAGACTGATCAGCAGTGTCAACGGAATGCCTTCTTCCAGCGCATTGATAGCGGAGGGATTAAACCGGTAGTCGATGTCGGCTGACAGCGTCTTGATATCACCGGCATCCATGACGGCGGCACTGGTGATAAAGATCCCGTAGGGCGATGACCAGGCCCTTGGGGCCAGGACGCCATGTAACAGGATCAACCAAAGCAAAATCAGGCGCTTTGATCGCATAGCTTCCCGATACGCGCGTAATAAAATCCGTCCATGTCGTTCATCCCGGTCAGAATCTGTCGACCAAAGCGCTGCGGGATTCCCCATTCTGCGGTGATCGGTAGGTCGATGGCATCAGGATGGGCCGCCAAAAAGTCTAAGATCACCTCGACATTTTCTAAGGGCAGCACGGAGCAGGTGGCATAGACGATTTCACCTCCCGACTTTAGCATGGTCCACGCTGACCTTAGTATTTTACGTTGAGTCTCAAACAGCGCCTGTAAATCTTCCGGTTGACGCAGCAGTTTGATATCGGGATGGCGACGGATAACGCCGAGGGCGGAGCAGGGGGCATCAACCAATATACGATCGAATGGCTGACCATCCCACCACATCTCAGGTCGCAAGGCATCACCAGCGATTAGAGCGGCATGACCGCCCATTCGGTCTAGGTTCTCCCGAACTCTTTCTAATCGGTCGGGCGCAATATCGACCGCCACCAACTGTTTGAGTCCGGGTGCTGCTTCAAGGATATGGGCTGATTTGCCTCCGGGGGCAGCACACAGATCCAGAACACGATGTTGAGGCTGGAGGTTCAAAAGATCAGCGGCCAGCTGCGCTGCTTCATCTTGAACGGAAAAGTAACCTTCGGAAAATCCTGGTATCTGACTCACCGGGACCGCTTGTTTAAGACGCACCGCCGTCGGGGCCACCTCGCCGGGTTCGGCCATCATGCCGGCTTCCTGGAGGCGCTCCAGCGCAGCTATTTGGGTCCAACGACCTAAATGAACTCTCAGCGTCATAGGCGGTGGCTGGTTGTTGGCCGCGATGATGTCCTTGAAGGCCAAAGGCCAGCTTGCCTCCAGTCTCTCCAGTAACCAAGCCGGGTGTGCTGTGGCGCTGACAGGCTCGAGGTCCAGGCGGGCATTCAACGCTGCTGAGTCTCTCTGGTAAGTCCTCAACAGACCGTTAATCAGAGGTCTTGCCCAGGTTTCTCGGACCGCAGAGACCGTTTCACTGACAGCGGCATGCGGTTTCACCCGCATCGCCGTCAGTTGATAAAACCCGATGATCGCCAGCATGCGGACACGATCATCCTTAATGGGTTTTCGGGTCATCATTTCAAGAAGATGGGCCAGGCGATAGTACCAACGGAGCACGCCGTAAACGAGTGCCTGCACAAAGGCTCGATCGTTAGCCTGTGAGAGGGTCTGAAGCGCGGGTTCTAAGGTGGTTGAGAGTGATTTCCCATCGCGGGTAATGGCCAAGAGAATATCTGCAGCTAACACGCGGCAATTCAAACGGGTTCTCCAAGGAACGTTAAGCCTTCACTTTGTGCGTTGAGAAAATCTATAGCACGGATGCGTTTGCCACCGGGAAGCTGCAGTTCGAGAAGTCTCAGCATGCCATGGCCGGTCACGACATCGAGCGTTCCAGGACCAATGATGACAGATCCTGGCGTGCCAGGCGCGTCCAATGGAATCGCTGTAGCCCGCCAAATTCTGAGTATCTCGCCACGAAAAATGGTTTCCGCGACAGGCCAGGGATTAAATCCTCGAACTTTTCGTTCAAGAGCGATCGCCGATTGAGAAAAATCAAGCCGCGCTTCTTCCTTGTGTATCTTGGCGGCGGTCGTTACTTGGGATTCATCTTGAACGATGGCCGACGCGGTGCCAAGATCAATCAAGGGCAAACTCTCTATCAAAGCGCTAGCACCAAGGACTGCCAGGCGGTCATGGAGTTCGCCGGCCGTTTCATCAGGCTGGATGGCAATGGCTTTCTTCAACAGCATAGGGCCCGCGTCGAGGCGGGGTTCAATGTGCATGATGGTGATGCCGGTCTCTGGATCGCCTTCGATCACGGCGCGCTGAATGGGTGCTGCACCTCGCCATCTTGGGAGGAGAGAGGCATGAATGTTGATCGCCCCGAGGCGGGGGATGTTGATGACACGCAGCGGCAGGATGAGTCCATAGGCCACGACAACCATCAGATCAGGTTGGAGTAACGCCAAGGCTTCAATGGTTTCCTCGTTTTTGAATGATTCGGGTTGGTAGACGGGGATGCCTTTGGATAGAGCGATCGCTTTGATGGGGCTGGCCGTGAGTTTACGGCCTCGGCCGGAAGGGCGATCAGGCTGCGTGTAGACCGCACAAACATCGTAGGAGGCCGCCAGCAGAGCCTCTAGTGGTGGGACTGCAAATTCAGGGGTTCCTGCAAAGACGATCCTCACAGGCCCCTGCCGGATTTCGCCGGTGAGGCTCCTGGTTCCCTCTGTCGCTGGTCCTTCCGGGCCTTTTTTCGGGCCAGTTGCCGTTTTAGCGGGGATAAGAGGTCTACGAAGAGTTTCCCCACCAGGTGATCCATTTCATGTTGGATACAGACAGCGAGAAGGCCCTCAGCTTCGAATTCTTGTACCGCTCCATCGCGATTGAGTGCCTTGACCTTGATTTTTTCGGCACGTTTGACTTTTTCAAAGACCCCCGGCACCGAAAGGCAGCCTTCTTCGGTTTCTTCTTGCCCCTCCCGATGGAGCAGTTCAGGGTTGATCAAGACGAGAGGCTCGTTTTTTTCTTCCGATAGGTCCAGCACCAAAACACATTGAGGGATGTTGACTTGGGTAGCCGCAAGACCGATACCGGGGGCGGCGTACATGGTTTCCAGCATGTCATCAATGAGTTGACGCGTCTCCTCGGTGACCTTAGAAACAGGCTGTGCTTTGATTCTGAGGCGTGCGTCCGGAAATTCAAGGATGGGAAGTAGGGCCATGGATATCAAATCTTTGGGGTTCGGAGGGTGTCTTGTGATTTTATCGAATGAGATCCCATTTTTGATGCCTCTCCGCCCTAAATGGGGGGGTCCTGTCTTCTGGAGGTTGTAATCCCAAGCCGATATGGCGTCTGTTGCAGGCTGGGTTGATATCGCGCTCGCGCTGCCCCAACGGCTGAGTACACCCATTCTCTTCACACAAAAGAAGGAGATGGATACTCAGAGCCCCGCAGCGAAGAGTCACTGCATAGCAGGAGACCCTAGGGCATCTTCAGATTTTATCCGGCCGATTCCTTCCTTAAACGTCTGCGGAAATGCGCCTCGTTGTTAGCGATTTTAATCTACTTTTGCTCTTTTAGCGCGTGCATGGGATTTGATGGTTAGCATAGGCGGACCCTTATGTTCCATGCTGTTCAAAAAGCGTTCACTATCCAAGGGGACCTGACCCAAGAAGAGCGCCGCGCCTCCTTGGAGACTCAGACCGTCACGCGGTCTAGAAGAAGACGAGTGGCTTATCTGAGATGGGTGCCACTTCAAAAGCAGCGGGGCACCGGAAGACCCTTCCTGATAGCGGCTGTAAACCCACTCTATGGAATGAGGAAAAAAGAGCCGCTCAGGCTGAAGACATCCTTATCGGATGTTGTTTATTTTGAACTTCGGTATTTCAATGAGCCCTTGACAGATCATCCACGTGGCCCACGAATTTGAGGGACATTTACGGTAACCCTTTGGAGGAGGTGCGGGAGCTATCCCGAAGAACGTCTGGAACTTGACCCCCGAAGGATGGTGCTTCGGCGAAGCGAGAACCAAAAATGCGGCCTCCCCGATTCAGGAAAGGTCATACGGCTGAGGATCGGGGCGATCCGAGGGCGTCATGAGCGGGCCTTCTTCCATGAAGCTAAAAACATTACACACGCCCCACGGTCTGTTGATACTCTATAAAAAAAAGAGGGGAGCATGGATGAGGATCTATTGCCTTGATGCGAGGTCCTCGGTCCATGGGCGGCTTCGTCTAAAAATGAACCCTCGTTGACGATCCTGTTACCATTCCATTGTCCTCGATTCAAACCATCAGGGTGTTCATGAAAGAAAACGTGTTTGATGTGCTGATTTATCTGTTTGAGAAATTCATGGATAGTGACGGTGATGATCAAGCAGATGTTGATCAGGTCCGTACCGATCTTTTAGAAGCGGGTTTTCCTCAAGCTGAAATATCCAAAGCCCTTGAATGGCTGGATACCCTGACCGAAAACCACGATATCAAAACGGTTTCCACCCCCGCCTTTCGGGTCTTTTCAGGGGCAGAGGAGGCTCGATTGGACGCTGAGGGAAGGGGTTTACTGATGTTTCTTGAACAATCAGGCATCCTAACGCCGGCTAGTCGTGAACTGGTGATTGATCGGGTTATGGCGCTCAATGAAGCCCATATCACGCTTGATAACCTTAAATGGATGATCCTGATGGTTCTTTTCAGTCAGCCAGATGAGGAGTTGGCCTTTGCAAGAATGGAGCACCTGGTCTATGGTAATTTGCCGCAATCATTGCACTAGGCTTGCCCTGATGCACGGACGTAGCCTTCCCCCTTTAATGCGATCACGCACAGTAACGATGAACCGAGATGGGTCATAACCTCGTCATAGTAGAGTCTCCGGCTAAGGCCAAGACCATTGAGAAGTATCTCGGCAAAGATTACCAAGTCCTCGCCTCCTACGGTCATGTGAGGGACTTGGTGCCCAAAGAGGGGGCAGTCAATCCGGACGATGATTTTGCGATGCGATACGAGCTGATTGAACGCAACGAGAAGCACGTTGAGTCGATCGCCAAGGCCGCAAAAAAGGCTGATACGCTTTTTCTAGCGACTGATCCAGATCGAGAAGGGGAGGCTATTTCTTGGCATATTCATGAGATTCTCCAGCAGAAAAAATTATTGACCAACAAACCCGTGTACCGGGTGGTCTTTCATGAAATCACTAAGCGCGCTGTCACCGAGGCGATTGAAAATCCCAAACAGCTGTCTACCGATCTCATCAATGCGCAACAGGCGCGTCGAGCACTCGATTATTTAGTGGGTTTTAAGCTTTCACCTTTGTTGTGGAAGAAGATCCGCCGTGGACTCTCGGCTGGGCGCGTGCAGAGCCCTGCGCTCCGGATGATTGTCGAACGAGAGCTCGAAATTGAACAATTTATCAGTCGGGAATATTGGTCTATCGTCGCCAACGCATCGGCGGAAGGGCAGACCTTTAAGGCGCGATTGACCCATCTTGAGGGAAACAAGATCGAGCAGTTCAGTCTCACCGGAGAAACGGAGGCGCATGCTGCCCGCCACTTATTGGAATCTGTATCACACGGTCGATTGACTGTTCAGAAAATCGAGGAAAAAGAAAGAAAGCGCAATCCAGCAGCGCCCTTCACGACGTCCACCCTTCAGCAGGAAGCCTCCAGAAAGCTCGGCTTCACCACCCGGCGCACCATGACCGTCGCCCAGCAATTGTATGAAGGTATTGATCTTGGCGGTGAGACTGTGGGTCTCATCAGCTATATGCGCACCGATTCGGTTACTCTGGCCAATGACGCCGTTGCTGAATTAAGGGAGCTGATTGCCCAGCGCTTTGGCAGCGTTAATGTGCCTGATAAGCCCCCGCAATATAAGACGAAGAGCAAGAATGCGCAGGAGGCTCACGAGGCTATTCGTCCGACTTCAGCGTTCAGAGTCCCTGATGAAGTAAAGACCCGCCTGAGTCCAGACCAGTTAAAGCTCTATGCGCTGATTTGGAAGCGAACCGTATCGTCACAGATGGTTCACGCGACCATCAACACCGTGGCCGTTGATTTGGCGTGTGGTGATGGATTGGAAGGGGTGTTTAGGGCGAATGGATCAACGGTGGCTTCACCGGGATTCATGAGCGTCTATCTTGAAGGTCAAGATGATGACACTGCGGATGATGAGGAAGGCTTTCTGCCGAAATTGACTCAAGGCCAGAAGGTCACACTGCTTGATATCCTGTCGAACCAGCATTTCACCGAGCCACCCCCAAGGTTTACTGAAGCGAGCCTGGTGAAGACCTTGGAGGAGTACGGGATCGGTCGCCCCTCAACCTACGCCTCGATCATTTCGACCCTCCAACAAAGAAAATACGCGGAGCTTGAGACCAAGCGCTTTTATCCGACCGACGTTGGCCGTATTGTCAATAAGTTCCTCACCGAACACTTTACACAGTACGTGGACTATCATTTCACGGCGCATCTTGAAGATGATCTTGATGCAGTGTCTCGCGGTGAGAAGAATTGGATTCCCCTCATGCGGGAGTTTTGGGACCCCTTCATCCGTTTAGTCGAGGAGAAGGATGAGAGTCTTAAGCGCGAGGATGTCACCCACGAGGAAATGGATGAGGCTTGCCCTGACTGTGGCAATAAGTTGTCTATAAGGCTGGGCCGCAACGGCCGCTTTGTCGGCTGCACCACATACCCGGAATGTAAATACACTCGAAACCTCAAAGATGACGGCACCCAGGCTGCCCCTGAAGTGGTCGAGGGAAGAACCTGTCCTAAATGCGAATCGCCCCTGATTATAAAAACGGGGCGTTATGGCAAATTTATTGGCTGCAGCGGATATCCCGGTTGCAAACACATCGAACCGCTTGAAAAGCCAGAGGACACTGGGGTTGAGTGTCCAGAATGCCACCAAGGTAATCTCACGAAACGTAAATCGAGATTCGGCAAGCTGTTCTATTCGTGCTCTACTTATCCGAGCTGCAGTTATGCGGTTTGGAACCCGCCGATCAAAGAACCTTGCCCTCATTGCCAGTGGCCGCTCTTGACCCTCAAGATCACCAAGCGCCGCGGCGCTGAGAAGGTCTGCCCCCAAAAGGAGTGTGATTACGCAACCCCATATGAGGGCGAAATTCCGGGAGAAGAGGGTGCAGCCAGTGGATGAGACCTTGATCAGTCTGATGCTTTGGCCTGATTCTTGACAGTCTCATTGTGCGAACCTAGCATCACGGCTTTCTTTTAGTGGCGATATCTCCCCGTTCGACTGGGCAGCGTCTTTTTACCAACAACGTTATGACCTTCACTGCTATCTCGCCTGCCACCCCCACCGATTTCGCCAGCATTCGCGATCTCGTCAAGGATGAGACCAATGCCGTCGATCAACTCATCCTTGAAGAGCTGAAATCAGATGTTGTGCTGATCAACCAAATTGGTCACTACATTGTGAATAGCGGGGGTAAGCGATTAAGACCGATGTTGCTTTTGCTGGCTACCAAAGCGCTCTCCTGCAAGGATCTCCATGCCATCACCCTGGCTGCGGTGGTTGAATTTATCCATACCGCAACGTTGTTACATGACGATGTTGTCGATGAATCGACGCTTCGCAGGGGGCGGGATACCGCCAATGCCCTTTGGGGTAATTCGGCAAGCGTCCTGGTGGGAGACTATCTGTATTCCCGCTCCTTCGAACTGATGGTTCGGGTTAAAAATCTTCGAATCATGGATATCCTTTCGCAGACCACAACAGCCATTGCAGAGGGCGAGGTGCTCCAGCTGTTGAACTGTAACAACCCTGAAACGACGGAAGCCCATTACCTTGAAGTCATCTCCCGTAAAACGGCGATCCTTTTTTCAGCGGCACTTCAGCTCGCAGCGGTCCTTTCAGCCGCGAATGACGGGGTAGAAGAATCCATGACGCGTTATGGTCTCCATTTGGGGATTGCCTTTCAGCTGATTGATGATGCCTTAGATTATCGGGCAAAGACTGAAGAGCTCGGAAAAAATCTGGGTGATGACCTTGCCGATGGCAAACCGACTCTCCCCCTCATCTATGCCATGGCCCATGCTAATCCGTCGGAGGCCAGCATCCTTCGGAGCGCGATCGAGGAGGGTAATCGCGATGCATTTATGGACGTCTTTGCCGTCGTTCAGTCGACAGGTGCGATTGAGTACACCTCTGGCCGTGCCGTCGAGGAGGCTAATAAGGCCATTTTGGCCCTGAGTGTTCTGCCACCATCCCCTTATCGTCAGGCCCTTGAGGATCTTGCAAGATTCTCTGTTGAGCGTAATTATTAGCGATTAGACCTTCCTGAGGGCTTATCTGCTCTCTCATTCCATGGAGGTGGGAAGGTGTTTAAAGGGCTAGGGTGCGCTCTTCAGGAGTTTAAAGTCGAGGGTTAGAATCCTTTCGCCCCGACCCAAAATCCCCTATCAGATCATCAGAACGGCTTTATCCGGTCCGCCTTAGAACCCTGCTGTTCAGAGCGGGGATATAAGGCGTGGTCGGTGTAACCGACCGGATTTGACAGGCTCAATGTGGCGTCTGTTGTTGTTCGATGTACTGGCGAATAATCGCTATCGAAAACCTTTCGCCGATACGTGGTGACAAAGACCGAATGAATACGCATTTTAAAAACGCCGTGTCTTCCGTCTGATGTGGTTGTTGCTGTCAACAGGCCAAGGGTATCATGACACCATGAAGCGACTTCAAGCCTACCCGTTCAGACTTGGACCTGACGAGGATTTAAAAGGTCGGAATATGTCGAGGTCAGCGGCAGGAACTCTCGATCAACCGGGGAAAAACGTTCGAGCCAAATCGGGCTTCAATAAGTCCATCCTCGATCAAGGTTGGTTCGAGTTTCGTCGTCAAGTGGACTATAAGTTGTCATGGAACGGGGGTTGGCTCGTTGCTGTTCCCCCGAAGAACACAAGCCGCGAATGCCCATGCTGCGGATACGTATCGGCGGATAACCGCCGGACGCAATCCCGATTTGCCTGCATGGATTGTGGGTTCGAGGAAAACGCCGATGTCGTCGGTGCGATCAACATCCTGGCTCGCGGGATGAAAATACTGCGAGACGAAGGGCAGGATACGATGGACGCTTCCCTCGGGTGCGTGAGCACAGCCCGGATCGCCTGTGAAGTGAACGACGCCCGAGGGTCGTCAGCAGCAGGAACCCGCCGAAGCGGCTTTTGGGGGTGGCTCAATGCCAGATCCAAGCGCAGTAAGAATCTCCGGCCTTCAGGCCGGGGAGGATGTCAAGAAGAGAGATTGTGACTGAATGGATATGTATTGGATTTACGACAGACCAACTTGGCAGGTAGGACTTGTCATAAAGGTCATTTTTCTAGGCCTTTCACTCACTGGACTGGTGGCGACCCGAGGCGTTATCAGTAAATACTTCCACAAATCCCAAGAGGCTGATCAAGCCGTGAGCGCCATATTCGGTGCCATTGGAATGTTATATGGACTATTGTTGGGTTTGGTTGCCGTCGCGACATGGCAGAACTACGACAAGATCTATGATTTGGTTGATGAGGAGTCGGCGTCAATCATCCAGTTGTATCGGTGTGTGAGTGTTTTAGATGATCCATCACACCAAGCTATCCTCGAGGACATCGAGAGTTACACGAAGCAGATCATGGCGGTTGAATGGCCAGCACAGAAGCATGGCGCGTCTCCTTCGGGCGGTACAGATCTCATGACCACCTTGCATCAGAAAATTGCACATTTAGAACCAAAGGCAAGGAACCAACCTATCATTTATGCGGAAGCTGTCTCGGCATTTTCTGACATGGTGAAGGCGAGAAGGATGCGGATCGATGGGGTTAACCTCAGAATCCCGCCTATCTTCTGGCTAATTATTATTGGTGGGGCATTTCTTAATATCCCTATCCTTTTTTTCTTTGATTTACCGTCGTTTCGAACTCACCTTCTTTTGACGGGATGCTATGTTTTTTACCTCTCTGGAATCGTGACGGTCATTGTTGTCCTTGATAATCCTTTGCGTGGTGAAGTCAGCGTTTCGAGCGCACCTTTCAAGAGCGCACTTGATGTCATGGCCAGCATTCATCATAAAAAAAACTAAGGCACCTGTGATTTTATATTTTGAGTGGTCTTGGTGAACCCTCTGTGAAGCCTATCTCGCTTCTGACCCTTGATAGGATGAGTTCTCGCCAAGAGGGGTGTGGATTGTGGATTCGTTGACTGGAAGTTGAATATCCGTTCACTCTCATCATCCCTCCAAAGGGTCGGCTGGCGCGATTATTTTCATCTTCAACCAGAAGAGATGAGAATCCGGTATCACACGGTGACGTTTTTTGAATCTCAGACCTTAACGGTATGGATCCCATTGCCTTGATGGCATCTTTATCCTCATGAATCCTAGAACCTTACTCGGAGCCCTTTTCCTTTTATCGACCGGTTGTGCCGGATGGGGTGGATTCGGTGCTAATAACGGGGGGTGGGGTGACTACCCAAGCTATGGCGGGTCCCCGGTTTATGGATACCCCCCCTATGGTTACGGTTATCCCTCCTATGGGTATGGCTATGGTTATCCTAGTTACCCGGCTTACTATGGTTCAGGGGCTCCTCACTATCGGCAACCCCCTGAAACCGAGACTCAGAAGAATCTCAACACCCTCTATGATCATCGCAACGAGATTCAGCGATTGCCCCCTCAACAACAAAAAGAGGTCTTCCGGGAAGCCAATAAGCTTCTTAAACAACGTGAGCGGGAAATGCATCAGTAGGCGCATGGTTAGCGTCGGCGCAACCGAACAGAAACGCATCCTCGTCGCTAAAGGCGAGGGGTGTGAAGATTCCCCCAGGTCTTTAAATCCTTATAATGCAATCGTCTTTGGGTGATGGAAGCTGATGAGGTCACTGGATCAACGTGCATCATCACAGCAGGAGCGATCTCGAATGAGTGGAATGATCTCTGGGTTAGTGGCCGCGAGGTCCCTGATTTATCGAAAATCAAAGCGTTGGATAGGTATCATCCTCGCTTACGCGCTGCTCGGTTTCTTGATCCTTCCTTTGGCGCTAGAGCGTTTCTTGCCGCATCAGCTGGGTGACTTCCTGAAGTGCCCGGTCAGTATCGAGTCGATCCACTTTAATCCCTTTTCGTTTCGTCTTGAGATCGATCGTCTTTCGCTTCTCGATCAGAAGGGAGCCCTCGTCTTTTCTCTGGATCAGGGTGTTGTCGATGTTGATCTCATTGGAACCCTCTGGCATTGGGCGCCCACTATTTCAGAGTTCCGCCTCAGTGCGCCTTCTCTGGCGCTGATCCAGGACGCTAACGGGGAGATCAATCTTCTTGAAATCCTCAAGGGCATGAAATCCAATGAGCCTTCTCCGCCGCCGCCCCCTGAAGAGGCAGCGCTGCCGAGACTGCTGATCGAAAGCGCGTCCTTGATCGATGGCGCAGTCGCTTTCGAGAATCGCCAGATCGAACCCTTCTATTCGACGAAGGCAGAACATCTCTCGTTGACGCTCGCCCATATTTCGACGCTTGAGAACCAGGAGGGGAACTATGGCCTTCATGCCCTTCTTCCAGAGGGTGGAAACCTCGACTGGCAAGGCACACTTCGCCTGAGTCCAATGGCCTCGGAAGGGGCTCTGGGTATCACGGGCCTCAAACTGGACACGCTCTGGCCTTATGTCAAGGGTCTGGCCTCTTTGAGCCAGCTCCAAGGTGTTGTGAGTGTTGATCTTCATTATCGTTTCGAAGGGCAATCGAAACAACCGTCCTTATTCATTGAAAAAACGCAGGTCGACCTTCAAGGTTTTAGCCTCTCAGATGCGAATGCGCCTCTGATCACCCTTGATCATCTCCATCTGGACAATATCCAGGCTGACCTCGCTGCTAAAACACTCCTGATTCCGGCGTTCTCTTTGTCGAAAGGTCATCTCCATCTGACGATGGATGAGGCGGGACACAGTAATTGGGAGGCAGGCCTGAAGGGCCCTAATAAACCAGCCTCCGTGGTTTCATCGCCTCCAACCTTGACGACGACGGCGCCTGATGATGTCCCTGTGACGCCTTGGACGATTGATCTTTCGGCCCTCAACGTGGATGACATCGGTGTCGATGCGATGACACAGCAATTCGCTGTTCCCTTTGGGATCAATCTCAATACCTTTAAGATGGCCATGAGCGTTCATGCCCTCATCGGTCAAGGACCGCCAGACATACAAATCGACCACCTTGGACTTGGTTTTAGGGACCTCAACGTGGTGAGTTCCGAATCACAAGACCCGTTGCTGGTATTACAGTCCTTTGATGTGCTCAATGGCGCTATCAATGTGGCAAATCGACGGGCTCATATCGGTAGCATGAGATCAGTTGGACTCCATCTCGGTATCACTCGTAACGCCGGTGGGGATCTTTATCCTCTCTCGCTGTTCACGCCTAAAAATGCGGCTCCTTCCGTGGCTCAAAACGCGGCGGCTCCTGAAACACCCCCTTTCATTGTCGATCTTGATGAATTCAAGATGGATCAAGTGAATATCTCGATGAGGGACAAGAGTCATCCCGTTGAAGTGGCTTACGACCTGGTTGATATGGGTCTTGACATTCAAAAGATCTCCAGCGAGGCGAAGACGCCGATTCCATTCAGTGTTCATGCCTCTATTCGTCAAGGGGGCACGATAGATCTTAAGGGGGCCTTGGACCCTGTTGCTCAAGTGCTTAAGGCCGATGTTCAATTGGACCGGATGAATCTCAAGCCCCTAGATCCATTCCTTGGGGATGGGGTGGCCTTACATCTCAAAGATGCTGAGTTGTCATCCAAACTGGCCGTCAATGCGCAACACAGTGAAGATCCTTTAAAAGGCACAGTAAAGGGCGATATCCATCTCAGTAACCTCCAGCTGGTGTCGCTCAAAGGTGACAGTAAGTTTTTATCTTGGCGTGATCTTTGGCTTCGTGGTCTTGAGATGAATCTTTCGCCCCAGCGATTGATGATCAAGGAAGTTCGCCTTCTAGAGCCTGATGGTGTGGTGGCTATTCGTGAAGATAAACAGTCCAATATTTCAGATCTTGTACCCGCTCAAAAAGCAGCCTTGAAACGAGAAAAAGAAAAGCCTGACCCGGCCTTACCACTCAACAATAAAACCACCAGTCAATCCAAGGACAAGCCCGTGCCATTCAATCTGTCCATTGGGCGAATCGTGATTCAAAAAGGGGTTCTTGATTTCAGTGATGCCAGTCTTGTGATTCCATTTGCAACCCGAATAGAGTCTTTTGGTGGGGCCATCGCAGGATTTTCGCTTGCACCAAAGGGGAGAGTGAATCTCGATCTGAGTGGCCGGATTCAACCCTATGGTGAAGCCAGGATCGATGGTACATTGAGCCCTCTGGCGGCCATGGATTATCTCGATCTTGGCGTTGTCTTTCGTCATGTTGTGCTGTCTACTCTGTCACCTTACAGTGCAACCTTTGCAGGTCGCCGCATTGAGTCTGGGACGCTGGACCTCCAGCTTCGCTACCAGGTCGTCGATAGCGCACTGACGAGTACGAATGACATCGTGCTCGACAACATCACCTTAGGCGAAAAAATTGAGAGCCCAAAAGCGACTTCACTGCCGCTCGAATTAGCGTTCAGTCTTCTCAAAGATCGGGATGGAAAGATAAAGGCTTCGATCCCGATAGAAGGACGCTTAGATCAACCTGAGATCCCTCTTGGAAAGATTGTTTTCGATGCGCTGGCAGGCTTCATCGGGAAAATCGTCACTGCCCCTTTTCATGCTGTTGGGTCTTTTATTGGACTTAATGAGTCGGGCGATGCGGTGGTCCTTTTCGATCCTGGCCATGCAACACTCTCCCCCCCAGAGGAAGGAAAACTCATCGCCCTCATCCATCAATTAGCGAAAACACCTGGGGTCAAACTGATTCTTCATGGTGGCGTTGAGAAGGGCGCCGATCTGGATGCTCTAAAATCCTTGTCTGTCGCCAGTGACGTTGGAAAACTGCTCGAAGTTTCTTTGGCCCCCGGTGAATCACCTGATGCGGTCAATACGAGCGATCCCGCCGCACAGGTCGCCTTGGAAAAATTGATAAAAGAAAGTCCTCAAGGGGATCATGAGGTCGTCTTAGCGTATCAGCAGGAAACAGGGCGGAGTCCCGACCGCGTCAGTGTCGTGGGCGGTTTTTTTGGCAGAGCGAGCGCGACTCCGGATTTTTATGAGCGCCTTCGCCGCGCTTTAGTTTTAAGGAAAAGCCTCTCGACAAGTGCGCTAGATGCCCTTGCAAGTCAGCGCCTTGCTACACTGATGAATGCCTTAGAAGGGCCAGCGAAACGGCAGGGCGTATCGGTCCAAAAGGGTGCCCCGGTGGGGGGCGAGATGGATGCATCTCATCGTGTTGGAATACCCATTGACCTTGGCGCCCAATAAACCTTACTGATCATCAAGAGGCGATCCATGTCATTCCTACCCCCTATCTTTAAAGGAAAATCTTGGCTATTGGTCGCGCTCATTGCGGTATTCATCCAAATAGGAACCTATGCGATTTTTGAGATGAATGCGCCTGATAGTCTCAGAATTCGAACGGAGATCCTCAAGGCTTTATCAGATCAAGCCATCACTCCTGTGGCCACCTTACGAGAGTATCGAGGACGGATATTTTGGGAAGGGAGCTGTCTCCTCCTCGTTTGGGGATATATCATGAGCATGATGTGGAGCATAGGAACCCTGAACCGTTGCCATCAGACCTCATCAATTCGTCCGGTTCTTCTTGCAGGGCTCGCTATTGTGATGCTTGATCTCCTTCGCTTGCGAAGTGTCGATGAACATTCAGCTATCTACAATAATATTTTCGCTACGACCTTCGATTGGGTTTCTGCTTCCTCTTTGATTGGTCCATCGGTCGCAGAATCAGTCTGGATCGCCATTATTTCCATCAATCTCCTTGCGGTTCTCTCAGGGATCATGCTTTTACTGGCGATCTGTGCCGCCGTGACGGAACCAAGGCGGGATGTCGACAATGCCCTCGATTTTTATTTGATGCGCGATCATTGCCTTGATCAGAGTGTCATCATTGGCTCGCTGATCATGTTATTTGGCATGCTGCATATGGGTTGCTGGCTAGAATGGCCGATTTCCATTTTGGACGATTCGGAGACTAAAAAAAGCATTCTCGGGGTGATGTCTTCTATCTACCAATTCTGGGGTATTGCCTTTAGCGTGCAGCTGTTGACTGTTTACGGTTCTGCAACTCTTTATTGGAATCGACGGATGCATCAGTTCATCGCCCATGATCAGCCTGAAGTCAACACGAAGGATTGGATTCGTGAGCATGGATTTGAATTTTCCATCAGGCATCATGCGCCACAGTTCATTGCCATTGTGGCGCCCATCATCGCAGGCTTTAGTGGTGGTGGCTCCAATCTGTTTGGTTCGAACTAATCATCGAGGAACACCATGAGACGAGGGATCCGTTTGCTTTATATTGGCCTCTTAGTAGTGCTGCCCTTGGAGCCTTCTTTCCCGGGAGAAAGCAACCAGGCTTATGATCGTATTAATCTCACAGCATCTTTAGAAAGCAAGGCCAGTCAAGACACACTGATCGCCATCCTCTATGCCCGGAGCACCGGAGCGAATGCGGAAAGTCTTGCTCATGAAGTTAATGGGGCGCTGAAATCTGCGTTAGAAACGCTTAAAAAAGTCCCCGATGTTGATTACCAGACCCTTAACTACCAGACCCAGCCGACCTATCAGGATCAGAAGGTGACAGGGTGGAGTGTTCAGCAATCCCTTCGTCTTGAAAGCAAGAATCTTGATGCCTTGGCGGGGGTGATCGGACTTCTGCAAAAAACGCTTAAAGTCGAATCTATCGACTACATGGTTTCAGCTGAGAAATTACGCGAAGCTGAGGACCATTTGATTGCGGAAACCCTAAAGGGCTTTGCATCTAGAGCGGATCTGGTGTCAAAGCAGCTCGGAAGAAAGCGATATCGCATCGTGACGCTCAACGTCAACACACACAGCAATAATCATCAACCGCTTCGGGCGAATAGGGCCATGTCGTTGGAGGGTTCTGATGCTGCGTCCTCACCGGTCCTTTTGGCCGGTGAACAGATTGTGTCTGTTACGGTAGAGGGTACGATCGAGTTACAGGCAGACTAAACCAATGAGGGGGCTTCCTTGCCCCCTGATTAACTTTTAATGGGCGCAGTGGCTGACGCAAGCCTTCGCTTGTGGATCTTTGTGGCCTTCACAATGCTTTTCACAGTCATGCGCTGCGGTGCTTGTTCCATCGCAGTGTTGAGCGCAGCTTTTATCCATTCCGCCTGTTGGTGAAGAGGCGCAGTGTGTCTGGCATTGGTGATCGTGGCTCATGGTCGAATCACAATGTGCCATGCAGTCATGACCGGCTGATGCTGTCTGAGTGCATTTTTTCATGCACGCTTTTGCTTTTTTGCCCTTGACGTCTTTGCACTCAGCCTTGCAGCTGGCATCAACAGACGCCTTCATACTGTCCTTCGTGCATGTCTTTGGGGCCATAGGGGCATTTGCAGTCGCCGCCACCGCTGGGGTTACTGCCGCAGCAGGGGGCACCGCTGGAGTAGCCGCATCAGCCGGTGGCTTTTTGGCTTCACAACCGAAAAGTACGAGCGAGGCGAGCAAGACGGGCGCAACGATGTGACCTAATTTCATAATCATAATCTCCAAATGATAAAAAGGGATATTCTT
>QYQA01000116.1 GCA_007280285.1 Methylococcus sp. | reverse complement strand
GATCTTCAGGTCTTTATCGCATCACGGCCGATCACGGAAGAGGTGCTCTGGATTGGTCTTGGCAGCAACCTTTTGGTGCGTGATGGGGGTGTTCGTGGCACGGTGATATGCACTTGTAATCGCTTGAAGGGCATCGCGCCCGATCCGGGTGGGTTGCTGAGGGTCGAGGCCGGTGTCCCCTGTGCTCACGTGGCGAAGTACTGTGCTGAGCATGGCTTCGTGGGCGCTGAGTTCCTGGCGGGAATCCCAGGAACAATGGGTGGTGCACTGGCAATGAATGCCGGCGCTTTCGGTGGTGAGACTTGGGATTTGGTGGCTGGGGTTACGACCATCGACCGCCATGGTGACTTGCATCGGCGGCTGCCTAGCGACTATGAGATTGGTTATCGGTCTGTCAGGGGGTCACGAGCGGAGTGGTTTGTGGGCTGTGAATTGCGGCTTGAATCTGGTGATGCCGGGGCCGGTCGGGCAAAGATCAAGGCCCTCTTGGCTCGCCGCGGTGAGACCCAGCCTACCAATATGCCCAGTTGTGGCTCGGTCTTCAGGAACCCTCAGGGCGATTATTCGGCACGGTTGATTGAGGCCAGTGATTTAAAGGGATTCAGAATAGGCGATGCTCAGGTTTCTGAAAAGCACGCCAACTTCATCGTGAATGTGGGTCAGGCCAAAGCTCGGGATATTGAGGCACTGATCTTGCACGTGCAACGAGAGGTACATCGCGTTCAGGGGGTCGAGCTGATCCCTGAAGTCAGGATTGTGGGTTGTCAGGAAGCCATGCAAGATGAGTAAAACCACAGTGGATCCCAAGGCGTTTGGAAAGGTCGCCGTCCTGATGGGCGGTGCGGCTCAAGAGCGGGAAGTCTCTCTGAAGAGTGGCAAAGCAGTCCTTGAGGCGCTTCAGCGACAGGGTGTCGATGCAACGGGCTTTGATGTCGGCAGGAATATGATCGCGCCACTCCTTGAGCGTCCTGGCTTATATGATCGGGTCTTCAATATCCTTCATGGCCGGGGTGGTGAGGACGGCGTCCTTCAGGGGTGCCTCGATACCTTGGGGATTCCCTTTACGGGGAGTGGTGTTCTGGCCTCGGCGCTCAGTATGGACAAGCTGAGGACCAAGCTTTGCTGGCTAGGCGCGGGCCTCCCGACGCCATCATGGATGCTGATTCGATCGCGGGAGGATCTCAAGGTTTGTATAGAGACATTAGGATTTCCGGTGATCATCAAGCCGGCTCAAGAGGGATCGAGTATCGGTATGAGCCGTGCCGATGACCCCGATCAGCTTGCTGAAGCCTGGCAAAGTGCTTCGATCTATGATTGCGAGGTGTTTGCTGAATCCTGGATTGCTGGCAAGGAGTATACTGCCGCTATATTGGACAACGTTCCACTCCCTTTGATCCGTCTCGAAACCCCCCACGCATTCTATGATTTCGACGCCAAATACCGCGCCGAGACAACGAGATACCATTGCCCTTGCGGCCTTTCTGCTGAAGAGGAGCATCGTTTCCAGCAGCTCGCCAAAACCGCATGCGATATCGTTGGGGTCAGCGGTTGGGCGCGCGTGGATTTGATGGTGGATGACCTTGGACAAGCTTGGTTGATTGAGGTCAATACGGTGCCCGGCATGACCGATCACAGTCTGGTTCCGATGGCCGCCCGCGAGGCAGGGATCGATTTTGATGCCCTAGTGTGGCGCATTTTAGCCACCACGTTGCGGTAAGAGGCCTGATATGGCGCGCCTTCGAACTCGACAACCAAAGCCAAGGGATCGTCTGATCCCGAGATTGCTCGTGGTGATGGGTCTTTTTCTGGTGATCGGGCTCTATGTCGTGCGCGATTGGGTCGTGGTCTGCTTCGAGCGATTGACGCCGGTTCGTTATGTCAGAATCGAAGGGCCTTTCGATGGGATTGAACCAGGACAGATCGAAGGCGCGTTGCAGAAGGTCCTGCATGCCAGTTTCCTGACCGTAGATCTCCAACAGGTCGAGACGGTGGTCAGGGGCGTCCCTTGGGTCAGGTCGGTGAAGGTTTCAAGGGTATGGCCGGATACCCTGGCGGTCGAATTAGAAGAGTTACAACCCTACGCTCGCTGGGGTCATGATCGCTTGGTCGCGGCGACCGGCGAGGTGTTTGATCGGCCCTCCTCTCATCTGGGTTTTGATTCACTCGTGTTGCTGGATGGCCCTTTAGGGCGCGAACAGGAAGTGATCGCGATGCAGCAGGAGCTGGAGCAGCGCTTTGCCGCCAGAGGTGATCATCTGGTTGCCTTGACCTTGAGTGGCCGCTTGGCCTGGACTGCGACGCTCGAGAGCGGTCTTGAGATTCGTTACGGGAGTCAGAACCCCATGGCGGCCACGGATCGATTACTGTCGCTCTTGCCAAAAATCGCAGAAAACCGTGATCAGATCATGGCCTCGGTCGATCTTCGTTATCCACGCGGTCTTGCGATCAGTTGGAAGTCGCTGCCTCCCGCGGATAGCAAGGGGCCCAAGGGAAAGCTTCAGACCGAACCAAAGAACGGTTAATATAGACCGAATAAAAACATTACTAACGGACATTGACTTGATGGCAAAAAAATCAGACCGCAATCTGATTGTGGGCTTGGACATCGGCACCTCGAAGGTGGCCTGCATCGTCGGGGAAATCAACCCTGATGGGGATATCGAAGTCGTCGGTCTGGGCGTGCATCCTTCCAAGGGCCTTAAGAAAGGCGTGGTCGTTAATCTTGAGACGACGGTTCAATCGATTCAACGGGCGGTTGATGAGGCAGAACTGATGGCCGGTTGCCGCATCAACTCGGTGTATGCCGGGATCGCGGGCAGTCACATCATGAGTATGAACTCCCACGGGATCGTCGCGATCAAGGACAAGGAGGTCACCCAGGGTGACGTTGATCGTGTCATCGATTCCGCCCGGGCGGTAGCCATCCCTGCCGATCAAAAGATCCTTCATATTCTCCCGCAAGAATATGTGATTGACCGTCAGGAGGGCATCAAGGAACCGGTCGGCATGTCTGGGATTCGTCTGGAGGCCCGGGTTCATATTGTGACGGGCGCGGTCAGTGCGGCCCAAAATGTTGTGAAGTGCATTCGCCGCTGCGGCCTTGAGGTCCAAGATATTATTCTCGAACAGTTAGCCTCGAGCGCGGCCGTCCTCAGCGATGATGAGAAAGATCTGGGTGTCTGCCTGGTGGATATTGGTGGTGGGACCACGGATATCGCCGTCTTCACCGATGGCGCGATCCGTCACACAGCGGTGATCCCGATCGCTGGCGATCAGGTCACCAATGACATCGCCGTCGCCCTGAGGACCCCCACGCCGTTTGCCGAAGAGATCAAAATAAAGCATGCCTGCGCACTGACCCAGCTCGCAAGCCTTGAGGACTTGATTGAGGTGCCCAGTATTGGCGAGCGTCCGATTCGTCAGATCTCAAGGCTGAATCTGGCCGAGATCGTTGAGCCCCGCTACGAAGAATTGCTGCTGTTGGTGCAGGCTGAATTGAGGCGAAGTGGTTTCGAGGATCTCATTGCTGCAGGGATCGTTTTGAGTGGAGGCAGCGCAAGGGTTGAAGGATTGACCGAATTGGCAGAAGAAATATTTCATGTTCCCGTTCGAATTGGGATGCCCCAATCGATCATCGGGCTGAACGAGGTGGTACGAAATCCGGCGTTTGCAACTGGAGCGGGGTTATTGTTGTTCGGTCAGCAGCAATATCAGCAGGGTGAACATCATGGAACGATGGGGCCGGGGTTTCGGGGGATGTGGGCCAAGATGAAAAATTGGTTCACGGGAAATTTTTGAACAAGTTCAAACAAAGGGGTGGTGATATGAAATTCGAGATTGTTGATTCCTACAATCAAAATGCGGTCATTAAAGTGATCGGTGTGGGTGGCGGTGGTGGCAATGCGGTGAATCACATGGTCAACAGTCACGTTGATGGTGTCGACTTTATCTGTGCCAATACCGATGCGCAGGCGCTGAAAAGCCTCCAGGCTCGATCCGTCATCCAGCTCGGCAACGCGTTGACCAAAGGTCTCGGTGCCGGCGCCAATCCGGATATCGGCCGTCAGGCAGCCCTTGATGATCGTGATCGAATTCTTGAGGTTCTTGAAGGGGCCGACATGGTGTTCATTACGGCCGGCATGGGCGGTGGTACCGGGACCGGTGCCGCACCGGTGATCGCCGAAATTGCCCGTGAAGCCGGCATTCTGACGGTTGCCGTGGTCACCAAGCCGTTTGCGTTTGAGGGCAAGCGTCGGCGCGAGATGGCCGAGAAGGGTATTGATGAGCTCAGCCAGTTTGTCGATTCATTAATCACCATCCCTAATGAAAAGCTGCTGCCGGTTCTTGGCAAAGATATTAGTCTGATGAAGGCGTTTGCTGCCGCCAACGACGTTCTGTTGGGCGCTGTTCAGGGCATCGCCGATCTGATTACCCGGCCTGGGCTGATTAATGTCGACTTCGCAGATGTCCGCACCATCATGTCGGAGATGGGGCTTGCCATGATGGGAACCGGTGTCGGCCATGGTGAGAATCGTGCCCGCGAAGCGGCTGAATCGGCCATTGCAAGCCCGCTGCTGGAGGATATCAATCTACAGGGCGCCCGCGGAATTCTGGTCAATATCACGGGTGGCTTGGATATGGCTATCGGCGAGTTTGACGAGGTCGGTAATGTGATCCGTGAATTTGCATCAGACGATGCCGCGGTCGTCATCGGCACCGTCATTGATCCAGATCTTCATGATGAAATCCGGGTGACGGTGGTTGCAACGGGCCTTTCTGGCGCCCGGGCAGCCAGCGAACCCACGCTCAAGATTGTGCCAAAGAACACCGGTGAAATTGATTACACCGAGATGGCGCGGCGTCCCGCCCTGGCCCGGAAGCACTCCCAACTTGAGCCTCGCTCCGAAGTCAAAAAGGAACGGGAAATGGATCTTGAATACCTTGATATTCCGGCCTTTCTCCGTCGTCAGGCCGACTAAGCACTCACCGGGGCGGCTTTTAAAAGACCGCCCCGGTTCATTTTAAGGCGGCGTGGCCGCTGATCATGGCCTCAGTGAACCCGTCACAGCACATACGATCAGGAGAACCTCTTATGATCCGGCAAAGAACCCTCAAGAACATCATCAAGGCAACTGGCGTTGGCCTCCATACCGGTGAAAAGGTTTACCTTTCACTCAGGCCGGCCGCGCCCAACACCGGGATCGTGTTCCGCCGTGTGGATTTGCCTGAACCGGTTGATATCCATGCAACGCCACAGAATGTCGGCGACACCACGTTGTCGACCACCTTGATCAAGGATAACGTCCGGGTTTCTACCGTCGAGCATCTTCTCTCCGCATTGGCGGGACTGGGCATTGACAACGCCTACATTGATGTCAGTGCGCCGGAAGTGCCGATTATGGACGGCAGCGCTGGACCGTTTGTTTTTCTGATCCAGTCGGCCGGTGTCGAGGAACAAAATGCAGCCAAGCGGTTCATCAGGATCAAAAAGCCGATTCGGGTTCAAGATGGCGACAAGTGGGCCAGTTTTGAACCTTATGAAGGTTTCAAGGTGTCTTTTACCATTGATTTTGATCATCCCGCCTTCAGCGAAGATGTTCAGTCCGCCAGCATCGATTTTTCTTCCACGTCTTTCGTCAAAGAAGTGAGTCGGGCCAGAACCTTCGGTTTCATGCGTGATATCGAAGCGCTTCGCAAGCGTCGTTTGGCCCTGGGTGGCAGTATGGACAACGCCATTGTGGTGGATAACTATCGCATCCTGAACGAGGATGGCCTTCGCTATGCCGATGAATTTGTTAAGCACAAAATTCTGGACGCCATTGGCGATCTCTATCTCCTAGGACATAGTCTCATCGGGTCCTTTACCGGTTATAAATCAGGTCACGGGTTAAACAATCAGCTGCTTCGGGAGTTGGTTAGTCAGGCTGATGCCTGGGAAGCCGTGACGTTCGAAAATGAAGAAGTCCTGCCGATCTGTTACAGCCAGCTCGCTTCCGCGATGGATTGATCGCCTCTGGGCTCCTGAGATTAAACTGGAGTTCGCTTTTTTGCGGTGCCCTGGGGGATGCCTCGTCGTTCCAGGGTATCGACCAAACGCTTAAGGGAAGCCGCCATGTCATCAGAGGCGACCTGTTGAGCGTACTCTCTCAAATGGTGTGCCGTGGTCTTTGAGCATGGCTTTCTCATGGGGGCTTCCCGGGGTCTTGGCAAGACGCCGACATGGACCCTCACTTCAATGTTCCTCAGAGGTTTTCCTCGCTTGTCTTTTAGTGCCTTTAAAAGGAGAGGGGCTTGAAAGCGGAGCAGCGTAGCAAAGCTGCTGCTGTCCATCTGAATCACGAGGACATCGCCTTTCAGGACACAGCTCAGGCAAGCCAATCTCAGCCTTTCTGGTAAGAGCTCCCTGACCCTCTCAAGCCATGATTGTTGCTCCAGCGCCTCTCGCTGCAGCGCCAATAAGGGACCTTCCCGAAGCAGGTGGTGGAGCGATTTGGGGGATGGGGGCATCAGCTTAAGGGTGTCCTAAAGAGTCGGCGGGTGGTCCACTCCGTGGCGCAGAAGCGTCTTGTGGCTTAGTCAGTGAGCGACTTTTACGGTATCATCACAGGATTTATTTATTCCGAATTCAGGACGCACATCCCAATGCTAGGTAAGCTGGTCAAGATGATCGTTGGTAGCCGCAACGATCGTATCGTCAATAAAAAGCGCAAGATCGTCAAGCGCATCAACGCCCTCGAGTCTCAGGTCGAAAGCCTCAGCGATGCAGATCTCAGTGCGAAGACCTTGGAATTCCGTCAACGTCTTGAGGCGGGCGAAACACTCGAGCAATTACTGCCCGAGGCGTTTGCAACGGTCCGTGAAGCCTCTCGTCGTGTTCTCAATATGCGCCATTTCGATGTGCAGCTTATTGGCGGCATGATTTTGAATGATGGCAAAATCGCCGAGATGAAGACGGGCGAAGGGAAGACCCTGGTGGCGACATTGGCCGCGTATCTCAATGCGCTCCCCGCCAAAGGGGTCCACGTGGTCACGGTCAATGATTATTTGGCACGCCGTGATTCCGAGTGGATGGGGCAACTCTATACCTTTCTAGGATTGACTGTTGGCTGCATTCTGAGTGATCTCTCGACCGAGGAGCGTCGGGCGGCCTATGCCGCCGATATCACCTACGGCACGAACAATGAATTCGGCTTCGATTATCTCCGTGACAATATGGCCTTTAGCCTCGATCAACGCGTCCAGCGTGAGAAGGCCTTTGCCATCGTCGATGAGGTCGACTCGATTCTCATCGACGAAGCGAGAACACCGCTGATCATCTCCGGGCCCACCGAGGACCGCAGCGATCTGTACCAAAAGATTCGGGTCTTGATGCCTCGCTTGATCAAGCAAGAGGTCGAAGAGGGGCCGGGTGATTATTCTCTCGATGAAAAGAGCCGACAGGCTTTTCTGACCGAGGCGGGTCATGAACGGGTTGAAAATCTTCTCGTCGAGTCGGGTCTGATTCAGCCGCACGAGAGCCTTTATGATGCGATCAATATTCGCTTGATGCACTATGTGAATGCCTCGCTCAAGGCGCATGCCCTGTTTCAGCGAGATGTCGATTACATTGTGCGCGATGGGCAGGTCATTATCGTTGATGAGTTCACCGGCAGGGCCATGCCGGGTCGGCGTTGGTCTGAAGGGCTGCATCAGGCGATTGAAGCCAAGGAGCAGGTCACGGTTCAAAATGAAAACCAGACGCTCGCCTCGATTACCTTCCAGAATTATTTCAGGCTCTACGGCAAGCTTTCTGGGATGACCGGGACCGCTGATACCGAGGCGCCCGAATTCGACCAGATTTATAACCTCGAGGTGGTGTGTATTCCGGCCAACAAGGTGATGGCGCGTCAGGATCTTGGGGATCTCGTCTATCTCACGGTGCGTGAGAAATATATGGCGATTGCAGAGGATGTCAAAGGCTGTGTCGAGCGGGGTCAACCGGTTCTCGTGGGCACGACGTCGATTGAGAATTCTGAAGTCATTTCGATGCTGCTGCAGCAGAAAAACATCCCGCACAAGGTCTTGAATGCCAAGCATCACGAGCAGGAGGCTCATATCGTTGCTCAGGCCGGGAAAGAGGGTGCGGTGACGATTGCAACCAATATGGCCGGGCGGGGTACCGACATCGTTCTTGGTGGAAGTCTTGAAGAAGAGACGGCCGGTCTTGATCCCGCCGATCACGCGGCCTTGGATGCGGCTAAAAAGGCTTGGGACTCGAGTCACCAAGACGTGGTTGCGGCGGGGGGGCTCCATGTCAT
The DNA here is from genome assembly GCA_007280285.1 of Methylococcus sp. GTDB lineage: Bacteria > Pseudomonadota > Gammaproteobacteria > Methylococcales > Methylococcaceae > UBA6136. The sequence goes on along the minus strand of QYQA01000116.1, from coordinate 1,924 downwards.
CGGTTCGGAGCGGCATGAATCCCGCCGAGTCGACAACCAGCTTCGGGGCCGTTCCGGGCGTCAGGGTGATCCTGGTTCCTCAAGGTTCTACCTGTCGCTCGAAGATCCCTTGATGCGTATTTTTGCATCCGATCGCGTGGCTTCTCTTATGCAGAAGCTCGGGATGAAGGAAGGTGAGGCCATCGAGCATCCTTGGGTGACCCGCGCGATTGAGAATGCGCAGCGGAAGGTGGAAGCTCGGAACTTTGATATCCGGAAACAGCTACTGGAATACGATAACGTGGCCAATGATCAGCGGCGCGTGATTTACCACATGCGTGATCAGCTGATGATAGCCGAGGACATTTCAGAAGCTATTGAGGCCGCCAGAGTCGATACCATTGCCCAGATGTTCCAGCAGCATATTCCGCCTCAAACGCTGGAGGAGCAGTGGGATGTGAAGGGCCTTGAGGAGAGTCTTGAGCATGAAATTGGGGTCTCGATGCCCGTCCAAGCGTGGCTGGATGAGGACGCACGTCTTGATGAGGAAACGCTCCGTGAGAGGATTAGTGCTCGATTGTCCGAGATCGCCGCCGTTAAGGCCGAAGCCATAGGCCCAGAGGTGATGCGCCATTTTGAGAAGACGGTCATGCTGCAGGTTCTCGATGATTCCTGGAAGGAGCATCTCGCGGCGATGGATCATCTGCGTCAGGGGATCCATCTTCGGGGTTATGCCCAAAAGGATCCCAAGCAGGAATACAAGAAAGAGGCGTTCGAGATGTTTACCGCCATGCTGGAGGGGATTAAGCATGAGGTCGTCGGCATCGTTTCAAAGGTTCAGGTCCGTTCTGACGAAGAGGTCACCCAAATGGAGGAGCAGAATCGCCAACCTCAACCCCTCGAATATCAGCATGCCGAAGCGGCTGGATTTTTGGATGAAGCTGAGGCACCCCTCGAGATGGAAGCCCAACAGCCGGCTCCTGCGAAGCCTTTTACCCGAGACGAGGCCAAGGTGGGTCGCAATGACCCTTGCCCCTGTGGCTCAGGCAAAAAGTATAAGGTGTGTCACGGCAAACTGGATTGACCCATGACTTTTGAGGGCGTCATGGGTCCGGTGTTTCCTGTGCCTGGGATCCGTCTTGGCTCTGCGGCGGCTGGAATCAAGCGGCCTGGTAGGGACGACATTCTCATTATTGAGGCGGCTCCTGGGTCCACCTGCGCCGCTGTTTTTACGCAGAATGCCTTTTGCGCGGCTCCGGTGAAGGTGGCCAGAGACCATCTCGGATCTTCGCCAAGGTGGCTGCTTGTGAATTCGGGGAATGCCAATGCGGGAACCGGTAAAAAAGGTCATGAGGATGCACTTTCAACCTGTTCCGCCCTTGGCGGATTAGTCGGTGCTGAGGCCGAGAGGGTCCTGCCCTTTTCGACCGGCGTCATCGGGGAGTTTCTGCCCGTGGATCGCCTCAACGCTGCGCTGCCACAAGCGCTAGAAGCGCTCAGTGAAACCGGTTGGGAGTCTGCGGCGCGGGCGATCATGACCACCGATACGCGTCCCAAGATAGCCAGTCGACGTTTCATGGTGGGCCAGCAGTCGGTGACGGTCACGGGCATTGCCAAGGGTGCCGGCATGATTCATCCCAACATGGCCACCATGCTCGCGTTTATTGCGACCGATGCCGGGGTTTCAAGCGATGCGCTCCAGGGCGTTCTGAAGCGCGCTGTTGAGGGGACCTTCAATTGCATTACCATCGATGGGGATACCTCAACGAATGATGCCTGCGTCCTCCTGGCCTCGGGGAATTCAGCCTTTTTGGTTCCGGAATCCAGAGATTTTATTGCTTTCGAGCGGGCGGTTCTTGAGGTATGCCAGCTTCTTTCGGAGGCCATTGTCCGAGATGGTGAGGGCGCGACCAAATTAATCCGGATTCTGGTTGAGGAGGCGAAT
>QYQA01000067.1 GCA_007280285.1 Methylococcus sp. | reverse complement strand
CAAGAGCTCAAGAAGCTGCGCTTCGGTAATGACCTCCGGGTATTTTTCAGGCAGCTCCAGCACGAGAACCTGTCCTTTGGTGACCCAGCCTGGCAGCTGCTGAATCAATTGCATGGTTTGTTGGTAGAGTGAGGGTAAGACTGCCACCAATAGGAAGCTGAGGCTGGCGAGGAAAAGAAGATAGACCAAAATCACCGCGACGAGATGAGGGACCTTCCTGCGGACGGCTTGCATGACGATCCCATCGAGCAAGTAGGCAATGACCCCTGCGGCAAATACGGGCATCAGCATTTGACCAAGATTAATGACCAGAATGGTTGAAACCAGCAAGAAAATCGCGAAGGAGACAGCCTGTGGATTCGGCAGAACCCGACGGAACCAGTCGCTGATCCAGTCAAGAATATTTTTCATGGCGAACCCCCTATTTGGTGCTTATTTTTCTACTTGTCAGCCCTTCAACGATGCGCTCCATCGTACGCGCAAATAGCCCTGAAGGCTTGGCTTTCGGGACTTTTTAGGCCGTTTATGGGCGCTTTTGCAGCAAGGTGCTCATCGACCTGTAACACATCATATAGTGCTTGACGAAGGGATGAACCACACCCTATAGTGTGTCTCACCCATTACCCGTCCTGCCAACCCGAGGTGTTTCCTATGGAATTCGAGTCCCTGTTCCCATCCCCCCAAGCCGCCATCCCGCCGTTAGAAGGCGGCATGGCGGATGTCGAGCTGCGTGCCAATACACCAGGGGAAATGCGGGTTATCCGCCGCAATGGCAAGGTCAACGCCTTTGATCCCAGCAAGATTAGCGTGGCCATTACGAAAGCATTCTTGGCGGTGGAAGGGAGCACGGCGGCAGCGAGCGGTCGAATCCACGAACTGGTTGAGGAGTTGACCGATCAAGTGGCCAAAGCGCTGTTTCGTCGCCTGCCGTCGGGTGGCACCATCCACATCGAAGATGTCCAGGATCAGGTCGAATTGGCGCTGATGCGCGGCGAACATCATCTGGTCGCGCGCTCCTATGTTCTCTACCGCGCTGAGCGGGCGAGGCTCCGCGCCGAGAAGACGGCTCAGGAACAACCTGACACATTGCTCTCCAGTGAATTGATGGTGACCCTTGAGGATGGCAGCAAAAAGCCGCTTGATATGGTGCGGCTGCAGAAGATTGTAGATGAGGCCTGCCGTGATCTGAGTGATGTTGATGGGGCCTGGATGTTGGATGAAACCCGCCGCAACCTGTTTGACGGAGTGCCCGAAAAGGACGTCGCGCCTGCCTTACTGATGGCGGCAAGGACCCGTATCGAACAGGAACCAAACTATGCCCTGGTAACCGCCCGTCTCCTTCTAGACAGCATGCGACGGGAAGCGCTTGGCTTCTTGGCTCATGGACAGCGCGAAGCAACCCAGGCCGAGATGGAGGGGCGTTACGCTGATTATTTTCTAGACTTCATCAAGCGCGGTGCAGAGCTTGAGCTTCTCTCTACCGAATTGACCCGCTTCGATCTTAAGGCCTTAGGGGCTGCCTTGAGGCCTGAGAGGGATCTCCATTTTAATTATCTGGGTCTTCAGACCCTCTATGACAGGTATTTCATTCACTCGAACGGTGTCCGGTTCGAATTGCCACAGGCTTTCTTCATGCGGGTGGCCATGGGGCTGTCGATGAATGAAATTGACCGGGAAAGTCGGGCGATCGAGTTTTACAATCTCCTGTCGTCTTTTGACTTCATGAGTTCCACCCCCACACTCTTCAACTCAGGCACGCTCCGCCCGCAGCTCTCCTCCTGTTATCTCACCACGGTGCCTGATGAACTGGAGGGTATCTATGGCGCGATCAAGGATAACGCGCTGCTCTCCAAATATGCTGGTGGACTAGGCAACGATTGGACACGCGTCAGGGGTCTCGGCGCCCACATCAAGGGGACGAACGGCAAGTCTCAGGGGGTGGTCCCTTTTTTGAAAGTGGCGAACGATACCGCGGTTGCCGTTAATCAGGGCGGTAAGCGGTTGGGCGCGGTGTGTGCCTATCTTGAAACCTGGCACATCGATATCGAGGAATTTCTCGAGCTGCGGAAGAATACAGGTGACGATCGTCGGCGCACCCATGACATGAATACCGCTAACTGGGTCCCAGATCTTTTCATGAAGCGGGTGGCCGAAGAGGGCGATTGGACGCTGTTTAGCCCGAGTGATGCACCGGATCTTCATGATCTGACCGGCGCTGCCTTTGAAAAGCGCTATCAGGAGTATGAGGCCCGCGCCGATCGCGGTGACATCCACCTCTTTAAGCGGATTCCAGCCAGCCAGTTGTGGCGGAAGATGCTGTCAATGTTGTTCGAGACGGGCCATCCCTGGGTCACCTTCAAGGACCCCTGCAACATTCGCTACACCAACCAGCATGTTGGTGTGGTGCATAGTTCTAACCTCTGTACCGAGATCACGCTGCATACCAATGACGGGGAGATCGCCGTCTGCAATCTAGGCTCCATCAATCTTGCCGCGCACATCACCGAGGATGGCGTGCTGGATGCCGAGAAATTGAAGAGAACCATTTCGACGGGCATGCGCATGCTCGATAACGTCATCGATATTAACTACTACAGCGTGCCACAGGCGCGTCGTTCGAACCTTCAGCATCGGCCTGTGGGTATGGGCATCATGGGTTTCCAAGACGCCCTTTACCAATTAGGGATCCCATATAGCTCAGAGGCGGCGATTGCCTTTGCCGACAACAGCATGGAAATGGTCAGCTATTTTGCCATCGGGGCTTCGACCGACCTTGCTGAAGAGCGTGGCACCTATGCCAGTTATCAGGGCTCTCTTTGGAGTCAAGGCATTCTGCCGCTGGATTCGGTGGCTCGCCTTGAGGCGGAGCGCGGGGGTTATCTGCAGATGGATCGGTCATCGACCTTGGATTGGGACAGCTTGCGTGAACGCGTTCTGAAGGTTGGGATGCGAAACAGTAACACCATGGCGATCGCGCCGACCGCGACTATTTCGAACATTTGTGGTGTATCGCAATCCATCGAGCCGACCTATCAGAACCTTTTTGTGAAGTCGAACCTTTCTGGGGAGTTCACTGTGGTGAATCCCTATCTGGTCGCTGAACTTAAGCGTCACGACCTTTGGGATGCGGTCATGATCAACGACATTAAGTATTACGATGGCAGCCTTCAAAAGATCGAGCGGATTCCTGAGTCGATCAAGTCCATGTATGCGACCGCTTTTGAGATCGACGCGCGTTGGCTGATCGAGGCGGCCTCAAGGCGGCAGAAGTGGATCGATCAGGCACAATCGCTGAACCTCTATCTGGCTGAACCCTCCGGTAAGAAGCTCGATAATCTTTACAAGTTTGCCTGGGTGAGGGGGCTGAAGACGACCTATTACCTCAGGACCATGGGGGCCACCCATGTTGAAAAGAGTACAACCTTTGATGGCAAGCTCAATGCGGTCAAGAACGAGTCATTGGCAGCGGTCAATATTGCGACGATGGCGGTCCTTTCGAGCGATATTCGCCTTGAGGGGGGTGCCAAGGTCTGCTCGATCGATGATCCGACCTGCGAAGCTTGTCAGTAGCCAAGGCCTTTGAAAGTGGCCTGAGGTTTTGAATGACCTCGGGCCCTTTGGTTTCCCATGAGCCCTCTGGCTCCTATGACATGCCCCATCCGGGGCATTTTTTTGTCGGTGCGGTCGGGTTATAGGGTGCCCTTCGGGGTCGAGAGCTCAAGCCGCCAGCCCTTTGTGTTTTCAGAACGGCTTTAGAATGGTATTTTTGGGGAGAGAGCGTTCGAGCGCATGGCGCTCGGATGATCCGTGATCGGAATTGAGGGCTTCTTAACCCCCCTCAGAGCGTCGCCATTCGTCGGACATTCATGAAAAATCAGGACTCCAAGGCCATCGTCTGTGGCCCGCAACTCAAAAAACTACGAAATGCTCTGGCCATCATTCATTGCCGGCGGTTGCTGTCGACGTTTCAGAAAGAGGCCGAGGGCACGATTTCCCATGATCAGGCTAAAAGAGTCACCTATCTGACTGAACTTTTCTCGAGGATTCATCGCGAAATCTTCCAGGATTGGAAGGAGCAGGCGATGACACCCGACCGACCTGGCGCGATGTCGGATGCCGGCAAGCGTAAACGCTTCCGGGAAGCCATTGAGAGTCTTGTTCTCAATGAGGACGAAAATAAGGATACCGCGCTTTTTGATAACAACGGCTTTGTGATCAAAACGGCGAATATCGCTGAGCGGTTGGCCCGCTTCTATCATAGTATGCGGGCTATCAAGCCCTTTGGTTACGGCAACAAGCTGACCCTTGATTTCTTCATCATCGCCCTCAGTAACCTGCCCGCTTTTAGCAGCGTTTATGAGCAGGAAATTGATTTCAGGCGGCTCGAGGCGCGCGATGCGGAGCTGCTGCATGATTCGGGGTCGTCCCTCACGGAAGTGACCCGGGCCTTCAGGAACGCCATGGATCCCCTGCGGAATCGGGGTCTTGAAAATAAGCCTAATGGCTATGGCAAATGGCCCGAACAGAAGACCTTTGTTTTTGGTATGCCGTTTCTAAGACACCGAACCCCTGAAGGCTTGGACTGTTTGGTGACAGTCAATGGCGGTCTCCTGCCGCTCGAGAGTCTTCGGGAGGAACACATTCCTCTGGGGATTCATTTTGCAGATTACCCTTTAAGCCTTTCCACCAACATTATTGGCTATCTTCCTGGAACTGAAACGCTTCGCGGCAAGAGCGATATTGATGGTATCGAGATTGGGCCCCATGGCGAAGCGCCGCTGTTCTGTCTCGATGTCAATATCCTGACCGGCCTTCGCTCCCCAAGTCATACTGAATTCTTCGAATTGATGAAGGAGGTGTCCGGAGAAAAGACCCCCATTTTTACCTTGGCCAACAATCAGGAGCTCAGGGATCAGCTGACGGAGGCGGCGGATGGCGACGAGCGCTTGGTCCGTGCCGTTGAAATCGCCCACGAGCGGCTCAGCCGAATTGCCACAAAACTGGATCGAACCAAACAGGACATTCTCGCCGGCAAGACAGCGGACGCGCAGCCGGTCCTGTTTTTGTGCATGGGAGGAGCGGGAGCCGGCAAGACGGCGGTTGAGGAGATCGCACAAGCGACCTGCGGCGACAATTTCGTCACCGCTTCGCTGGATGAGTTTAGGAAGCAGAGCGATCTTTATTTGGTTCTGACCGCCGCCAATCATCACAGTGACGACTACATTTATGTGGAGCCTTTTGCGAACACTCTCAGAGATTGGGTCGCTAGTCAGGCGCGAGTGCAAGGGATTAATCTCCTCTATGATGGCACCAGTATTCCTTTCATCCCGCGCTACTCGGGGATCGTTGAATGCTTCAAAGCAGCGGGCTACAGAACGCTCATAGCCGGGGTGGATGCCTTTATTGTGAAGCCGCGTGGTCGAGAAGAAGAGCTGCCTAGGGTTGCCGCCATTTTGAGCGTGAAGGGCCGTTTCGAGCGAACCGGCAGAGCGCTGCCTTGGGTCGTCGCGGTGGATAAACACATCCGGGCGCCAGGAGCCTTTCTCGATGCGCTAGAACACCCGGCCCTTGATAAACTGGCTCTCTTTGCCAATGACGGTGAAATGGATCGCCATTACCTCGTAGCAGAAACCTTTTCGTTCACCATCGCCGAGGTCCACAGGATCCAGGAGCGACAACGAGAAGGTCAGCTTGCCCCCTACCTTGTGGAATTGATCAGAACCCATGATGATTCGATTCTGAGAAAACTCGCAGGATCCGATCCTCAGAGTCTTGAGGAGTTGCTGGGTCGAATACCGGCCTTTGGGGAAGCCCATGTGGCCTATCAGATTTACAGCCATCACCATGAGCACCGGGTCTTGATCGTCTATAACGCTCGTCGAATGGTGGATTTTTTGGAGAAAGGTCAGCTGAATCCCAATGCCTCAGGGGAAGAGGGCTTGCTCCATAAGCATGCCTCATTGGCTTTTCACATTGACCCCAAGACGTCGGAGCCCTTTACCATTCGGCTCCAGGATTCCTCGAGCCTTGATCAAGACTCAGACCGGTTGAATCGCTTCTATCGAACCGGGGCTTAGTGGGTGTCTTAAGCCCATGGCGTCGTTCTCATGAGTCTCCTCCAGCGGCCAGTGAATGGGCGGAATGCTCGGAAGGTCAACGGAACTTTTTCGGTCTCTCGAGAGTCACTGGCGCCTTTTTTTATTGAGGTTGTGAGTAAATTTCAGTAACCTCCTCGTCAGAATGACGTCTGGCGGCGTTTTGTGTGTCCATCCGGATGAAGCATCAGCCCCTAAGACCTCTTCCCCAAAGAACACCAGAATAAAGGGTGCGTAGGGTTGCCGGTGCGGCCTTCAGAGCGGGGGAGGCGTTCTCAAAATCAAAAACATATAACTTTAAGATAGGGAGGCAGTCATCGTGTTGCAAGCAAATGCATCGGTCATCATCGCACTACTGATGGGATTGGTCGGGGTATCCTACGTACTCTGGCAGTTCAAGCGCGTCCTGAGCTACGATCAGGGCAACCAGACGATGCGTGACATCGCTCAGGCTATTCAGGAAGGCGCATCAGCGTTCCTCAATCGCGAGTATCAGGTTCTCTCCATCTTTGTGGCGATTGTCGCGGTCGTTATTACTGTGTTCCTGCACTGGCAGACCGCGATGTCTTTTGTTATCGGAGCAGTTGCTTCTGCGGGTGCCGGCTATCTCGGCATGTATGTGGCGGTGCGGGCCAACGTTCGGACCGCAGCGGCGGCGAGCATTGGTTTGCATGAGGGTCTGAGGGTGGCCTTCGGTAGTGGCGCGATCATGGGGATGTCCGTGGTCAGCTTCAGCCTCCTTGGGATGACGCTGCTGTTCCTGTTCTTTAAAGGCGATCCTAACCAGTTGACCTACATCACGGGGTTTGGGTTTGGTGCCAGTAGCATCGCGCTGTTTGCCCGTGTTGGCGGGGGTATCTATACCAAGGCAGCGGACGTGGGTGCTGATCTGGTTGGTAAGATCGAACAGGGCATTCCGGAGGATGATCCCCGGAATCCGGCGGTCATCGCTGACAACGTAGGCGACAACGTGGGTGACGTTGCGGGGATGGGCGCTGATCTGTTTGAAAGCTACAGTGGCTCTATCATTGCGGCAGCAGCCCTTGGCGCGAGCCTTGGTGAGAACGCCATGGCCTTCATTGGTCTTCCGTTTCTGGTCGCGGCCGTGGGTGTCATCGCGTCTCTGTTTGGTATTTACATGGTCATCGGGAGTGACGACTCCATCCTATTGCCGGAGGCCCTGACGAAGCATATCGACAAACACGTCCATAAAATTGACGAAAAGGCTTCTTTGGAAGATCTTCTGAATGCCCTGCGCCGTTCCGTTTGGGGGGCATCCGTGGTGATTCTTGGGCTTTCTCTGGTGGCCGTCATCCTCACCGGGTTGAGCTTCAACTACTGGCTGGTGATTGTGGTCGGTCTGGTGGCTGGTAATGCGATTGCCTATGTGACGGAGTACTACACGTCCTATACAGAAAAACCCACCCAATCGATTGCCAACTCCTGCCAGACCGGGGCGGCGACTACGATTATTCAGGGCATGGCCGTGGGCATGATGAGCACGGTCTTTCCGGTGCTGATCACCGCCGTCGCGATTCTTCTCAGCATTTGGCTGGGCATGAAGGCTGATGGCTCCATCACTGCAGGTCTTTACGCGGTGGCCTTGGCTGGCGTTGGGATGCTGAGCACGCTGGGCGTTACCCTTGCGACGGATGCCTACGGTCCGGTTGCTGACAATGCAGGCGGTATCGCCGAAATGAGTCATTTGCCCAAGGAAGTTCGCGAGCGCACCGATGCGCTGGACAGTCTGGGTAATACCACGGCGGCCACCGGTAAGGGCTTTGCGATTGGTTCTGCGGTACTGACGGCGTTGGCGTTGCTGGCGGCCTATGTGACGGCGGCCAAGGTCGAGTCACTCAATATCCTGAGCCCCACCATGCTGCCGGGTATCTTGATTGGTGCGATGATGCCTTACTTCTTCTCAGCATTGACCATGATGGCGGTCGGCAAGGCGGCTCATGCGATTGTTCTTGAAGTTCGTCGCCAGTTCAAGGAAATCCCTGGTTTGATGGAAGGCACTGGCAAGCCGGACTACCGTGCTTGTGTGAGTATTAGTACTGAGGGGGCTCTTCGCGAGATGATTTTGCCAGGCGCGCTGGCGGTCATCGTTCCCTTGGCGGTTGGTTTCGTTCTTGGCAAGGAAGCCCTCGCAGGTCTTCTGGTGGGAACGACCGTCTCAGGCTTCCTGTTGGCCGTGATGATGGCCAATGCCGGTGGCGCTTGGGATAACGCCAAAAAGTGGATCGAAACCGGTGAATACGGTGGCAAGGGTTCTGACGCTCACAAGGCAGCGGTTGTCGGTGACACCGTAGGCGACCCCTTTAAGGATACCAGTGGCCCCTCACTGAATATCCTCATTAAGCTGATGAGTATCGTGAGCCTGGTGTTCGCGACCTCCTTCGGATCAGGCTGGTTCTCCTTCTAAGGGAGGCTGAGCCGTCCCCAAGCCCCCAAAAGGGCTTAGGGAACGTCCGATAAAAAGGATTCCCGGCCCTCTTTAAAGGAGGGACCGGGATTTTTTGTTTGAGGGCTGGCCGAAACCATCCGCCCTCGATTGATTGAAACGTTACGATACCCCCATTGAGTCCCTATGAGCACACGCGCTGAGTCAATCACTTATACCTTAGAGCCTTGCCGAGACTATCGGACCGACAGTCTTCGATCAAAGGCCGATTTTTCGGAAGCCGAAATTCGGCTGGATACGGCTAAACATTACGATGATTGCTATTGGGACTATAGGACGGCCTGGTTCGATAATGAAAATCTCGCACTTCACTACGGCTATTGGGAAGAGGGGATTAAGACCCACAGTCAGGCCCTGTTGAACAAAAATCGCATCATGGCGGATGTCGCGAAGATTCAGCCCGGTTCTAGAGTGCTTGACGCCGGTTGCGGTATTGGCGGCAGCTCCATCTGGCTTGCCAAGCATCGGGGTTGTGACGTCACGGGGATCACGGTTAGCCAGGAGCAAGTCGCTCATGCCGAGAGGAATGCTCGGCGCCATGGGGTTTTGGGCCAAGTGCACTTTGAGGTGGCCGACTTTTGTCAGACCCCCTTTCCTGATGGGTCCTTTGATGTAGTCTGGGCGGTTGAAAGTAGCTGCTACGCGGTCGACAAGCGGGATTTTTTTAGAGAAGCCTTTAGGCTACTCCGAAAGGGCGGCACCCTGATCGCTTGTGATGGCTTCGCGACCCGGCGAGAGTTCAATGAGGAAGAATGGCGGGCGGTGATGGATTGTCTCAATGGTTGGGCGGTCCCGAACCTTTCAACGGTTGAGGAGTTTCAGGGGGGGATGGAAGAGTGCGGATTCAAGGAGGTGAACCTGACAGAAGCCACCAGGGAAACCATGCCATCGGCGCGGCGGATGTACCTCACCGCGCTGTGGACATCCCCGATGCAGTGGGTGATGCACTTTCTGGGGCTTAGAAAGAAGGCGCAGACGGCCAATTTTAAGGTGGCGCTCGCGCAGTGGAAGGTTTTTCATGGGGGGCTGGTTCGCTATTGCCTCTTCCGAGGGACTAAGCCCTAGAAAACTCCCGTGGCTTAAAGCCGCTGATAGCGGAGGCGATTGGCGTTGGTCACGACGGTGACAGAAGACAGGGCCATGGCCGCTCCCGCCAGCATCGGGCTCAAGAGAAGACCAAACGCGGGATATAGGGCGCCGGCGGCAATGGGAATCGCGAGGATGTTGTAGACGAAGGCACCGAGAAGGTTCTCTTGAATGTTACGGACGGTAGCTCTTGAAAGAGCGATGACTTCCGGAACCTTTTTCAAAGAACCACTCATCAGAACGACATCGGCGCTTTCAATGGCGATGTCGGTCCCGGTTCCGATGGCGAGACCCACATCGGCGCTCGCGAGGGCTGGCGCATCGTTGATTCCGTCACCCACCATGCCAACGCGTTCCCCTTGCGTCTTTAGTTCTTGGATAATCTGAGCTTTCTCGCTCGGGAGCACCTCTGCCCGGACTTCAGTAATCCCGACCGCCTCTGCGATGGCCTTCGCGGTCACCGGGTTATCTCCAGTGACCAGAAGGATGCGAAGGCCCATTCGGTGCAGCGTTAAAATGGCTTCCTTAGAGTCTTCCTTGAGAGGGTCTGCGATCGCTAAGAGTCCGACCAGCTTCTGATCCACGGCTACAAGGACCGGGGTTTCGCCAAGACCTGCCCTGGCGGTCCATCGTGCGTCAAGCGACTGAGTCCGAATCTTCTCCTTCTTCATCAAGGGACGATTTCCGATCAGAATGCGATGGCCATCCACGGTTCCCTGGATGCCATACCCTGGGATAGACGTAAAACCGGTGACGGGCAGGAGAGGGATGGCCTTGGTCTTAGCACTCGCGAGAAGCGCTATCGCTAAAGGGTGTTCTGAACCGGCCTCAAGGCTAGCTGCCCACTGCAGAAGGGTCGTTTCGTCCTGGCCTTCAAGGGTGTCCATGCCGACCAGTCGAGGCTTTCCTTCGGTCACCGTTCCAGTCTTATCCAACACGATGGTCGTCAGCTTCCCCGCAGTTTGTAGCGCATCACCTTGCCGGATCAGAATCCCGCGCTGGGCCGCGCGCCCGACGCTCACCATGATCGAAATGGGTGTGGCAAGGCCGAGGGCGCAAGGGCAGGCAATCACTAAGACGGTCATCGCCGTCACAAAGGCATAGCCCAAGGCGGGGGAGGGGCCTAAGGCCCACCAACCGGCAAAGGTCAGGAGGGCAATCACGATGACCGCGGGGACAAAAAGGGCGGCCACCTTATCGACCAGTCGGCCTATGGCAGGTTTTGTGGCCTGCGCCTTTCTGACGCTGTCAATGATCTGAGCGAGAACCGTATCACGGCCGATCCTTAAGGCTTTAAAGAGGAAGCTACCGCTTTGGTTGAGTGTCCCTGAGGTGACCTCATCCCCAGGCTTCTTTTCGACCGGCATCGGCTCTCCGGTCAGCATGGATTCATCGATGTGTGATTGCCCTTCGATCAAGATCCCATCAACCGGTATCCGCTCGCCAGGTCTGACCCTGATGATGTCATCAAGCCCCACCTCACCGATGGCGACATCGAATTCTTGCCCCTCTCTGAGGACTCTGGCCGTTCGAGGCTGAAGGCCAATCAGGGCCCTTATGGCAGTTGATGTTCTGCCGCGAGCCTTCATTTCAAGGGCGCTGCCGAGGTTAATGAAGGCCAAGATGGTGACGGCCGCCTCAAAATAAGCGTCTCGACTCATCGGCGGAAGGTTGTCTGAGGCTAGGATGGCGACCGTCGAATAGACCCAGGCCGCTCCAGTTCCAAGAGCAATCAGGGTGTCCATATTGGCTTTCCGGTGCGAGAGGCTCTGAAGGGCGCCGGTAAAGAAATGGCCGCCCGTAATCCGCATGACACCAAGGGTCAGGAGGGAAATCAGGATCCAGAAGCCACTTGGAATTGGGCCGCCGCCAAGAGGCGGAAGCAGCTCAAGATGTTCGAGAACCATCAGCGGTGCAGCGAGAAGGAGGGCAATGCCCGCCTTTCGAAGGAGGTCCCGGTAGCGCGCCATCTCAAGATCCTCATCTGCATGAGGATCCTCTTCAGTGGTCATGATGGCGCCGTCATATCCAACCGCCTTCAAGGCGGCCTTCAACGCCAAGGGATCAGCATGTCCCATCACGATGGCGGTATGATCAGCGAAGCTGACGTCTGCTTTTTCGACGCCTTCGGTGGCGCGGAGGGCGCTCTCAACGGATTCGACACACCCTGCACACCGCATTCCGGAGATGGAGAGACGAAGAGTCTCGGGGTTGCCCTCGTGGATCGCGTTCATCTGTGGCCTTGCGCGAAGCTCTTCGCTGTCGCCGATCGGCGGCGCTTTTTGATGATGGTTTTAAGGCGGGGGGTTGTCGTTATCATGAAGGAATGCCTCAGGTTCATCAGGTCAGGAAAGGATGCCGCTTCCATTCAAGGGGGACATGTCAGGCTGAATGACTGATCGATCTCCTCGCGTGGCGCCAAGGTTAGCAGCGGTTCGCTCGATCGAATCGCATGAGGCTCCGATAAAGAAGCATAACGCCAGCGCTCCAATAACAGAAGGGTCTTGCCGCGGGCTTTAAAGCACGCCGGGTAGGAAGGGGACGAAATTGACCGGCTCTATTTCTTCCACTTCGAGGCTGACTTCGGTTCGAGTGACCCGATGAAGAATTTGAGTTCGGTCCTGACCCACGGGAATGATCATGATGCTGCGTCGGCCCATTTGGGCGAGGAGCGTCTCCGGAATCTCGCTCGGCGCAGCGGCGACCAAGATGGCGTCATAGGGCGCATATTCTTCCCAGCCCCAACCCCCATCGCTGTGCTTGAGTCGCACATTGCGCAGCTTCAGGTCCTGAAGGCAGCGCCTCGCGCGTTGTTGGAGCGGGTAGATGCGTTCGACGGAATGAACGCGCTTCGCCAGTTGGGCAAGGATGGCCGTTTGGTAGCCGGATCCTGTGCCGACCTCCAGCACCTTACCGAGAGGCCCCCACTCGAGCAGTAGTTCGGTCATCCGCGCCACAATGTAGGGTTGCGAAATGGTCTGGTTGAAGCCGATGGGCAGCGCGGTGTCTTCGTAGGCACGACTTTGCAGGGCCTCTTCAACAAACAGGTGGCGTGGGGTCTCGAGCATCACCCGAAGGAGATCAGGGTGCCGGATCCCGAGCTCCTTGAGACGAGCAATCATTCTCTCGCGCGTGCGCCGCGAGGTCATGCCGATGCCTTCGATGCGTTGATTCATTCGAGGTGCTTAGTCCTTTAGCCAGTCGGCCAGCTGATCGATCCGGTCATAGCGCGTCAGATCGATCTGCAGGGGGGTGAGGGAGACATACCCTTCCCGGATGGCATGGAAGTCGGTTCCAGGTCCTGCATCTTGCTCGGGGCCTGCGGCACCGACCCAGTAGATCGGACGCCCTCGGGGATCCATCGCTGGAATCACCGGCTCAGACTTGTGGCGTTGCCCGAGTCGACACGATGTGAAGCCCTTGATCTCACTAAAAGGAAGATCCGGGACATTCACGTTCAAAATGATGTCTTGAGGGAGTGGATGACGACGAATTCGCTCAAGGAGAGCAATGGCGACGCGGCCGGCCGATTCAAAATGGGTGGGCATGTGGGTCTGGGAGGCCAGCGAAATCGCAATGGCTGGAAGTCCTAGGAAGCGACCTTCTGTTGCGGCGGCGACGGTCCCTGAGTAAATCACATCGTCGCCAAGATTAGCGCCGTGATTGATGCCAGCGAACACCATGTCAGGCTCCCGATCGAGGAGGCCTGTAATCGCCAGGTGGACACAATCAGTCGGTGTGCCGCTGACCTTGATGAAGCCATTCTCTGCCGTGCTGACCCGAAGGGGAGTCTCCAGCGTCAGGGAGTTACTGGCGCCGCTGCGGTTCGATTCTGGGGCGACCACGGTAATGTCTGCTAGGGTGCTCAGCGCCTTTGCGAGGGTTTTGATTCCTTCAGCGGAGTAACCATCATCGTTGCTGACTAAGATATGCATCAGACCTTGCTGTCCGTTCTTGGGTTATCAAAAGACATCATAAATGTTGCTGGGTTTTTGGCGTTGGGATCATCAGGCGGGTAGATGAGGGTTATAGACCCTGCCTCAGGCTCCCCAAGCGTCGATTATACGATACCCGATGCCGTCGATATCAGGATGGGTCTTTGGGGGCTTTTTAGGGCGTCTTGCGATAAGGATTTGGCGCCAATTATCGATGACCCTGAGTTGACGAGAGCTTCTGGTGAAAGGCTTTGAGCTTATGGTTCAATGGTTGATTTGCCGGCGTGCTTTTGGGGGATTTGGCCCATCGAGCGCCTCATCATGGCGAGCGATACAGCAAAACCACATCTTTTTTGTGGTATATCATGAGGCATGAACATTGCGTCTATATATATTTTTAGGGTGACAGGCCTTTCTCTTGTGATCTTTACTGGCATTAAAAAGCGCACGATGAGGGGGGCTGCTGCCCTTTTTGACCGGCGTGATGGCTTTCGTCTTATCCTTGGGCTGATCTTCACGTGGGGGGGCTTATGGGCCCTGCGGCAGCGGGCCCTCGGGAAAGCCCGCTCCCGAAGGATCAGGCCTTTCATGCCAGCACGAGGCTTGATGGGAGCCACGTTGTTTTAGCGTTTGATGGCGCTGAGGGTTATCACCTTTATAAAGCGCGCCTTAGGTTCACGCCCATTCCTCAGGATGTAGCGCTCGGCAGGGCAATCCTCCCTGAAGGCTTGCTGGAAGTTGATCCTGAGATGGGCGAAACCGAAGTTTATCGGGGACACGTTGACATACGCGTTCCTGTCCTTTTAGTCTCCTCAGCCGATCGCGCCGTCCATACGCTCGTTCGTCATGGGATCCACAGTGGGGTGGTCAACTTTGGTGGGGATCTCAGAGTGATTGGCCCAAGACCTGATGGGTCTCCTTGGGAGGTCGGTATTTACCATCCTCATCATGCCGGATGAACTGCTCGCCACACGCCCTCTTCATCAGGGTGCGGTCACCCCAGCGGGAGCTATGAGCGCTATCTTGAGGTGGCGGGCAAGCGATACAGCCATTTGCTGAATCCTAAAACCGGATGGCCGGTCCGGGGCTTGGCATCGGTCAGTGTGGTGGCGCCCTTGGCGTTGATCGCCGGGAGTGCGTCGACCATCGCCATGCTGAAGGGAAAGGGGGGGCCTCAGTGGCTAAAAAGTATGGGTCTTCCTGCCCTCTGGGTCACGGATGCGGGCAAGGTCGGTGAATTTAAGCGCCCACCGCTCTAACCGCGGAGCTAACGGGCCGAAAGCTTATGACACCCGTTCGATCGGAGGATTGTTTTCCTTTCATCTTTTCTTGAGAATGGTCGTCAATCTGAGTTTTTTAAAGATCACTCAATGGAGAAAAGATTATGAGTGGACGGATTCATCTGATGGCTTTAGGAATTTTAGCTGTCTTTCCAGCAGCCGCCTTAGCGGCCTCATCCCCTCACTCAGGGCATGACCATAAAGGCATGGTGCCCTCGAAGCAGCCTATGGTCAGTCAAGCTGTTTCTGGCCAGGTATCGACGGGACTTCCATTTAAGAATCCTTCCATTATCACCAGTCAAAATGGTCGGCTGGATGTGCGTCTAACGGCCAGCAAAGAAGTGGTCAATATTAGTGGCAAGCTGGTGGGCGCCAGAGTCTATGCTGCCGCATCAAAAGACCGCAGCTACCCCTACAGCTTCATGCCGCCCGTCTTATCGGTAGCGCCGGGGGATAACCTTCAGGTCACTGTGTTAAATAAGCTTGGAGAACCCACGAACCTTCATACGCATGGGTTTTTCATCTCGCCCATCGGGAACCAAGATAATATTTTTGTCGATCTGGATAGCGGCAAAACGTTTAACTATAACTATGATGTTCCAAGCGATATGAATCCAGGCTCATATTGGTACCATCCTCATTATCATCCTTTGGTAGAGGAGCAAGTCTTTGGCGGGCTTTCGGGACTTATTTATATGCGCGGACTTGAGAGCCTCCTACCACCTCCATTCCGCGGCATCGAGCAAAAATTCCTGGGGCTCAAGGATTTTCAGGTCACCAAGGCCAATACGATTCCAAGTAACAACATCAACTCCGATGCTCCCACGGTCAGAACGATCAACGGGCAAGTCCAGCCGGTGATCAAAATGCGTCCAGGAGAAACCCAGCTATGGCATATCGGGAATATCGGCGCTGACATTTTTTATTCCCTCGCGTTAACAGGGCTGAGTTTTACGGTGATCGCAGAGGATGCCAATCCACTTGATCGGCCGTTGCCCACACAAAGTCTCTATATGCCTCCCGCAAAGCGCTTTGATGTCCTGGTTCAGGCGGGTACCGAGGGGGCCTACCCATTGATCACCCAGGCCATATCGACGGGCCCGGCGGGTGACAGCTACCCAGAGACTCTGATGGCCACCATTGTTGTGGGGGGGAGTAGAGAGACCCCATTGGGGATACCCACTTATTTTAATCCGTTCGATAACCTTAAAAATGCCAGGGTGGATGCGACTCGGCACTTTGATCTCAGCGAAAACACGAATACCAACGAGTTCTATATCAATGAGAGGCAGTTCAACGAGAACTTCGTTAACGCAACACCAAAAACGCATACCGTTGAAGAGTGGGTCATCAGAAACTACGCCCAGGAGCTCCACCCTATCCATGTCCACGTGAATGATATGCAGGTCATGTCGGTCAATGGGGTCCCTCAGGACGCAAGATCTTACGTCGATACCTATTCCATTCCCTATGCGACCCAAGATAATTCTGGGCATCTTCTGCCCGGAGAAGTGGTCGTTAGAACGCGGTTCAGAGAGTTCATTGGGCCCTATGTTCTTCATTGTCATATTCTCGCTCATGAAGACAATGGCATGATGACGGTGATCAATGTAACAACCCCAGGAAGCGAATGACGGGGACGGACTCTTGCTGATGGGTGGGGTCTTAAAAGCCTTGATTCAAAGGGATTCTCCAGCCGGTAAACGTCGATCATTCCAGTGAATTCGCCCCTGAGCGCCTGGCGATTTTCTGCGGTCACCTGCGTTGAGCGGCCTTCGTTATCCTCTGGCGCGAAGGCGTCGGGCAAGACTTCTGCTCAGGATCCCTTGAATGTCCCTCAACCGAGCGGTACCCCATGATGACTGATCGCCTCGAAACGCTCTTTAACCTCATTGATGCGGCCAACAGCCAAGATCCCCATCATGATCAGGTGGCGGAGCATTTGATTCCCCGGGCGCTCATTTATGGGCAGCGGATGTCTCTTTGGCTGGAGCGCTTGGATCCTTTGGCGCCTGAGGTTCTGAAAATTGCCGCGCGTGGCCAGCATCTGCGCCGCTTTGATATATCAAGAGACCATTATCCTGAGGGCCGCACGGGTTATCTCAACTGGCGAACGACCCTTTATCGGTTTCATGCCGATCGCCTCACTGAGTTGATGCAGGCGGTAGGGTACGATGAAGCCAGCATGCTTCGGGTACGGACCTTGGTTGAAAAGCGGGGCATTAAGACCGATGCTGAAGTGCAGCGGCTCGAGGATGTCATTTGCTTGGTCTTTTTAGAATATTACTTTATTGATTTTGCAGCGCGTCATGATGAAGAGAAGCTGATAGGGATTGTCCAGAAGACTTGGAGCAAGATGTCCGATGCAGGTCATCACTTCGCGCTAACGCTGCCCTTTCCAGAATCGATCCAAGCTCTTTTAGGAAAAGCGCTCGGCTCATGAAGAGACATTCATGAAGGGGATGGGATCCGGCTAGCCGAAGGTTTGTTCGAGAATGAGTTGGTACCAACCCTGCGCTTCGGCGGCTTCGGTTTCGCCGAGTGCCCCCGGAGGGGTTTCACCCTGTGACAGGGTAATGAGTTCCTGCGACCCCGCTTTGAAGCCATAAACCCCCGTGATTGAAATCGCGTGCTGTTGATCGATGAAGCTATAACAGTGGTTGATGAGTCGTGGCTCGAGGGGAGGCCTTCCAAGAAGGCTCTGAATAACCGCCACCGCACAGGCCCTGGCCTGGGCCTGCGCCGCGAAGGCGGATTTTGGCATCGGGCCAATGGTGGCGGCATCGCCGATGACGTGGATCCTAGGATGGCGTCTTGATTCAAAGGTCATCGGATCCACATCGCACCAACCAGAAGCATCAGTCAAGCCGAGTTGTTCTCCCAATCGCCCGGCTTTTTGGGGGGGGATGACATTAAGAACATCCGCGCGAAATCGGTTGAAGGCCATATGAACTGTCCGCTTTGGGGCATCCACATGGTCCATCTCGCCCTCTGTTTCATAGGAGATCCATTCAATCATGTCGGGATAGTATCGATCCCAAGCGGCGGTGAAGGCCTTTTGCTTTGAAAAGCGGCTCTTCGCATCAAGAATAAGGATCTTCGCTTTTGGATTGTGTTGTTTGAAGTAGGCGGCGACGAGGGATGCGCGCTCGTAAGGGCCCGGGGGGCAACGATAAGGATTTTGGGGGGCGGTGATGATCAACGTACCACCCTGACGCATGTGTTTAATCTGATAGGCCAATAAGCCTGCCTGACCGCCCTTATAAGCATGAGGGATCTGGCCGCTAAGAGATTCTTCCATTCCCGGGACTTGGTCCCAGCGAAAATCGATACCGGGTGAGAGGATGAGTCGATCAAAGGGAAGTGTCTGCCCGTCTGCGAGATGAAGGCGGGAGGGGTTGTGGCTCACGCGAACCACTTCGCCCACTTGAAAGGTGATGTTCTTGGCCGCGAGGGGTGATGGCAGGTCTTGTTGAAGACTCTGTTCAGAGGCAAACCCTCCGATCACCAGGTTTGATCCTAGGCAGCGGGTGTAGGAGAGGTCTCGGTCGATCAAGGTCACTGGGCATTCAGGCGCCAGCCGCTTGATGGCTTTAGCGACATTGAGCCCCCCAAAGCCCCCCCCTACCACAATGACCCGGGCCCTTTTGAGCGCGGGGTATTGAGGGGGAGTGAGCTGACAGGCAGAAAGAAAGAGTCCGCCACTTGAAAGTCCCAAAAAGTCGCGGCGTGATAGGGTCATTCTAGGGGTTCCCCTGACAGGCAGTCGGCCATCTTTGAAAGTTCAGGGTCGGTGTAACCCGCGGCAATTCGTTGCATGACCGTTGCCGGCCGCTCACCCAGGCGGAATGCCCTCATGGTGGATACCACCTCGTGAGGTTTGAGTGAATGGATGGCTGGAAACGGCCCGCTACCGGCGCCGTCATCGCCATGACACCCGGCGCAGGCAAGGATCAGTGAGCATTCGGCCGCTTCCCCAAAGGCCGCCGGGGCGCCAGCCGGAGCGAAAAGACAGAGCAACACCCAAAGACTGGGGCGAATAGGCGCAGGCGATGAGGTCCGCATAGGGTCATATCAAGGGTGCGTAAGGGTCATCATTGTAGCGCCGATAGGGGTGGCGATCCCTTTGAGGGGTGAGGGGCTTTGACGGTGCTCCAAGCCCCATAAAAAAGTGCGACAAAATGTCGCACTTTTTTATTGACATAGGTCGACGCGGTGTTAGACTTCGCTCCACTCCGAGGATTGGGGGACTGACTTTTGGGCCAACTGCCTATGAGTTGGGAGGCGTCAGGGATGGCACATACTTATGAGTGCTTTGCACTTTTTTTTCAAAACCTAAGAGGTGACTACTATGGCAGCTACAACTGCAAGTGGCGTTGGCGCAGCGGATCGTCCGCTTCTCGACAAGGCCTGGATGACGTTTGCATTCGGCATTTACTTTGT
>QYQA01000043.1 GCA_007280285.1 Methylococcus sp. | reverse complement strand
GGTGACGCCAGATTTGAGGTGACACTCTGCGCGGCTCCACCCCCTGCAAAATAGAACCCCCCCCGTAAACTTCGGGTTGGACTGGCGGTGCCGTCCAAGTCATTCCATTGGTAAAGCATGCCCGTTTGGTCAAAGGTGCCAAAATAGCTGGGGCTTCCTGAATAAGTGCCCACATCCGTCAGGTAGTTCTGATCCGGCTCAATGCGGGGAGTTGGGGTCAATGAGTAGAAGTAGGTTCCAGAGTAGTCATCAATGAAATTGACCATATTAGGCTTATTGCCAATTTGATTGCCAGGGGCATGGTTGCTTCTTGTGGCATAAAGATAATATCCTCCAGCGCCCATATGAAGCGATGGGCCGTAATAGGCCGCTTTGTACCATTCATCTTCCGTAGGGATGAAGAAGATCGGCTCTGCGCCCGTATTTGGATTCAATGCATTACGAACCGTGGTGTACCCCTGGGTGGCTCCTTTGAGAGGGTAGGCGCCATCCTCTGTGGTGCTGGCGTTCTGGGGGCCCTCAGGCTGCCCGTTCGACATCCAGTTGGCGAAACGAGCAATGTCAAACCAATTAACGAACGTGATGGGCCTTTGGGCGCTATCCCCGGCGTTGTTTAAGGGAGAATAAGTATAGCTCCCGGAAGACCCACTTCGCTGGACGCCAGCGCTATTCAACACACTCGTCATCGCTGGATCATAAACTCCATAGGTGTCTGTCTTGGCTATCGCGTTCAAGAAGGAACAGTATTGGGCAATCGTTACCTCATACTTCCCCATCCAGAAAACCTTATTGACAGCCCCATATCCTGTTTTATCTTTCTTATTTCCAGGATGGCCAATCTTAACTAACTCATAATTCAACCCTGATAACGAGTTTGCCCCACTCGCTAAACGGAAGCCCCCATTAAAGGCTGATCCTGAAGCACTGCCGATAAGGCTAAAATCAGACTGAAGATAGGTAAAGTACGAGGTCCACCCACCGCCACGCAAGGTCACTAAGGGACTACCGCCTGTTGCCGGAGCGATAAACTCCCAGACACTCCCGTTCATATCAAAAGTGCCGTAGGGCCCTTGAGATCTGGTGTAGCTTCCTACGTTTGTCAAGTAGTTTGCCTGCGGATTAAGCCCGCTTTGTTTGGTCACGGCAAAGAAACCCTGCGCGTAAACATTGGCAAGGTTCGGACCAGCGCCCGGAGTGTTTAGAGGTGAAGTATTGCTATTGGTGGCGTAGAGCGTGTAGCCTCCCGTACCATTATTCAATGTTGGATTGTAGTAAGCCGATTTATAAAACTCATTTTCGGTGGGTAAAGAATAATTAGGAGGCGCACCGGTATTGGGGTTTATGGCGTTCTTCGGGACGGCAAAACCGCGTCTGGTCCTTGGGTCTTTGAGGTTGTATGCACCATTCTCTGTGGTTCTTACACTCTGAAGCCCTATGGGCTGACCATTGGCCATCCAATTAGCGAATCGGGCACCATCGAACCAGCTGACGTAGCTAACAGGACGCTTCCCTGTCGTCGCCGCTGCAATTTGGATCGGTCCAGCCGGTGGCGTCACACTGTAACTGTAATGACCTGACTTTCCAGACCGCGCTATCCCTGAAACCATCGGATCGGTTGCCATCTTCGGGTTAAATAAGCCATGAGGATCCGACTGTGCCACCGCATTGAGGAAAGCCGCGTACTGTTCATCAGTGACGTCAAACTTCCCCATCTTGAAGGCATAACCCACATCACCGAGCCGTGTTAAAGGATCAGCTACGTTACCAGGTTGATCGATGACTACCATCGACATATCCACTGGCTCAGCACCCACCCCGCTCGAAACTGACATCATGAATCCCATGATTCGATAGACAAGATTTTTCTTTCGGTTAATGTCGTTCATTGAAATACCTTGGGTTCAATATAATTTACTAGGATGCCATTTCAAGTACTAAGTTCAACACGTGGTGACGTGCCATCCCGGCTCTTTTCCGAACTGGATGCAACATATGACGTACCGGAGTCTGATTCAGAAAGGGATTCATCAGGAGGTTAGATAGTTTCCCTTCTCAGAAGCGGCTTTTCTGGCCATCTCGCGTCGGCGAGATGGCCTTACCATTTTTTTATGATGGCCTCCTGAAGAATCTCTGCCTTAAGCCTTATCTTAAGCGACCATGGTTTTCAATCGGGTGTTCTCGGCTTCAAGTTCCTTTAGCCAGAAGATCATGGCCTTATCCAAGCCACACTCCTTCGATCGCCACTTGTGGAACGTAGGCATCTGCTGATGCCGAGCTCTCGGCAAAGTTCGGTAACCGCCAAGCCAGATTCAACCCGTTTTAAGGCATCCATCATCTGTCGGTCTGTGAATCGGGAACGCTTCATGGAGAATCTCCTTTAAATGAGAGATTCTACTTTTGATCGCCACCATCAGGGGGGATTACCAAGACCACTATCACCCGACTATCCTGAAACCGGTCTCGAAAAGAACTTAAGCCCCATCAGCGCGAGGACTGAAAAGAGAGCTCCGGCGTAAAAGGTGGCGGACGCGCCTAATTGGTCCCATAAAAGGCCAGCTATCGCGCTAGCGACCAGCATCGAAAGGCCTGTGACCAAATTAAAAAGTCCAAACGCCGTCCCGCGAAAGTCTTCAGGGGCCTGATCTACGACCATGGCCGCAAGGAGGCCCTGCGTCATACCCATATGAATCCCCCAAAGGGTGACTCCAGTCAAAAGGACGGCCCAGTGCGTGCTTGATGCGAGCACTAGATCGGCAGCAACCAAGACCAAGATACCCAACGCCAATAGCGCTCTATGGCTGACACGGTCTGAAAGTTTCCCGAAGGGGTAAGCCGTCGCTGCGTAAACCAGATTCATAGCGACCATAACCAAGGGAACCAAAGCGAGAGGAATGCCCCCCTGTTCGGCTCTAAGGACCAGGAAAGATTCACTAAATCGAGCCAAGGTCAACGCGGCCCCAATGATGACCACCCACCAATACTCTGGCCCCAAGCGTTTAAGGTTCTCCCGACGGATCGGATGAGAACGTTTTTCGCCTCGATGCTGCTTTGGCTCCTTAACGCCAAACACCAATAGACCGACAGCCATGACTCCCGGAATAACAGCAACCCAAAAGATGGCCCGAAAATCGTTATTCCAAGCCAGCATGAGGCCGATGGCGATCAGTGGCCCGAGGAACGCTCCCACCGTGTCGAGGGATTGCCGGAGCCCAAAGGCAGCGCCCCGCAGCAAGGGCGGTGCAATATCTGCAACCAGGGCATCTCGCGGCGCCCCCCTGATGCCTTTGCCGATTCGATCAATGAGACGCGCGGTGAGTACGATCCCCATGCTGGGCGCCAGTGCGAAGAGAGGCTTTGCCAGCGCGCCCATGGCGTAACCTATTACAGCCAGCCCTTTGCGTTTTCCAAGGTAATCACTCAACGCCCCCGAGAAGATCTTGACGATCAATGCAGTAGATTCGGCAAGACCTTCTACGATCCCGACCATCAAGGCACTCGATCCCAAGGTGCCGACCATAAAGAGAGGTAATAGGCTATGGATCATCTCTGAGGAGATATCCATCAGAAGGCTGACGAACCCGAGCATCCAGATCCCGGCAGGCAAGCGGTTCGGCTTTTTGGCATTCATACCTATTCCCGATCAACAGATGGATGCCGTAAGCAGAGTGCATCGTTAAAATTGTGGACCCCACGCCTCAGACCCTGCCACACATCAGATCTAGAGGGCCTTGAATCCGTTTCTCGTTAAGTCATGTTGTCCCTTGAACGGCTCAATCAAAAGCCAAAGGCATCATTGAAGGCCGGCCTCTGCGGGTTCGGTTAGGGTTAACGAGGGACCGTCGCTTTAGAATTCGATCTCGGTCACCCGCCGGCCTCACAAACTCCCCTGAACGTTTCCATGAGGGCCTGGGGTTTAACTTTAAGAGGTTTAAGGAGGAGAACACCTGATCTTTATTAGCGACCTCATGCCGAGCAGAAAAGTGATGCCGCTAATGCCCACATACACCATCAAGGGCATGACACCGCTCCAAGGTGCATCGAAGGTTCGCAGCCCGCGGTTGCTCTTTAATGGTGAAATATCCCAGCAGATAAAAGAGAGGGATCACGCCCAGCATCGCCAGGGCAAGTTGTTGTGCGTATAGCCCCATGAGGAACAAGGCGATCCCCGCCTAAAAGTTGATATCCAAAAGGCACCCAGAAGACGTCACTGATCACTGGCCGTTGCCATAGACAAATCACGACCCGCCATATGCGCGTCTAAATAGTTAAAAAATAGCGTGCATAACGGTATGTAAAAGATCGTAACAGCTACCGCTGTAGAAGAAAACAGGCGCCGAAGCGCCCGTTCATCGTGCAGTCAGAACTCAGCAAGAAATCACATCGGCTGCTTTCTTAAATGCCACAGCAACAGGGATATGACCATCAATCCAGCATCAACAGCGCCCATTCGGAAAGCGTTGGGATTGAGGCTGGGTCATCGCGTAATGAGAGCGAACACCCGAAGGTATTACCTACTCCATTAACCCACCGGAAGTGCGCCAGCCACAGGGTTTTGGGTACATGCGCCGGGATTACCATATCCAGCGTCGGTGACCGAACTATCTGTAGGCGTTATTGTGCCACCAACGGGGCTCTCGCCAAAAGCACATGAGCATGCAGCCAAAGGAACCCCATTTTGTAACTTTCCAGTCTTCGTGCAGGCCATAGACCAGCATTGGCTAATCGCTTGGGACGATTGGCCTTTAAAGGTGCCTGCCTTGAGCGTAGTAGGTTGCGGGGCGCATTTCTGGCTTATGGGCGCAGCACTTTGCCAATTCAGCGCTTCCTGAGGATAGGGACTGTTCAACCCGTAGAGGCTGAAGACCTGTCCTTTTGGCGCTCGGCAACTGTTTCCCATCGTGTTTGAATTGAGGCCCGCAATGGAGGGGCCTTTGAGAATGGGACATGTCACTAACGTTTCAGGGAACGTCTGCATTTGACCATCAAATGAACGAATCGTGATCGTTTTTCCAGTTAAAACCCCCGTGGAGCTGGCGCATAGCGCAAACTCTCCCGGACATATTTTTAAATTAACTCGGGACGAATTAGTAGAGGGATCTGCGGCAACTTGTGTAGTCCAAGAACAGAAAGCCATTACCGCAAATAATAGGGCCCTACATGTAGCTATTGTCATCATATTTTCTCCAGTTAAAAATGAATCTTGATATCTTCAGAGACCATAAACATAAACCCTCTAAAGCATCAAGTCTTTTGACGTCATGATTGGCCGAAAACCCTTTCCCATAATATGAGGGTGTCCGATATGTTGTGTGAACGGCCAGCCAATTAAAACTTGCAACTATTGAATAATGGTGGGTGACCATCAAGCAGAGTCGAAAGAATCTTAGGAACACCGGCAGTGGAGCCCACGGAGATAATAGTCCCTGTCTTCTTAATAGAGCGCACACCACAAAACTCCCTGTAGAACCCTCTGTCGCAACACTTGTTTCCTACATTGGCTTCACCCGGAGCACAGCTCCAGGGCCCAGAGATCTGAAACGCCCCTTTATTAGGGGTAGGCGGGCAGGAGCAAACTATTTCACTACCGCCAATGTGCCCCAATCCAGGAAATTCAGTATTTGTCGAGCTCGTAAAGCAAACGCCGCCGTCACACTGTGCAGAGTAGGCCGGCTTCACGGAATAACCCGGTTCATTACATGTGTATAGAGCTTGAGCAGGACCCTGCCCCCCAGTAGCTGGATCGTACCTTTTCAATACCTGATCTGGCGTGGCATAAGTACTCATAGTGAAGCCGTTGGTGACGCCGTGAACAAGCAGGTCGCATACGTCCTTCATAACCCCCCCTTCAGTGTAGTTAAAGGACAGTGAAATGCTTTCTTCATGCATCAGGTCACACTTGCAATAGCTGACCCCATCAAGCGTCCAGCACTGCCCTGTAGCACAAAGTGCGAAGCCATTATTTGTACTGCTGGTGGTCGGGCACTGAACTAACGCATGAACTTCAACCGAAAAAGTGAAGAGCAAAAGAAATCCAAAAATTTGTCTTAGGTTTAGCGTGTGCATTTGAGAGTAGGTGAGTGCGTTCGGATAATGCATTTTGAGGTTCCCTTCATTTTTCTCCCACCAAGGGTGACGAAAGATGGACGTTATCGAGATGGAGGAGAGGAATGAAAGTCCCAAAGCAAACGTTCACGTTGGAGTTCAAGCAGCTCGCTATTAAAAGGCTTAAAACGGAGCAGTCGGTTGCCGGCGTTGCCCGGGAATTAGGTCTAATAAAACAGACCCTCCAGAATTGGGTAAAGGTGGCTTCTAAAGGAGCGCTGAAGGATGCCAAGAACGGAGGCGTCATTGGCAGTGACATCCCTTTGTCGGCATCAGTGCCTACTGTCTCAGTGTGGACCTAAAGCGCTAAGTGTCAACGTATTTCGGGCCGGTGTTCATACCTACGCTTTGAAATGGTGAATGTTTAGCGGTTTAACCGACAAAGCAGCCCTCAGGACCGTGATTGAAGCTGGTTGCCACCTGATTCTTAAAAGCAAAACCGTGTAAACAGCATTCGCGCCACTGGAGACGGTGAGCAGACTGACTTAAAGGAGTGCGGTGAGCGGAAAGCATCTCGACCGTGCTACAAGCCAAAAGTAGCAAGGTCAAAACGGCTGATCCAAAACCTCAAACCATCCATAAATAGGATCTCAATCTCGCCATCAAAACGACCAACAGAGTGATTTTACTTGCCCGTCAGACCCCCACACGCTAAAATTGGAGGTACCAGCCGATGCAGCTCAGTTCGGCAGAGAAACACATTCGCAAAGACTCTAAGTGATTGTTCTACATTGTATTTTTTGGAAATAACCTTGCTACATCAAACGGTTATTTCTCAACTTTTTATTCGGTTGTAGCACGCCAAAGACCTTGCTACTTTTAAGCCCAGATTCGTTCAGAAATTCGGGCTCGGTTGACAAAAGCAGCCACAGACAACACTCCCCAAAAACGCACATCCCGAAGCGTTGTCCCAATCCCCACGACCGTTCAAAGCATTAGGGGATATCCAAAGAAACTTGTCATCTCCAAAGTGTCCGCGTCGCCTTATTGGTGGTGAAGATGCTGGCACGATGGGAAGCATTACAAGCGCAGCACCAAATCCGAATACAAGCGGGTGGCCATCGCGTTCGCCAAACAGTTCTTCGCAGATTTTCTGACGGACCAGATTACGAAGATTTGTCGGTGTAACACGGAATTCCAGTTTCATTGCTTGCTGTGAAGGCGTGATGAAGGAAGACGCTTTGAAGGTAGAACGCGGGGAACTGACAAAGCAGCACTCAACTTGCCAGAACAATCGGATCAAAGGACTGCTTTACGAGTACTTCGGCGACAGAGACATTAAGGAAATCGACTACGCATTGATGGACGATTTTTGGACTGACTTGTTTCGCCGGGGTCTCTCCAACAACACCGTAAAACTTCACTTCTCCTCGCTCAGAAAAGTCTTGACCTATGCCCAGCGATATAAACTCCTGGACATTCCTCCCGTAAAACCCACGATCAAACAAGAAGACAACGCACGGGGCTTTTTCAATCTCCGTGAGTACCTCGCCCTGTGTCGTGCCAGCCATCGGTTACTTGGAACATCACACGGCATCTAGCAGAAAGACGATGCCAAGAAAGCAGCAGGACAACCCTTACGCCGCGTCACCATTACCGAGGAAATCGTTTATGTAATCCCGTTTATGGTTTACAGCTTCATACGCCCAACAGATTTGAAAACCATGAAGCACAAGCACATTGAGATTCGGTCGGGTGCTCGCGGGGACTGCCTGTACATGCCGATTCCCAAAAACAAAAAGCACGACAAGCCCATCACTTCATTGCCCCGTGCTGCTTACTACTACAGATGCTTGCGGGCATATCAGGAAAAGCGGGGGCTGGGTGGCGACGATCATTATCTGTTCGTGCCCGATATGGAAAACCGAACTTACGCCTACCGATATCTGACCCGACAATTTGATCTGTTGCTCGAAGCTATCGCGGAATAGTTTGACTGGGGATGGGGACAAAACGCTCTACTCGCTCCGTCACACATCGATCATGTTCCGGCTCATATACGGTGTCGAAATCAATCTGCTCACCCTTGCCCGTTACGCTCGCACCAGTGTCGTAATGATCGAATTCTTCTAAGCATCACGGCTCGAAGGTGGAATGATGGTGAACGAGCTACATGCGAAACGGACTTGAACCCATTTTCAGTGTTTAGCCGACAAAATGTTGGCATGAGAATTTGGACACCACTTGACAGACGTATCCAATCGGATACATTATTCCTATGAACATCTTCCAACGCACCGAAGAATTCGATCATTGGTTGGACGGCTTGAAGGACCGCATAGCAAAGGCAAGAATTCTCTATCGCATTGATGCCGCAGCGCTGGGCAACTTCGGTGAATGCGAGCCTGTTGGGGAGGGCGTTTCGGAAATGAAAATCAATGTAGGCCCCGGATACCGGGTCTACTACACAAGAGTCGGAACGGTCGTTTATATGTTGTTGGCTGGTGGCGATAAATCCAGCCAGAAGCGGGACATCAAGCTCGCCATAAAACTCGCCCGTAAGTTAGCTAAAGAGGATCAGTCATGACCATCAAAACCAAGACCTTCGATGCTTCAGAATACCTTGAAGACGAAGAGACTATTGCCGAATACCTCAACATGGCACTGGATGATCCGAACCCTGAGATGCTGCTACTTGCCGTGAAAAATATCGCCCGTGCTCGTGGTATGGCTCAGCTCGCCCACGATACCGGCCTTGGTCGTGAAAGCCTTTACAAAGCTCTCAGCGACGGCGCCAAACCAAGATATGACACCGTACTAAAAGTAGTTCGTGCGCTCGGGGTGAAGCTACACGCAGAGCCAATTCGTGGTTACACCGACAACTTCATGAAACCAGATAGGTTCATCGGAGACTGAATGACAGTGACGCTCATCCCTGAAATATTTTTTCGCAATGGTAGCTAAGGTAGCTCTCCTGCTATTGACTGAAAGCGCCAACGTTTGTCTTTGGGTCAATTTTCCAAAGTATCAAAACTTCGTGGTTCAGTATCGACGAAATGAGCAGACCGCCAGATTTGTCGAATGAGATAAATCCCTTATCGAACAAGTGATCAACATGAGGAGCGAGGAGAAGCCCGTTGCCCTGTGGATTGAGTGGGGAGTACTTTTCCGGCATTAAGGGCCCAAGACTTTCCCAGTGATCCTTTGGGTGAATTGGAT
>QYQA01000074.1 GCA_007280285.1 Methylococcus sp. | reverse complement strand
TCGTTAGCCACCGCCCCTGGACCTTCACCATATAAGAAACAGGCCATGGATGGGCCACGCCACCCGTTCCGGGGGTAACAACCGTGAGGGAGATTTCCCCTCTGGGTGCGATTGTGCCGAACATATCCTGGCAACTGATGGGGAAATCCAAACCGCCCGCCTGCGACGTAAACTGCGTCACCATCCAACCCGTAATAACGCCTCGCTTTGAGTTCTCGATGTAATAAACCGTTTGTTGCTCCACAGGCAGGATGGACGAAGCCCTATGGAACTCCCGGGTTCGACATGGCATGGCGCTATATCACTGATTTAATTAGGATATATTTTATAATTGTCACTACAACGCGGGTTGGACCTCATTTTCGGCAGGAACAGCCACATCACCAGTCTCGAACAGATCCATTTGCTGGGGGCTCAGGCGGCTGATCCCCTTGAGCTTCTTTCCTCCTTGGAGGGTGGCTTCATGCCACTGGATCCGCCCCGCGATCTCAAGAACCCGCTCTGAGCTCAGCTTTGAGTTTTATCTTGAAGGCGCATCCTGAGGATGCGGTGCATGATTAAGTGAGTTCTACGAAATGCTGAGCCTACAGCGCTCCCAGCGCTGAACGGCCGCCATGAAAATCATCCCGGTGTCGCCGCTACTCGGCTGACCTTTGATTTTCAGCAGGGCTCATTAGCGATTTGTGAAAATCGCTCGAATAAGTTGTCGTAATATCTATCGGCTTGTGCTTCACCGAAGGTCAGTACGCCGTATCGATAGATACGTCTAAGGTCTTCCTTGGCATCTTCTGTGATTCTAAATCTTCCCATCGCGCCGCAGGTCTTCCTTGAATTCTGATCTCAGTTCCTCTGCAGAATGGGTGTTAAATTTGCTATCTTCCGCCTTGATCAACCGAGCGCGGATAAGTTCTAGCTCATTTTGTTGGGCTCTTGCCCTCCTAATCAGCTCGTTCACGATTTCACTTTTGCTGCTGTACTCTTCGCTCTCTACCAATGAGTTCAGCCAGTGATCGTTTGGTGCGGTAAATGTAATGCTTTGCCTTGCCATGGTGCTTACCTCTGCTAGCATCGTTGCTGTGGTGCATTATCGCATCACATGGGCACCTATTATAGAGTTTGAGTCAAAATTATTTGTCTACGATTTCATCAAATGCTACGAAGGTAGCGGGGATTCTGGATGACCGCTTAGGGTCGAGAGAAGCCGTTCAGGCCTAATCGACCTGCGTAAGTTTTGCGTAAGACAGTCGATATGTGAAACGATGGTGGTGGCTCGGATTGCGACATTCTCACCAAATAGTTGCAGTCCCGAGAGCTCCGAAGGCCTTGTCGCAGCTAATGAGAGGGACATTTTCGATGAGACTTTGCGCCGCCAGGATGCGATCGAATGGATCGCGATGCTCGCTGAGTAAACCCCCCGCGCGCAGGGCATGGAGGTAGCTAACGGGCAAGTGGCTAAAACCATCGAGGGTCACCAACTCATCAAATCGGGCAACTGCATCGTATCCGATCTCCAGTTTTCCCAGGCGATATTTGGTGGCAATTTCCCATGCACTGGCTGCGCTCACCAAGAACTCGTTGGTCTCGTCATGAATAAGGTCCCGAACTCGGAGGGATAGCGCCGGATCATCCGTCCACCACCATAGCAGGGCATGCGTATCTAAGATGTATTTCATCGCTAGTCCCACACATCCAGATCATCCTCTGGCAGGGGCTCGAAAAACGCTTCTGTGACTCGCCCCTGCAAACGGCCAGGCTGACGTTTGGCAGTGTCCCGCTCGAGCGGCATCAATCGAGCGTAAGGCTTACCCGCTTTCGCCAACAGGATCTCCTGCCCCGAATGCGCCTGTTCCAGCAAGCGTGAAAAATGAGTTTTGGCTTCATGCACGTTGACCACTATAGTCATTACGACACCGCTTGGTTGAGTCAATGGACTAAGCCAAGAATATCAGGCCGGAAGCAATTCCACCACAGGTAAATATTCAGAGGAGAACGGGTCTAACGATCATCAGAATTTCTGTATCCGGCAGGGTCGAAAAGTTGGCTCATCGCTCTACTTCCGTCTACCTATCGAACATATCACGGTACGCCTCCCCTCCTCTTTCCGATAGGGAATGTCATCTTCCTTGAGCCGCCGAGCTTTACGAATCTGCTCTTGGGTTCATCGCATAGCGACGCCCCATTTTCTGTGTTGAAATGTTATCGCCGAGCGAAAATTGACCCAGGGAGGTGCGGACAAAATCTTGGACACCCTCGATGGACATGGACTCATGCATCTAGGTGACCAGCCAGACGTTTGATGTATTTGCAGGCGACACTATGTGCATAATACTGGGCAATGAGCATTGCATTGATAACATTGGTTCAGTGAATCTAGTGCTGTATGTTGTTGCAGCCCTGCCTTCGCCCATAACGATACGGTGCTAGTGGCGTAATCCATGCAACAACTCGCATTTGTCGACCTAGAGACCACCGGCGCTACCGCGTCTCTGGATCGCATAACCGAAATCGGCATCATTCTGGTTGATGAGTCGGGCGTTCAGGAATGGAGTTCATTGGTCAATCCCGAAACACGCATCTCGGGGTTTACTGAGCGCCTGAGCGGTATTAGCAATGAGATGGTGGCAAATGAACCAAGATTCTGTGATCTAGCCAACCGTGTCTACAAGATGCTGGAAGGACGTATCTTGGTCGCCCACAACGCCCGATTCGACTATGCCTTCCTGAAACAGTCCTTCATGCGGGAAGGGATAGATTTCAGCGCCAAAACACTTTGCACAGTCAAACTTTCTCGACGACTGTACCCAAGTTATCCCAAGCACAATCTCGATACCCTGATTGAACGCCATGGCCTGAAAGTTTCAGGACGGCACCGCGCCCTAGCAGATGCCCAGCTGATTCATCAGTTCTGGGAGAAGATCCAAGCCACGATCCCACAGGAAACCATTCAGTCAGCCTTAAAAGCCTTACTAGGTCGACCGAGCACACCGATGCATATCGATCTGACAATGATTGATGGGTTACCGGAAGCTCCGGGCGTTTATCTCTTTTACGGTGAAAACGACCTCCCCTTGTATGTCGGGAAGTCCGTCAATATCCGCCAACGTGTGATGTCTCATTTCACGGCAGATGTAACATCTGCCAAGGAAATGAGCCTGTCACAGCAAGTACGCAGGATTGAACACATCCGGACAGGTGGTGAGATTGGGGCATTACTCCAAGAGGCGGCATTGGTTAAGAAACTTCAGCCGACCCACAACCGCCAGTTACGCCGGAATAACGAGCTGTGCTCGATCCAGCTCAAAGAAGCATCCGAAGGTTTGAAGGTACATGTTGCCTACGCCAATGCACTGGACTTTGCGACAACGTCCAATCTGTACGGTTTATTCAAGAGTAAACGCGAAGCCTTAAAGGCACTCACCGAGATCGCTGGAGAACACAACCTTTGCAAAGCCATTATCGGGCTAGAGAAGGTGAAGGTGGGATCCCCCTGTTTTGGTCGACAGTTAAAAAAGTGTCGCGGGGCGTGTATCGGTGATGAAGCCAGACTTGCTCATGACGCTCGACTACTGGCTGGGTTGGGTAAACTCAAAATCAGAACATGGCCCTTCGATGGACCTGCCTATATCAAAGAAGGCGAAGAAATGCTGTTGATCGAGAACTGGGCTTACCTCGGTAGCGCCAGATCAGAAGAAGACATCTGGAATCTTATGAACGGGCGTGATGCTTGTTTCAACAGGGACACCTACAAGATCCTTCTGGCTACCATAGGGCAACTTCAACCATTACGCCTAAAAGTTGTCTCTTGATTCTGAATCTGCCACAGCACCTATGCCCCGAAAGTTAAGCGCACGATCGATTTTATCGCATCTGCCCCCGAGAGGATTTTGTAAATCTCCTGAAGGAAGGTTCCGGCGTTGTGCGCCAGATTTCAGTTCTAGGTGCCGGATTGAGTAGGGCCAGAAACTTTGATGGACTTTTTAGGCCTAGTGATCATTTTGGATGAGGATTGGGGGATAAACACGCTCACGGGAGTTTAAAACAACTCCCGATTGGGCGAGTCTTACGGTTACTACACCAATTAAGACTTCGCAAGGTGTCCCATTTTCTTGTTTCCGATCCCACCCTTTTTTCATCTCTTGTTGATTTTGATGCGGGACTAGCCCGGGAGACTCTTGATCAGCGGTGTCCTCATTGTGGCGTAATGTCTTTAGCTTCAACCCGATTCAAATGGCTCGGGCCCACTCGCCACCGATGGCCGCAGTCAGCGTCGATGCTGACGCTCTTCTTGTTCCATCGAACAACGGTGCCCTTAATGACGCTACCCTCATTGGTTTGGAACCACACACGCTCTCCGATTCGGAACTCGACCATGGCAACCTGCGTGCGTAGTTGTCGGATCATTTTTATCCGGTCAACGATTTCCCGGTTCAGTGCGATCAACTCTTGTTCAGTTAGACCATCCAGATTCATCGTCATGCCTCTTCTAGCGAGCGGAGCGTACAACCTTGAACGAGTAAGATTTCGTCAATGGGATTGTTCGGCCAGAGGGGAATATATCCCAACCCTCTCTAAAGCCAACCTGGGTATTCCGAGTAATTTGGCCGGGCGATTGGGGCGGATATTTGGAGGGTAATAGTAACCCTAATGTTCGTCAATCGGCATTTGGTTTTTCCATCGCAACATCCTAACTCACAGAGTGTTGCAGTTGATTCTAGAGCCCGCCGCCATAAATCATGGTGCTGCCCTGGTATCATATAGAAGCGGGGTTGTCACAAGAGGCGGGCATCCTGTCCCTGTCCTGATAAGAGAGAGACGGCCTTCTTGTCAAAAGAAACGAATGATTCTCCTCCGAGCCAGTTTCCCTCGTAGGCGATAACGCCATCTGCAAAATCCCCCCCCGCAGCAAGGACAGCCAGCCCCGCTTCTACCGCAGGTCGATTCATCATGACCTTGCTCGTCTCGATCAGTGCCCGGACCGCCTGGGCCACTTTTTCCTTTGGAAGCTGAGCACCTCTGAGCAGTATCCAGACCAATTCACACAGGCAGGGAAGCGAAACAGCGATGAGTGACGCCTCTTCCAGGATTTTGGCGGCCCGGCTCGCCTGTTCCGCATCATCTTGAAGCACGGCCCGCGCAAGAACATTCGTGTCGACGGATATCTTCATCGTTCTCCCGCCCAGCCTGACGATGCAATTTCATTCATCTCTTCAATAGTGAGGGGTTTCTTCGTGCTTCCTGCGAGAAGCCCAATGAATCCGTCGATATTTCCTTTCGGCTTTGACGCCCTGAGTCTGAGTTCACCATCTGGAAGTTTATCAAAGTCGATTTTTTCCCCTGGCTTGATGCCAAGGTGTTGCAGGACATCTTTTCTGAGGGTGACTTGCCCTCTTGAGGTAATCGTTAAGGTAGCCATAAGTTCTCCTTGGGCTTAATTTCTAGATCAAGGTAAGGCTATTATGCATTATTCTCAAGAGACCAGCTATAGCCCGCCCCAAAAGGGTTGGAAGATCGTTTTTTTGGCACAATGCCCTGCATCTCGGTACGAGGGTGGCTTAAGTAGTTGGCTGTTGAAAAGCGCGTCATTCTGGCGGTTAGACGCGAAAAGCACAGAGGTCCCTAGTGGGGCCTTTTTTAGTTTTTAAGGGGAAGGAGATTGAGCGGGGGTGACCGTCACGAGCCCCTCGGGTAGAAGGTGGACTGCCGATTGAAACCGGCCCGTCACTGCGAAAAACTTGCAGGTTACAACTGCGACGAGCCAACACCCCACTTCAAGGAAGTGACGCAGGGTCACTATCCCACGAGCAGGTCTTTTCTGCACAGCTTCGTGCACGGGTTCATCCATGTTGATCTTTTGGGAAATTCACTTCCACCAGCAAAATGCTCAGCCCAATAGCAGGCGAAATCAAGGGCAAGCAGTGAGGGTGAACTGAACCGCTATGCGCGAGTCTTTTGCGAAACCCAAGGTACGGCTGGTATGTTGATCAACGAAAGAGTGATGGAACAGTCGTTTGCAATGAATAATGAATTCAGTGATAAACCGGGTCTTTATCAGTGCCACCTCGAGAACATTCGAGTCACGTGTAAACGGTTGAAGCCAGGTTCGACTAGGCTTTTTCCCGGGAGGGGCTAGGCGAGGAGTGACGTCGCTTCCAATGGACTGATTCAGAGGCAGGGATGCCTTATCTTCTGCAGATACTCGCGCGTTCGCGCCAAAGAAAAGATCCTTGGGGCTGGTCAGTGTGTGGATATGACCCAATTTCTCCAACCAGCGGAAACCAGCGTTCAGGGAAGGTTCGCAAGAGGCCCATATTAATCAATGGGTTGGGCTCATATACATTTGGTATAGTTCATGCTTGTTGTGTGGGGCCCTTGAGACTGTCCAATCGCATAACGGATGACAGAATCTCAAGGTCGATCCCTCCCCATGAGCCCTAAACATGAATACACTGCCAGCGTTCAAGGTTTCCTTAGAGAACAAGCCATCCGTAACATTTGTTCTTCATAGCCATATTTGCGGGGGAGCCGAGAGGCATCTGGTCACCCTGATGAAAGGGCTCTATGACAGAGGGTATCGAGTCTCCTTTTGTGGGCCATCGGATTCCTGGCTCGCTGATCAACTGAAATCTCATAAAATCCCCTGTTACCACGTTCCTCTCAATGGTTATTTTGACCTCTATTCATTGCTCTTGATCGCACTTCATGTGCTTCGCTTCAAGATCAATCTTATCCACGGGCACATGACAAGAGGTGCGCTCTATGCAGCCTGGGCCGCCCGCCTAACCGGGAGGATCTCGGTTTCAACGGCTCATCTGATGGATTCTTATCTAAGGTTCAACCTCACCGACAAAATTATCGCAGTCTCAAAGGCGGTCAAAGATCAGCTGGTCGATCGCGGAATTTCGGACTCAAAAATCGAAGTGATTTACAACGGCATCTCTTTGCCCCAAGAGGATCAAAACGAACGCGAGGCGGTCCGCGAGGCGTTGGACATCAAGCGCCATGAAACGGCTCTTTGCATGGTCTCTTTCCTTGAGCTCTTCAAGGGACATGATCTGGCTTTTGAAGCATTGCACCGCCTCAATCGACGCGATGTGAAACTGGTCGTCATTGGGCGAACGGAAGGCGTCAACCACTACGAGACTCTCCGAGCATTGGCCGAACGGCTTGGCCTTCAGGATCAGGTTCTCTTTCTTGGACATCGAGAGGATGTCTATCGACTTCTTTTTGGTATGGATATCTTTTTGATGCCTTCGAGGCGCGAGGCGTTTTCCATGGCCGCTGTTGAGGCAGCAGCCTGCAATCTCCCGGTGATAACGGCAAACGTCGGGGGTATACCGGAAGTCTTTAGCGATGGGTCTAACGCCCTTTTCTTTGAGAATGGTGATGCGGACCAGCTTTACCAGAGTATACGGCGCTTGCTGGATGATGCGGCATTACGGCATCAGCTTGGGTCGAAGGCTCGGCTGAGTGTCAGTAGCCGATTTTCGGCATCCGGCATGGTCGATTCGACGATTGCGCTGTATGAGACCCTGATCGAATCCTCATCACAAACGAAGGTGAAGACCACATGACTACCCCGAATCTCTCCATCCTTCTTTATCACCGCATCGCGGGTGACCGGGAAAAGAAGGCTCATTCCGTTCCTGTGGCTAAGTTCAAATCGCACATGGGCTGGCTTAAGGCCAGTGGTCATGATGTCATCAGTATTGATCGCGCTCGAAGGGCTCTGTTCCATGATGAACCTCTAGAGCGTCGATCCGTGGTGATTACCTTTGATGATGGCTATGCGGATTTTGTCGATCATGCATTCCCGATCCTTCAGGAGTTTTCCTACCCGGCCGTTGTTTATGTCGTGGCAGGCTTGCTGGGTCAACCCGCCCGCTGGTTGGCCGATGGGGATCGGGATGGCGATGAAACCATCATGGATGCTAATGCCTTGCGATTGATTCAGCAGGGCGGGGTGGAGATTGGATCCCATACAAACTCCCATCCCCTGCTGCATCGCCTGTCGCCTGATGAGAGGGTGCTCGAAATCAGGGAGAGTAAATCACAACTGGAAAATGTCCTGGGCCTTGCTGTCGAGAGCTTTGCTTATCCCTATGGCGTCTACAATCCAGAGATTATGCAAGAAGTCATCGATGCAGGATATACGACGGCCGTCACGGTCAATCGTGGTGTTGCCAATCATTCAAACTCGCCGTATGTCTTTTCAAGAAAGGCCATCTCCTGGGGGGATAGCCCCATCGGATTCTTTCACAAGCTCTACCTTGATAACGGATTCAAACGAAGGCCGCAGCAAGGACTGGTCAATGGCCACCACTACTAAAGTTCTGCCTTTTTGTTTAATCTAGTGCCTGACAGAAAACCCCCATTTCCTGAAATCCCTCGACTCCTAGATGGGTCGGTGGGTGATGACGGGATGGCGAGGATGGGATTTAGGCGGTTTAACGAGAACAGATCTCATCAATCCGAGTTTTTGGGCGCAGGAATCTCGATGCGCTAACGCGTAAGGGCCCGGAGGGCTTGGGTTACGCCGCTTTTTTGTATGGCCCTCGTCGCGCCCGAGGCTTTGGAGGCATTGCCCTTTTTAGCCTGGTGCGCTGCTTCCTTGATTTGGGTGAGGCTGGTTTTGAGGTCTTTCTTATGCTGACCGACCTGATGCCTCAAGGCCACTTCAGTGTGGGATTCTGCAGCCAGAAGATGCTGCCTTCCCTGCCCCCAAGAGTTCGACAGTTTGCATTCAGTGAGTTCTTCGAAATGCTAAGCCTCCAGCGCTCCCAGCGCTGGAGGGCCGCATGGCGGCTAACGGGTTAATGCCTTCGGCGCCCCAGCCGTCCTCGCTCGATCCTTGTAGCGACAACAAGGTCGCTTCAGGTGACTCAAAGATGACTCTAAGGGCTTCCGGGAAACCTTGCAGCTCACTGATGGTGAGCCGCCCGAACCTGGCCCTTCTAGGGGCATCAACATCATCAAGGTCTCGCCGCTACGCAGCTGACCTTTGATTTTCAGCATGGAATCAGGCTTGGCTCCTTCGTTGAGCGGCTGGATTTATTAACGACTGATACGTCTGAATCAAAGTGGTGGGGTCTAGCCCCACCACCCCTTGTATGGACATCTTTGCAAGCTCCACTGAACTAACCCGATGCTCAATGAAGCCGAAACATGATTTATACCGCACTTTGATCCCTCGGAAGGCGTCTGATCCGGAGCACGCCCCAAGCGCTTGATTGGAATGCTCACACGCCTCGAGGGGATTCCTCAGCAGCATTCACGACCGCGGTAATACACGTTGGGTAAGGTGTCAATGGTAGTCGCATACTCAGATCCGGGGCATAAGTTCACATTGCTTAAGGACGGACTGCCAAGCGATGGTATGTCTGGATAACGCCTTGTTGAATTTTACCCAAGCACTTTTATCCACCTCTGAATTCAGCGTTTGATCATAAAAAGCTTGAAAGGCATCCGGTATTTCAATCTTTTGTTCTTGCACCAATTCGTGAATGGCCTCCAC
The DNA here is from genome assembly GCA_007280285.1 of Methylococcus sp. Classification (GTDB taxonomy): domain Bacteria; phylum Pseudomonadota; class Gammaproteobacteria; order Methylococcales; family Methylococcaceae; genus UBA6136. Next base: position 1,522 of record QYQA01000074.1, on the reverse strand, counting down.
TAGGGGACGAGCTTGTGTGTGAATCAGGCTGATGTAGGGCTGTGCCTCGCCAATATAGAATTTCTGAAAGACATTGAAGAGATAGTCTGCTTTGACTGTTTTTCTGCCCATTGGACAGAATTGCCTTTTCTCTGCCACTGTTTCCAGCAGTTCAGATCCTTGTTGCATGGAGCGGGTTGCCACGACCATCCCCTGCAACAACTGTCCAATCAGCTTTGAAGATTGCAGAATGTAGTATTGGGATTCGAGGATGCTTTGTTCTTTGGGATTCTGATCGGATTGACGCTCAAGACCCTGAGGAGAGATGAAGCGAAGCGCGGTGACAAGTTCCGTCGAAGTAGAACTGGATTGCTTAGGCAGCGCTTCCGTGTGAGTACTCAACAGCACCCTGAATTCCGGACTTCCAAATGTTGCATTCCAATAAACGGTGGGAAGAATCGCTGTTTTTTTGTCCGCAATCGATTGCACCTCTGCCAGAAACTTTTTTGGTTCCTTTTCGTTTGATTGCTGTAAGTCTTGAATGCATCTCTTAAGTTGACGGAGGAAGCGTCTTTCATAAAGAAGGCGGGCCGTCGGTGATTGAAATTTGCCGAGTGAGCTGTTACGAGCGCTCACCTCGCCTACCAGTCCACAGCGGCCGAGCCCTATGTAGGTTGAAAATCCAACCCTAATGTCTTCCAAAGGCAGCACCAGATCTCGAGGACGAGGATAGGAAGGCAGAAGGTTAACCGGGTCCATCGATTTAACCGTTACCTCGGTGACATTGGAGATTCTCTCTAAAAGTTGCGTGAAGACCTCTTCAGGGGAACGAGACTGCCCACATCCTGGAAGGGCTGTGCAAAGGAAAACAACAAAGAAGGGAATCCATTTCATAACCGTTTGATGATCCCAGCATCCAAAGGTTGCAAAAGGATGACCCCAAGCTTTTTTGCAAACGAGCATCGGTCAGGCCTGAATGAGGGTCAGCTACAGGGGAATTTTGAGGCGGCCATCACTGGGGGATTTTGGGTGGCCGCCGGGGACTACAGGGGACCCCAAATTTTAGACACTGGTTTAAGCTATTGTCCTTGGAGGACGATGGCACGGCAACAACCAATAAGCGCAAGTTACACAGCGCCGATTTCAAGGCGAAAGTGGCACTCGAAGTGGTGCGTGGCCTGATGACGATCAATGAGGTCGGGCAAAAGTTTGAGGTGCATCCCATGATGGTTCGGCAGTGGAAGAAGGCGTTTCTGGAAAAACGCTGGGGGCGTGGTTGACCACAAGCGCGGTCCTAAACCTGCCGACCACAGCAACGAGGATGTGCTCTATGGCGAGATTGGGCGCCTGAAGATGGAGCTCGATTGGCTCAAAAAAAAGTCCGGCTTATGAACATGGGCAACAGAGCTGAAAATCATCAAGGTCTCGCCGCTACGTACGCGTTCACGAGGTTTGATCAGGCAACCTTTTTTTCGATCTGATGCGAGGTCGGTATTGAGTGGATGTGATCGATGGGCAGCCTGATGGTGACGGCTTCTCCCCG
>QYQA01000047.1 GCA_007280285.1 Methylococcus sp. | reverse complement strand
GCGGTGTTGAGGTTGATTTCTTCGCCGTAAGGTCCATGGTCGGTTTTGATTTAGAAAGATCCACCGTCGCGATGGCACCCACCAAAAATAAGGCCAACATAATAAATTCCATAACGATCCTCTTGGGTTGTTGAGAGCTCTATTAAGACACTTTTAAGATACAAATGGTTCATAAATGACCATATTGTTTTCTTATAGGAAACATAAGACGTGCTGATGACCCGTTGATAGAACAAACCGACGTGTGGTTTAAGTGCGTTTAGGGGTCTGCGTCAGATGAAGGTGGATGATGAGAGGCGTCGTGAGCCAAAGACCCTCAAGGAGGTAGGGTGGCCAAGGCCAGGGGGCCAAGAGGGAAAGGAGAAGGCCCTTAAGATAGGCCATGAGGAGCCACTGTGTGGTTCGATGCCGTAAGGGACTGGGATAACTGAAGTTGGTCAGACGAATCAATCGATCGACCTCAACATCCAAGAGGGTGTTGGAAAGGATGAGACCGCCGATCGGGAGCAGGTCTTTTATCATTAAGCCGCGGCGCATCCAGACGCTGATCGCTAGAAGAACATCGCGTGGACTGGTTTCCATCCCGGTTCCTGGATCAATGAGATCGTTGAGTGCAGTCGACACAGGGGTCATGACGTCTGCGATAAAGCGGCTATGCTCCTTTAATTGATCAGCGCTATGAGCGGTTTGAATGGCTTGGTTTTCAAGATGAACCACCTTGACGGCCCAGGCCGGCAGGAGGAGCCAGATCAATACAAAGAACAGCACCAGAGCCAGCGGGACGATGCCTTGGTGGTTATTTTTCATGGAGCGGTGAGGAGGGGCAAACGTCCCTTGACGATGAGTCCCCCGGCGAATTTACCGACATAGTGAAGATCTGGCAGTTGCCCTAAAAGGGCCGCAGGAAATAAAGAGGCATCCTCTTCTTCGAGGCGTTCATTCTGATTGCCACTGAAAAGGACAGGATGTTGACCGGGATGGATGGCGCCATGCGATCTCATGATGGAGCGTCGACGAATGATGGGAAGATTATTGACCACGTAATGTTGAGTTTCCGCATCCAAAATGCGAAGAGCGATGAGATTGTTGACGTTGGCTAATACCTGCCGCGCCTTCGCCTCAGATCCAAGGCGCGCCGTAAAATCAGCAAACGTCTGTGTTGCGATGGTGATATGGACGGAGGCTCCTCGACCTTTGTTGAGCAGCTGTATGCAGGGATCGTTCATGACTTCAGCGGCTTCATCAATGAAAAGATGAACGGGAGAGAGATCTTTTCCGTAGTTATATCGTTGGCCGGCGACAGCCGCGAGATCGGAGAGAAGAATCGCCCCAATCGCACTGCCGACCAGACTGTCTGAGAGTGAATCAAGACCAAAGTAGGCGACCTCGCGGCGCTCAATGATTCTCGCGATATCGGTCATTCGCCTCGGATCATCGACGTTCCTTGGATCCGGGGAGAGGAGAGCACCGAGCGACCCTGAGGTCAGCATATTGAGAATGGGTAACAAGGAGGCCACCATTTTGCTGAAGTGAGTCGCATCGTGCTCGAAAAGAGCCATCAAGCCTTCAAGGTCTGGCAAGGGCGCTAAGGTCTTCAGGTGGTCTCTATAAAACCGTATCAAGGCCGCAGCCCGATGATCACCGCGGCTGCCCTTGATGGCAGGTATTTTGGTTTTAAAAGCCTCGCCGAATATCTTTTCGCAATGACGCTCCAGGGCTTTTGAAAGCACATCACCCAGACCCCCATCGAAGCAGCGGCGGAGCTTTAGAAGGGTAGGGCGTTCTCCACCAAGGAGCATTCCCTGAATGACGTGGTCAAGGGCCTTTTGGCTATAAGCCTTGAAGGGATCTCCTGGGCCTTGGCTCGGCATGATCTGGGCAATGCGGGCCGCAAGTTCACTGGCGCGGGTGAAATTTCTTAAGGGATCGATCCTTATACTTGATTCTGGGAATGCTGGATGAAACATCATGAATTGTTCTTCCTTCCCAACCAACCGGCACGCTTCAACGGCCGCCAAGTGAAGATCCCGATCCCCCTTTGGATCAATGATGATGACAGCCTCCCCTCGAAACACCGCCTGAGCGATCAAAAGATCAAACGTTCTGGTTTTACCTGAGCCGGTGGTCCCGACGATCAACAGATGCCCACGGCCATCCTCCACCGGCTGATAGAGCGCCTGTTCTCTTGGCGCAAGTCCATGGACCCAATGAGCGCCGGGACGATGAGGGCGTTTTCTTAAAAGGCCCTGGTGACCCTCTAAAAGATCATGAGCCCATTGCCCTTCCTCTCGCCCCCAGGTAAACCCATGGCCTAGAAAAAGTTGTTGTGGATCTTTGAGATGACGCGCCCTGAGCGCTTTGAGTGGCATGACCCGCGTTTTAAAACCATGCAGACGGTGTTGCCTGAAGTACAACCACATGAACTTCGGCACCCTTTTAAGGGCGGGTACACTCAGGATAATCAAGGCCTCAAAGAACAGGCCATCGGGTAATGCTTGAACGTGGGCGATGAAGGCCAGGAGACTGGCGGTGATTGTTGTGAGGATCAGGGTCCGTGCCTCATAGCGAGGACGCCAAGGGGTCCTAAAGATGAAAGGATCACTCATGGGACGTCGGTGACGGTCTTCAGAACCTCTTCAGATTGAAGAGCGCGATGAATGAGCTGACTGATAGGCTCCTTTAGTTTTAGGACTTTTGATGAGCCACTCGGTGGCCTTTTAGGGGGAGCCACACCGGGTTCATCGCACAGCCACCCTGCATGATCGAGGCGCGCTTGCAACGCATGGGCTGACATATCAAGACATCTCGCGATCTTCAACGGAGGGAAAAGAAGATGACCTTGATCCCATTCAAAAAAGGCTTTGAGGCGTGGGTCGAGGAGCCTCTTCAAAAGATCAAAGCGAAGGGGGTCCCCCTTTAAAGCGATGATGTCTCCCTCATCGAAGAAAAGCGCGGGTTGACTCTCCGGGGATCTGGTTGATCCCACGCGGCGCGATGTCTCCAACAAGGCGTTTTCAATCCGCGTGCTGCGGGATCGATCAGGCATTGATCCCTCGATTGGCGCGTGATCTTCCCCGCTCCTGATCGTCTCTCCGTGATCATCGATTCCTTTTGGCGCACGTGTTGTTTTGGGTGGTGAGATGTCAGGCACCACCAAACGGGCAGCCATAGGGGTTCTATAGGTTTCCCTAAAAAGAGCGAGATCCTCTTTCAGTTTTAACATGGACAGTGGCGTTAACAGACAGGCTGGCTGCATGGGCCAGGTCGATACCTTCATCTCATCTGAAAGCACGCGCTCTTTAGCGATGCCACGTTCGACGAGAATCGAGGTCAACACGACAGGATCTCTTGGAATGCCGGGAATTGACTCCTCTTGAATGACCTCCAGCATGAAACTGAGGGCCTGCGGCCATACCAGGTAGTGGCCATCTTCAAGAATCCAAAGGATTGCTCCGGGTTGGTTGATAGTAAAACGGCCCCTTTCAAGAAGAACGTTTATGGCGTGGATGAGATAGTGTTCGATGGGAATTCCAAGCGCCCTATCGAGCTGACGATAGGGGGACTTGAGATCATTTCCGGCACTTTTGACATCTGCCTCGTGGACAAGTCGCGCCATAGGATGATCTTCGGCCGTGCCGGTCAGCGCCTTCATGAGGCCCTCAAGCAGTTCAGGCCCTTCCTGACCCAGGGATTCAAGGACAGCTTTTGGCAGCAACTGACCCATGACGTAGAGTGAAAAAAACCGATGTCTTAAGGATCGATTGGGGCGCCAACTCGGGTAGTAGGCGGTCAGTGCATGTTGATCAGCCCAGTCAAGTAGACTCTTTTCGTATGGATTCCAGCGAAGGTGGCCAGATGCATCGGTCACAATAAGATCAGCCACCGGTTTTCCGATGTCATGGAGGAGTCCGGCAAGGGCAATGGTCAAGCGCCAGGTCCGCGCTCTATGACGGTGCTGATGGGGTGGGCCATCAACCGCTTCGACCACATCATAAGAAGCCTTGACCGCCCACAAGGCCACTTCAAGGCCATGATGGAGGAGACCACCCATACCGGCATGGTGATGGGCCTCAGAAGCCGGAAGTAAATGGACGAAGCCACCGTAGCGGTTGAGGACCGGCGTCAACATCCTTTGTTGATCTTTAAGTTCAAGATCTAATGCATCTTGAAGGGCGTCGATGAGGGGCTTTTCCCTTGCCAGTAAGAGATCAAGAGGATCCTTAGGGTAGGCCATGCGGCCGTTATCCTTTGGGGTTACTGCAAGGAGCGGGATACCCGCCTTCGTCTCCCGTGATACTGCCCGAGAGCCCCCACGAAGGCCCTTCAACAAGGACCTCGCCGAGATCACAAGAGAGCCTTCAGTTGATGTTCAAGGCGATGATTCTCGAGAAGCTTTGAGGGACTGACCCCTGACTCCCCAGTCTTTTTTGCATAATCTCCAACCGCATCTCTGATCTTGACGAGCTGGTCGAGTCGACACCGAATATCGGCCAGCAACGGTTCTGTTTCAAGCACCAATGGACCGACCCAGCTCGGCTGTCGTCGCATCAAGGCCTTGATGGAATAAGTGTGACGGCGACCCTTCGTGATATGCAGGCGTTCGATCGGACGTTGGTCACGGCCCATGACGCCCATCCCATACCATTCGAGACTGAACGTGCCATTGGCCCGCGTCCTTATACGAAGACCTAAGGTCATTCTTGGCCAAAACGAACGACCTTTTTGAATCACCCTGAGCAAACGCCAGTATTCATCGACCACCTCTCGGCCTTCATCTTCCAGCTGATGAAACCTTCGAGAGAGCCAATCGATGACCTCGTCAAGGTCCGAAGGGGGCTCCATGCTGGAGGGGATGGGGTAGGTCACTAAGGGGATATCAGTCAACATAAGGCTGTCTCGGTTCAGATAAGAAGAGAGGCTGTGGGTCTTTATGACGCCCACTCAAGGAAACCGAATGATGAGACTTTGGGATTGGTCAGAGGGCTTAGAAACATGACAAAATAAGACAACATCTTGGTTGTCCTCGGCTGTCGACCCTTAACGTGAAGGTTTTAGATGCCATCTTCTCCCTTGTCGATTCCAGATCGCTGCCCATCTATTCTGGTCGTTGATGATGAACCTCTCGTGCGTGAAGCGCTTAAGGCCTATCTCCTCGGCGATGCCTACCAGGTCGTATTGGCCGCCTCCGGCGCTGAAGCTATTCAAGCGCTTAATGAGAAACCGATTGATCTTATTCTTCTCGATATTGGGCTTCCCGATATCCATGGCTATGAGCTTCATCGGCGTATTTCTAAGGATCTTGATATCCCGATGATCTTTCTTTCAGCCCGTTGTGAAGCGGTTGATCGGATCAGTGGGCTTGAGCTTGGCGGTGATGATTACATCGCTAAACCCTTTGAACCTCGAGAAGTGTTGGCACGGATCCGCAATGTGCTCCGCCGTGCCTCAGGGACGATGGGAAAAGCGGAACCTTCAACTTGGATTCGGCAGGGTGGATTCGAACATGCGCCGGAGCGCCGCGAGATTCGATACGATGGACAACGGCTCGATCTCACTTCCATTGAATATGGACTTTTGAAGGGCCTCCTTCGCCGTCCCGGTGTTGTGTTGTCAAGAGAGCAATTGATGGTGCTGGCCTGGGAGGATCCTTATAGGCCTTCAGATCGTACCGTCGATACCCACATCAAGAATTTAAGAGCAAAGATCCTTCAGGTTTCAGGGGGACGCGATCTTATTGGAACCAGTCGCAACGCGGGTTACTTTCTGAGGGATGAGGGATGCGACGACACCGGCACTATGCCCTAATCCTCGCCGTGTTTTTGGGCGGCATTCTGTGGGGCATTCAACTGAGCGTCGATTATTTTGAAGCGACGATTCTTCTTGAGATAGAAGCGGATACTCTCAAGACCGTGGGCCCTCCCGTCAAGGCTCTCTCGAAGGAGGATCCCTGGGCGTCTCAGTCTCTTTTTGATACCGATGCGACAGGCTTGATGGCACGCTTGGGCCTCTCAAACGTCCCCTCATCTGATCAGCCACATGAGAAATCTGCGTTGCTGATCTTGATTGCGCCCGTTATCAAGGGGGCGCTCCAATCGGTGGCTTTTTTGAGCGTTGTGGGGTCTTCCCTTTTTTTTATTGGGTTACTCTGTCTTTATCGTCAAGGTCATGAACAGGGGCGCACGATCCCTATTAGTGCTGAGATGAAGAGCCCGGCGGGCGTTGCTGAGGTATCACCGACTCCCGATGGATATCCTGTCGCTCCAACATATAACCCCAATCTTCCTCACGAACGCGTCCATCAGTTAACCCATGAAATTAAAAATCCCCTCACGGGGATTCGATTGGCCGCTAAAGCCTTGATGGAGCAAGACACCCAAGCCGGTTCGACCTTTTATCCTGTCCAGATTGTCACTCAGGTTGACCGGATCCAGCGGGTCGTTGATCGAATGCTACTGCTCGCCTCCCTTGAGCGACAGGAGCGGCTGCGGGTTCGCCAGCGGTTGTCGGTGGCGGGTGTCTTTGATGGCTGTCTTGTCGATTTGAAGCCGCTGCTTGAGGCGCATGCCCTCAAGGTTCAATTGGATGTCGATGCGACCTTGACCATCCATGCCGATTTTTTTTTGATGGCGATGTTGTTCGAAAACGTGATGGCTAATGCGATCGGCTTTTCACCTCCCGGAAGTAGCCTTGACGTGGTCATCGAACAAAGGGACTCTGAGGTGATGATCGTCATCCGCGATCAAGGTCCCGGTATCCCAGAACACCTGATGACCAAAGTCCATGAGGTATTTTTCTCTATTCCAAAGCCTGGCGGTGATCATCCAGGAACCGGGCTTGGTCTATCCATTGTGAGTGAAATTGTCAGTCTCCATGGCGGCTCATGGACACTGACTAATCATCCAAGATGTGGGGCCATGGCGACGATTCTTCTGCCCTTGGCCTTGGCTGAAGCTTAAAAAAAGAATCGGACGGGCTCCTTATCTTCTTGATAAAACTCCATCGTATCTCCTTCTAAAACCCATCAGATCTCCATCAAAGAAGGGAACAATGACACCTCCAAACCCACAGGAGGACGATGATGATTTTTTCTCACAACGGCCGAGTCTTATTTTTACCCAAGGCCCCACCAAACCGTTCATTTCATCGGCGCAGCCACACCCCGATCAAGCGGTTAGTCATGAGTCTGTTGTTGATGGCAGGTCCCTTTGACGCCAAGGCGCAGTTGCAAAGCCGCTGGATGGGCGTCGCTTTAGACGTTGAGACGAGTCTTTTGAACAGCAAGCCACTGACGCTTGAAACCCTGCCCATCATTCACCTTGAAACGACCATTTGGGGAGACATTGGGACGCGGCATGGGGTCGATCCTTATCTCCTCTATGCAGTGGCCTTGATCGAGTCCTCTCGAGAGATCGACGGTCGCAGAAGTCCTTGGCCATGGGCCCTGCATCAGGGCGGCAAAACCTATTACCCAAGCTCCTCTGAAGAAGCCTTAGCGGCCATTCGGCAGCACCGATTGGAAGAACATGATTTGATTGATGTGGGCTTAATGCAGGTCAACCTTCGCTGGCATGGCCATCGGGTTAAGCACCTAGAAGACCTCATTGATCCTAAAACCAACATTGATCTTGGCGCAAGGATTCTTCGGGAGGCCATAGATTCGGCCCCCGGTAATCTCCCTTTAGGGGTCGGACGTTATCACGCATGGCGCAATCAAAAAGCCGCTGAGCGCTATGGCAGTCGAGCGATTGCTCTTCGGCATCTGATCGCTTCTCAATCAGTCAACGACTAAGTCTTTAGGAGGACATAATGATGGATGCTGATGTTTATCTTTTGAATCAACTTTACCTGCAGAAAGTCAGGGAGTGGCTCCTGAGTGGGGAAGAACACAAAGCGCAATATCTGCTTGGGGTTCCCATGGAAATCCTTCCCCTGTTGAAAAGAATGTCGCTCGCTCAGCTCCACGAGCTGGCCCATTCTCATCTTCTTTGTTTTGGTTGTCGCCTGACCCCTCAGGTCCTGAAAGACTATCTTCAGCACCAACCCGAGTCTGGATCCACGGAACTGCTTCATTGGCAGTGGTTAACGACCGCGACGGAGGTGCATTGACATGGCCTTAACCTCCCTATTAAGGCATCAGCGGCGAGAACTCGCCATGAAACTGGTCAAAAGAGAGCTTCGAACCTCACCGGTCCATTCGCTGACGGGGCTTCCAGAACCTGAGATTCGAACCCTTTACCGCATGCAGCATGATCGATCGCCGCCCTCGGGTCCGATGCCGAGTGCATCGTCTTTTTTTTCTTCACGAAAAAATCAAGCCGAGGTGACCTTGTTTGGCGCGCTCTATCGCCATCTTGGAGGAAAGAGGATTCATCGGCAGCTGTCAGCAGACATCCTGATGAAGGCGCATGACCTTTATAGGGCCGTTCATCCTGATGATGGTGATGGAAAGGGGCTCGATTTTACGGATGCTTGGGTCATTGCCCGCGATCTCAAATCAGGAGCAACGCGCTTTCTGCCTTGCCGGCAGTGCGGGCTTGATTATCTCATTGCCGACCATGTCGATATTCCACCGAGCTGTCCTTTCTGTTTCTTCAGACGCCTACGTAAGCAAAAGGAAGGCCGCTAGCACCATCGTCCGGTGCCCCTTCTTTTTTTTACCGCGTGTCGGTGATAGGGCGCTCAGTCCGATCACCGACACCGGTTTCCTTGATGATTGTATCCACGTGGTTTTTTGTGGCTTAATGGAGCTAAAGGTGTAGACGAATGCGTTCTCAACCCGTGTGTTTTTTTGGTTTGCATCAAAGGGCCGAGGTATTCCATGCAGCAACAGCCAGCCATCCACTTGACCAGGAAGGGACTGTCCATCCATCACCCAAGGTTATTTACCCAGGGTGGTCAGAAGTTATTGCGAGAATTTACCCATCGCGCTTTTGCTCATCATGAGACTCAAACAGTCGCTATCAACCCTGAGTTGGGTCAAGCTGAGATCTTATTTGATGGCCATCAAACGTTGGCTCAGCATGCGCCCCGTCTGATGGGTCTTTTTTCAGACCGGTTAGATTCCGCGCCATCCGGTCATGATTTACCTCGCTGGCCTTGGGCGCGCCCGGTCAAATTGATGCGTTGGCGCGGGGTGGTCACGACCCTGCCACTGAAAGAGCATCGTTCAGGCTGGGTTTCAGTAAATCTTGGCGATCGTCAACGGGCCTCCTTTCCGATTAATCATTTTCCAGAACGCCTGCGGGGTCTTCCTGGGGTGATAGAGGCTCGAGCGTCCCTCCTGCGCCCGGTGATCGAAGTCCGTGTCGATGATGCAGCCCATCCTCTGATCTGGATCCGGACGCTCGAGAATTTAGTGGGCGCTCATGGCGATAAATCGTGTCCGATGGTGCCTTCACCCAAGACGCCTCGGGCTATCGCTCATCTGAATCTTGCTCTCTGCGCCGCGGGACAGTTCATGATTCCCGTGTTGCTGCCGCTCGCCTCCGGTGTCATTGTGATCACCCGCTATCCTCATTTCAAAGAAGCGGCCCGCGAATTTCGTCAAGGCCGTCTTGGAGCCCCCGCTTTCGGCTCAGTGGTGTTGGCTTGTTCAGTGGCCGGGGCAGCTCCTTTTGCTAGCGCACTTGCTGAGTGGCTGAGTTCTTTCTGGCAGCAGGCCTGGCGCCGGGGTATTGTTCGACAAACTCGAACGCTGCTTGAAGATCTGAATCGCGACCCGCTCCTTGAG
>QYQA01000097.1 GCA_007280285.1 Methylococcus sp. | reverse complement strand
TTATAAGAAACAAATTATATAACGAACATCGTAATAACGGGGCAGGTTTTATAAGAAAGTGATCACCCAATCCTATATATAGATGGTTTTTTCCATCATATCAGGTGGCAGTAAAACAGTTCGGGTTACACCTTGAGGTTAGGCGGTTGAACGTTTGTAAAACGCTACTTTTAGTCAGAAAAGACCAGTTTTAATATGCACCCTTCACTGGTATCCCTGATAGAGACGCTATCCGCGAGTCGACGTAACAGATAACCGGCCATCTGAAGGACGCCGTCGTCGTTCAAGAGAAACTCTTCATGGGTCGGTGGCTGCATGGCAAGCGGAACCGATTGGCCTTGATAACGGATCACGACGCTGAAAGTGAATTCGTTAAAGATCGTCTCAAGCTCGAGCTCGGCTTGCTGACCGTCTTTGGTCGTCGCGAGGAGATCATGCTCGGTCAGGATTTCAAATGCTTGCCAGGTGGCATACTCTGCTTTCCTGACAATCTCAGGGCGCGCACCCCACGCTTTGCCTTGATCAATCAAGAAGGCTGAAACATCATCAATGGAACTCCGGTGCGCATCGAAACGACGACGCAGCCGGGTGTGGTCGCCTATCCTAAAAATGGCGGATAAGGCCACAGCGACAAAGACCCCGAATCCTACGCCTGAGAAGATGAAGTGCTTCATGCTGTCAGGAATATGGTGATAAATCAGTTCTCTTAAGGGCTCGAAACTGATGCCCACCATCAATCCAAACCCAATCGCGATGATCTTACGGCTATCAAGTAGCCTTGATGACACGATCTGGAGGCCAGTCATCGCAGTAAAGCAGGCTAGAAACATCATCGCAGCACCCATCACGCTGGGCGGCAGAATTTCTAAAAAGACGATGACTTTGGGCATAAAGGCAATGATCGTCATGATGCCTGCGAGCCAATAAGCCAGGGATCGACTGGTACACCCTGTCGTCGCTGCAAGGGTCACGCCGCCGCCTGAGGAGGTAATCGGAAGCCCATTCATGACGGAAGAGAAAAGATTAGTGATTCCCTCAGCAACAATACCTTGACGGATCACCAGTATCTCCGGCCGTTTCCAGTCCGCATCGCTAAAACGTTGCGCCGCGATCAGTGCGCCAAACCCATGGAGTGCTAAAAATAATCCCGTGACCATAGCAGGGAGGACGCTATCCCAGCTGAAATCCCACCCAAGGTGCAGCGGCTGAGGGGGCATAAAGAGGGGGGCTTGAGCCACCAAGTCCCATTCATGAACCGAGATGACACCCAATAAGATACTGCACGTTATGCCGGTGACAAGACCGATAAAGGCCGAAAAGAGCTTGAGGAGTCCTGATGACCAGACGTTGCATACGATCATGCTGCTGAGGGTCAAAAGGGAAATGAGGAGGTCATTATTAGTGGCATATTGATCAACTTCAGGTTGAACAATTAATTTGAGGCCGCTATGACCGAGCCCTAGACCGATCAGCATGACGGCAATGCCGGCAATTTGAATGGTGAATATGGACCGTAGCCTAAAAAATATCTGAGCAAAAATAATTTGGCTAAGACCGACGACAGTCACAGCGCCAAACATAGACGCAATACCACCCAACGATTTAGCCAAAACTAAGGCGCCGAACGTCGAGGAGGTCGCTTGGAGCGGACAAAAGTAACCAGATCCTATGCCAAATCGCTGCATGCGTTGCAGCAAAACACCGAACGCTGATGCGAGCAGCGTCGAGGCGATCAGTTGGATCGACTGGTCATGGTTGAGTTGGAGTGAACGGGCAAAGATGGGGGAGACGACCAGATAAACCCCAAGAAAGGACAGCTGCTGTATGGCCAGCACCATGGAAATATGTGCCGGGGGATGCTCATCGAGCCAGTAGCGAATGTTTTCAGGCCTTTTCATAAGGGCCAAGTCTCTTTTTGGGGAGGGTTAATCCATGTCAGCAACCGAGACCACAATAGGGGAGGGATGCTCTTAAGAGACAATTCGCTGTGCCTTCATCCAAGCCATGAGTGCACCGCATGTCTTAATTAATTTTGGCACGTCGAGATGATCTTCGCTAGAGGGGCGTTCGCCGTCAATGACATTCAGGACCAAGAGCCCCGCTCGAAGAAGTTGCTGAGTGACTGGATCCAGCACGGCATTCAGTGAAGGGTCGTCCAGCACGATCGCGCTATGGCCAAGATTAAAAAGGCGGCGTCCGGTTTCTTCGGCGAGTGGCTTTCGGTCGCTACCCAGCCATAAGACTTTGGCTTTTTGTCCAAGACGCGCCTCAAATTCTTCTGGGGTCACTGGACCGAGATCATCTTCAAGATCCGATAGGCCCACAATCATCCCCGCACCAACGGTCGCATTCATCAATCGATCGATGATGATGAAGGCACCGGTTCCCTTACAGACACTGTAAGGATCAAACGGGATGGGGGCATTCAGAACCACCTCAACGAGACCAATCTCATTAAGGTGCAGCTGGGGTGAAGGGTGATGGTTTTGTGTGTTAACGTCAATGCGATAGCGTATTTCGCGGAAGCTACCGGAGACCGATCGGGTATTGTGCTTGATGAGGTATTGGCGACCAGGGACTAAGGCGTCCTCGTTCATCCAGACGACATGGGCGAGAAAGTTTGCTTCAAAGAGGGGCTGATCGTCAGGACGAACCAAGGTATCGCCGCGGCTCACATCGATTTCATCCATTAAGGTCAACGTGACGGCTTGCCCCTGAAACGCTTCTTCGAGTGGCCCATCGAAGGTGTGAATCGTGCTGATCTGACTGGTTTTCCTCGAAGGGAGGACCATGATGGGGTCGCCGGCTCTGAAAATGCCAGAGGCGATGGTGCCGCTATACCCTCTAAAGTCTAAATTGGGTCGGTTGACGAACTGCACCGGAAAGCGGGGATTCACAAGATTTATATCGCTGGCAATTTCGATGGTATCAAGAAGCGTCATTAATGGAGGGGTAAGACACCAAGGCATGCTAGGGCTCGGATTAACGACGTTATCGCCCTTCAGCGCGGAGATCGGCAGGAAATGGATATCTTTAAAATGAAGTTGATCAGCAAAACCCAGGTAATCACGTTGAATGTCTTTGAACACTTCTTCACGGTAATCTACCAAATCCATTTTGTTGATGGCGACCACAATATGACGGATACCGAGCAGTGAAACAATGTAGCTGTGTCGCCGGGTCTGGGTTTGAACCCCATGTCGCGCATCGATCAAGATGATCGCAAGATCGCAGGTCGACGCACCAGTTGCCATGTTACGGGTGTACTGTTCATGACCTGGGGTATCTGCAATGATGAATTTGCGGCGGGTTGTTGAAAAGTAGCGATAGGCCACATCAATCGTTATGCCCTGTTCACGCTCAGCGTCCAATCCATCCATCAACAGCGCCGGATCAAAGTCATCGCCAGTGGTTCCAAACCGGGCGCTGTCTTTTCGGAGGGCGGCAATCTGATCTTCATAGATCATTTTTGAGTCGTGCAACAAGCGACCGATGAGCGTGCTTTTGCCGTCATCGACATTGCCGCAGGTCAGGAATCTTAGAAGATCCTTTTGTTCATGTTGGGTGAGGTAGGCATGAATATCTTCAGCAATCAGGTCGGATTGATGAGCCATTAGAAGTAACCTTCCTTCTTCTTTTTTTCCATAGAGCCGGCCTGGTCATGATCGATGAGGCGGCCTTGGCGTTCGGACGTGGTGGTCAACAACATCTCCTGGATAATTTCAGGTAAGGTCGTAGCCTCAGATTCGACGGCGCCTGTCAGGGGGTAGCAGCCGAGGGTTCTAAAGCGAACATTCTTGATCTGTGGTGTCTCGCCAGGCTTGAGTGGCATCCGATCATCATCCACCATGATCCAGATTCCATCACGTTCGACAACGAGCCGAGGCGCTGCAAAATAAAGCGGCACAATCGGGATGCTCTCAAGGTAGATGTATTGCCATATATCCAGCTCAGTCCAGTTCGATAAGGGAAAAACACGAATGCTTTCTCCTTTATTCACTTTGGCGTTATAGATGTTCCAAAGCTCAGGTCGCTGATTTTTAGGATCCCACCGGTGATGTTGATCGCGGAATGAATAGACTCTTTCTTTCGCTCTTGATTTTTCCTCATCGCGACGTGCGCCCCCGAAAGCTGCATCAAATTGATAACGGTTCAGAGCTTGCTTAAGGCCTTCCGTTTTCATGACGTCAGTATGTTTTTCACTGCCATGGGTGAAGGGCCCGACACCGGCATCGACCCCCTCTTGATTGACATGAATCAGGAGATCAAAACCAAAATCATGCGCCATTTGATCCCTGAAGGTGATCATTTCCTTAAACTTCCACGTGGTATCGACATGGAGGAGCGGAAAAGGGGGTTTCCCTGGATGGAAGGCTTTCATGGCGAGATGCAGCATGACCGCTGAATCTTTCCCGATTGAATAGAGCATCGCTGGTCGTTCGAATTCAGCGGCGACTTCACGAATGATGTGGATACTTTCTGCTTCCAGCTGCTTGAGATGGGTGAGCTTATGATCTTGCATGATGAATAATGACTGGGCCGACGCGATGAGTGGCGTGCGGCGGAAAAACTTGGCAATAACAGGTTATTTTACCATAGGGTGACAGTCGGTGCGGCAGTCAGTCACCGCTGTTTGAAGGGTCTTCGGTCCGCGTCCAAGGGATGGTTTTGCCGGCCATGAATGGAATGACGCTCTCTGATCCAAAGGGGAGTTCTAGAGGGATGTTACTCGGGCGCCGTTCAAGCCGAATCACCCCGGTGTTGCGAGGCAAACCATAGAAGTCTGCTCCATGATGGCTTGCAAAGCCTTCCAGTCGATCCAGCGCATTCACCTGATCAAATGCCGTGGCATAGAGCTCCATGGCATGATGGGCGGTATAGCAACCAGCGCAGCCGCAGGAAGACTCTTTGAGTGATCGGTGATGGGGTGCGCTGTCGGTTCCAAGGAAAAAGCGGGGATTACCCTGGGTGGCTGCTGACAGAAGAGCCTGCCGATGGTTTTCTCGTTTAAGAACAGGCAGGCAGTAATGGTGGGGTTGAATCCCGCCGACAAACAGGGCATTTCGGTTCAATAAGAGATGATGCGCGGTAAGGGTGCCAGCAACCGGCCCCTGTGCTCGCTCGACAAAATCAACGCCCTCCTTGGTGCTGATGTGTTCAAGGACGATCCTTAAGGATCTAAAGCGTTGGGTCAAGGGTTCGAGATAGCGCTCGATGAAGAGGGCTTCGCGATCGAAAATATCGATGTTGCTGTCAGTCACCTCGCCATGGACCATCAGTGGTACCTGGTAATGTGCCATGGTTTCCAGCAGAGGATCGAGCGCTTCTAGTGAGCGGATGCCCGCTTCTGAATGTGTTGTAGCGCCCTGTGGGTAGAGTTTAAAGCCGATGACTTCTGGTGTTTCGGCCACGCGTGCGATCTCTTCTTCTGGCGTACTCTCGGTAAGATAAAGTGCCATCAGAGGATTAAATGACTGCCCTGGTTTGAGGGCCGCCATAATTCTTTCGCGGTAGCGGAGGGCCTGTTCTACTCGAGTAATGGGGGGGCGGAGGTTTGGCATAACGAGTGCCCGACCAAAAACCTGCGCCGTAGCACCAACAATCGCCGCCATAGCGTCATCATCCCGAAGATGGACATGCCAGTCATCGGGTTTTAAAAGCGACAGCTGATCCATCAGGTCTGTGCGGTGATGAGATGTTCATAGGCCGGGCCATCGAGAAGATGATTCAGTGCGCCAGGGTCATCTGGCTTTACCTTAATCAACCAAGCCTTATAAGCGTCTTCATTAACTTGTTCTGGAGCGATGATTAAGTCGTCGTTGATGGCTGTGATCGTCCCTGAAAGGGGGGCATAGACATCCGATGCCGCCTTGACCGATTCCACCACAAGAATCGGCTTGCCCGCCTCTATATGTTGACCGATCTTAGGAAACTGAATATAGACCAGATCGCCAAGCTCCGCCTGGGCGTGATCAGTAATGCCGACCAGAACGGTGTCATCCAGTTCCTGCTGGGCCCACTGGTGGGTCTCGGTGTACTTCAGGTGTTGTGGGGTTCTCGTCATGAAAGTTCTCCAAATATCTCTGAAGGATCTCAAGGGGTCCGATCGTCGGTCCTTGCCGCCCGAGCCTTCTCTAGGTGTGCAATTTTTGATGCCGCCTGGTGCTGAAGGTCTGACACGTGCGCACTAACTAACCTTGAGATAAGGATGGCAAGGTAGAGTTGCCCGGTCATGGCTTCGATGATCGCGAACGAGCGGGCAAGTCTTGACACTGGAATGATATCCCCAAAACCAAGGGTAGAGAGGGTGACAAAGCTAAAATAGAAAAAATCGTCTTTCACCATGACCATCGTGGGTCCTTTTAACGAACCCGGGGCGGCCATTTCAATGAACTCGTAGAAGTAGCACCAGGTCATCCCGATCATGAGGTAAGCGCAGATGGCGGCATAAATGACCTCGCCACTGACTTTGTGCCTGTTATTCCAGACGTCACTCGCAAGATGGATGAGAACACTCAGAAAAAAAAGCGCAGTACTTGCGCTGATGATCAGCGGTAACTGGGCGATAGCACTGAAATGAAAGTGAATTTTAGCCAGAAATGTCAAGACTCCAAGACAGCCGGCTAAGATAAAATTGATGGGTTTCTTTCTGGCCGCAAGGACCGAGGAAAGAAAGATAATGACGAAGAAGGCGTCGGTAAGCCCCCCACCTCGGCCATCAGGCTCAAAGAAAGGGCGAGTCAGGATCATGATGACGATGGTGGCGGTCAGGACACCATAGCTCCCTATGCTTTTTTGAAATGTCTTATAACTGTCCCCAAAAAAGTGACGCGCCCTCATGTCGCTTTAGCGATTGAAGATGGCGAGATCATCAAAAGGGTGGCGGGCTTTCCCCTTTGGTGACGGTCGTTTTTCCTGTTCCAGAATAGACAGGACACCATTTCAAGAGCGCTAGGGCCGCTACACCGAGGCCTAACAGCATGAGAACGCCATTTTCGATGATGGCGGCGATGATCATGATCCCCGCGGCGCCGGCAAGGCGCATTTGCTGATCTTTATTGCCGACATTGAATTCGCGCTTGGTCACCCGACTAAAGTCAAAGCTCATAGATTTCCCTCCTCGTCCTAAAGAATGATTGTTCTTGGTTTTATAGATTGGTCTACCAAATAAGAAAAAATATTCTATTCGGATGAAGATGCTATCACGTTGAAAAAGTCGCTTGAAGCACCCCGGGATTTATGGCCACGGGGCGCCCACTTTGGACGCTTTGAAAATCAGAGCGATTTCATGGAATAGGGGTCTTAATGCCGTCTTTGTATCAATTCCCACATCCACATTTGACCGAGAGAGGTCACGATCATGATG
>QYQA01000103.1 GCA_007280285.1 Methylococcus sp. | reverse complement strand
TCCTGGTGTCGCTGGCGGTCTTCACCTTTATGGGGAGCTGGAATGACTTTATGTGGCCCCTCATTATTCTGAGCCAAGAGGATCGCTACACGCTTCCCGTCGCCCTGGCTAACCTGATGGGTGAGCATGTGCAAGATCCACAGCTGATGATGGCCGGCGCGGTGCTCACGATTCTGCCGGTGGTGGTGTTATTTCTTCTGCTTCAGCGCTACTACCTTGAGGGGCTGGTCGCGGGTGGCGTTAAGGATTAAGTGATTTGAGATGGTTCTTTATTGCTCCTCAAAGGGCTTGCTGGGATCGGGTCCCCAGCTGACCTCCATCAGGCGTTCCCACTTGTCGCTTGGAAGCCGCTTAATGTTGATGCAATCCTTCCGATGAATAGCAATGCCCCGAAGGCTGGTCAGAAAGCCGATAATAGGTATGTGAGGCTCCGGATAACAGCACTGCGCGAGATGGGTCACGAGGTTTCGAACGCCTTCAATGATGATGTCATGGCTGCCCTCACTATGAAAGGTCCTCCTTGGAGGGTCGGTCGCCGGGAGACTGGGTGGTTGAATGGGCTGGGCCGGTCTTAAGGCGACCGCCAATTGGCCTAAGGTCAGATCGCCCCGGCCGATGGCGAGAAGAAGGTCCTCGGTGCGCGGGAGGTGAAAATGGCGGACCAATTGTTCTTGGTCAAGCTCTTTCAGCCCGAGCCTCTGGCGCTCGTGATCCAGGATCTGTTTTCCGGTCCGAATATGTTTCTCATGGTCTTGTTGGCGGAACCATGCTCTGATCTTATTGCGGGCATGACTGGTTTTAACGAGCCCTGTATGAGGGTCAATCCAGCCAAGGCTCGGTCCCCCTTGCTTGATGGTCAGGATCTCCACGCGCTCGCCCGATTTGAGCGTATGGTGGAGGGTAACCATCCGGCCATTGACTTTAGCGCCGCGGCAACGGTGCCCGACCTCGGTATGGATCCCGTAGGCAAAATCAATGGGGGTCGCTCCTTTGCTCAGTCTGAGGACCTGCCCTTTGGGTGTTAAGACAAAAATGTCGTCTTCAAAGAACTGGGATCGGAAGGAGTCAAGGATTCCGCGTTCACCATGAGGGGCCTCGAGGAGTTGGCGGAGCGTGTTGACGTTCCGGTCCATGGCCAAGTCTTGTTTGCTGCCTTCCTTGTAGCGCCAGTGGGCGGCTACCCCGAATTCTGCGAAGTTGTGCATGTCTTCGGTGCGGATCTGGATTTCTACCGGTTTTCCCTCAGGCCCGATGACCACCGTATGCAACGACTGGTATCCATTGGACTTGGGATTGGCGATGTAGTCGTCCAGCTCGTCGGGGATGTGGAGCCACGCGCCATGGGTAAGACCAAGGACGGTGTAGCAGGTCGCGATGTCCTTAACGATCACCCGCACCGCGTGAAGATCATAAAGCTCCTCCGGATTCACATCCTTACGCTCAATTTTTTTGTGAATGCTGTAGAGATGCTTTGGGCGACCGAAAATGCGCGCTTTGATACCGGCATCCTGGAGTTTTTCCTGAAGTTCAATCATGAACTGGCGGACAAATTCCTCACGAGCAATTCGATTGGAGGCAAGCGATTGAGCGAGCCGCCGATATTCCTCGGGTTCAAGATAGCGGAAAGATAAATCCTCCATTTCCCATTTTAATTGGCCGACGCCCAGGCGGTTAGCGAGTGGGGTAAAGAGGTCCAGAGTCTCCAAGGCGATGGTTTTCCTCGTAGGGTCCTCTGGACTGTTTCTGAGTAGACGCAGGCGCTGAAGACGGTAGGCCAGTTTGATCAGAACGGCGCGGACATCATTGACCACCGCGAGCAGCATGCTCCGAAGGAGTTCTGCCTGATCAGGTTCCCGACTCTCGCTCTTTTGGTACTCATCGAACGTATTCAGCCAGTTCACTTTTTGCACCAATTCAGCCAGCGGATGGCCAAATTGATGCAACAGCACCGAGTCGCCCACACTGTCGCGGAGATAGGGATCGCTCAGCAGGGCGGCCATGAGGGTAGGCGCATCCACTTTGAGTTGTTGCACAATCAAGGCGACATCAATCCCCCTCGGACGGGTGAGGACATCCTGTCGTCGAGCCGTTTCGGCCCATTCAAGCGCTTTCGCGATGAGACTCCGTTCCTCGATGCTATAACCTTCCGACAGGCGATCTAATAAGTCGCCATCAGGCAGTTGAGAGACATCGGGGGGGGCATTCATGTGTTTCATGGTCGTCTTCTCATGATTCGCCAAGCACTATGCAGGGAGTGCGCCATGGATCCTACCAAAGATTAGGAGGGTCAATGAGGTTTGGGGGATCGTTGAGATGCGGACAAGGGGATCTGGAGGCGCTACACTTTTCCTCAGTGGATTTAAATAATAGCCTGCCTTCTCGAGGAACCATGATGCGAAATGCTAGAGCTCTCACACCCCCTAGGATTGTTGTTGTCGGCGGTGGCGCCGGCGGGCTTGAATTAGTGACCCAGCTCGGAAACGGTTTGGGCAAAAAGAAGCGTGCTGAGATCACCCTCATTGATGGCAGTCGCACGCATATTTGGAAGCCGTTGCTGCACGAGGTGGCGGCGGGAACCCTCGATTCCCATGATGACGAGCTTGAATATCTGGCACAGGCCAGTGAAAACTATTTCCGCTTTGTGCTGGCCCGGATGAATGGTCTTGACCGCCAAAAGAAAGAGATTCGCCTCGCGCCTCTTCTTAGTGCGGCGGGTGAGGTGATCATGCCGGAGCGGACCTATCCCTACGATATTCTGGTGATCGCCGTCGGCAGCGTCTGCAATGATTTCGGCACCCCGGGAGTCGCCGAACATTGCATGTTTCTTGATTCCACCGAGGAGGCTGAGCAATTCCAGCGCCGGTTACTGGAAGCCTATCTGAGGGCGCAGGCCTCAGGGGGACCCACCCATGAGGGTGAATTGGATGTCGCCATCGTTGGGGGCGGTGCGACCGGTATCGAATTGTCAGCCCAGCTCTATCAGGCGGCGCGGCTCCTCAACGCCTATGGTCTTGATCGGGTCAAACCCTCCGATATCAAGATTCACATCATCGAAGCTGCACCAAGGATACTGGCCGCTTTACCCGAACGTCTCTCAAAGGCCACCACCAAACAGCTCGAGAGTCTTGGGATCGAGGTTCTCGCGGGCGTTAAAGTCGTCGAGGTGACTGCTGAGGGGCTCAAGACGGGGACGGGTGCATTTATTCGGGCGGCGGCGAAGGTCTGGGCCGCCGGGGTCAAGGCCCCCAATTTTCTCCACGAAATCGATGGGCTTGAAACCAATAAAATCAATCAATTGGTGGTGAAACCGACCCTCCAGACTACCCGGGATGATGATATTTACGCGATCGGCGATTGCGCGGCGTGTCTTTGGTCTTTGAAGGATGGCAACGTGCCGCCAAGAGCGCAATCAGCCCATCAAATGGCCTCTCAAGTCCTCAAAAATATTCGCTATCGACTCAAGGGGAAAACCCAGAAGCCGTTTCATTACCTTGATTATGGCTCTCTGGTGTCGCTTGGAAAGTACAGCACGGTAGGCAATCTCATGGGCAACCTCATGGGGTCGGTCATGATTGAAGGTTTCATGGCTCGAATGGTGTACCTCTCCCTTTACAAGATGCACCAATTGGCGCTGTTTGGGTTGCCCCGGGTGCTGTTATTGATGATTTCTTCGTTCTTTCGGCGCCGACTTCAGCCACGGATCAAATTACACTAGTCAAAGTGTTAAGATTTTCATCACGATAAAGGCGTCAGGCTAGTGATTTAGGAGGACTTTCAGGCTTATGGCAGGGCACAGCAAATGGGCCAATATTCAACACCGTAAGGGGGCCCAGGATGCAAGGCGGGGCAAGCTCTTTACCAAGTTGATCCGTGAAATCACGGTATCGGCGCGAACCGGGGGTGGCGATGTGGCCCATAATCCTCGCCTCAGGACGGCGATGGATAAGGCGCTGATGGCCAATATGTCGAAAGACACGATTGAACGTGCGATCAAGAAAGGCATCGGCTCGGGTGACGGCGAACACTTTGATGAAATTCGCTATGAAGGCTATGGCTCTGGAGGCATTGCGGTGATGGTCGATTGCCTGACCGATAATCGCCTCAGAACCGTTGCGGAAGTGCGACATGCTTTCAGTAAGGCCGGTGGCAACCTCGGGACCGATGGATCCGTCGCCTACCTCTTTACCAAGATGGGTGTCCTCAGTTATCCGGGGGGTGTCGATGAAGATGCCCTGATGGAGGCCGCCCTAGAGGCGGGCGCCGATGATGTGATCAGCCACGAAGACCATTCGGTTGAGGTGCTCGTCGATCCCGATTATTTTGAAGGGTTGCGGGATGGCTTGGCCTTGAAAGGACTGGTCCCTGAAAATGCCGAGGTGACCATGCGGGCGAGCACGACCATTGCGTTAGATGAAGAGGATGCGGGAAAAATGATTCGACTCTTAGAGCGGCTCGAAGATCTGGATGATGTCCAGAACGTGTATTCGAATGCTGACATTAGCGAGGATATCCTCGCTAAGTTAGCCTGATTGCCGGCGTGGTGAGTATTCTCGGCATTGACCCAGGCTCAAGGTGCACCGGCTATGGCATCATCCATGATGGTCTGAAGGGGCCGGTGTTAGTGGCTTACGGCACGATCAGAACCGATAGTGATGATTTTCCTACCCGCTTGAAGCAAATTTACGATGGCCTCTATGCGGTAGCCCGGGAACACCGGCCTACCGAGGCGGCCATTGAACAGGTCTTTATGTCCAAAAATGCAGACGCTGCCCTGAAGTTGGGTCAGGCCCGCGGGGCGGCGATCTGTGCCGCCATGAATGCGGGTCTTCCGGTCCGGGAGTACGCCGCACGTCAGGTCAAGCAAGCTCTCGTGGGGAAGGGTAGCGCCGAAAAATCGCAGGTACAGCATATGGTGAGGTTTCTGCTTGGTATCAAAGAGGTGCTTCCGGCCGATGCGAGTGATGCCTTAGGCATCGCCATGTGCCATATCCATCATCGGCAAACCCATCTCAAAATGGCTCAAGCCGCGATGGTGCGTTGGTGATCGGTTTTCTTCGCGGCATTCTGGTTCAAAAGCACCCACCCGCGTTGCTGCTGGATGTTCATGGCGTGGGTTACGAAGTGGATGCACCCATGTCGACTTTTTACAACTTGCCCGAGATTGGGGCTGAAGTGACCTTACTTACCCACTTGTCGATCAGGGAGGATGCCCATAGCCTTTATGGGTTCTCAACCGACACGGAGCGGGCTCTTTTTAGAACGCTCATCAAGGTCAACGGGATCGGAGCCAAATTGGCGCTAGGTATTCTCTCTGGGCTTAGTACAGAAGAATTTTGCCGCTCTATCGAGCAGCAGGATACCCAACGTTTGGTAAGACTGCCGGGGGTTGGCAAGAAAACAGCCGAGCGATTGATCGTCGAATTGCGAGACCGTTTGCCGGAGTGGGGCGGCGGGCCGCTTTCTGGAGCGCCCGCGGTGCCTCGGGTTGCGGCCAACCCTTCGGAGGAAGCGCTCTCGGCCCTGGTCGCTCTGGGCTTCAGGCCGCAGGACGCCCAGACCCTGATTAAGTCAGTGGATGATATTGATCATCGCTCTAGTGAAGAGATTATTCGGCTGGCTCTGAAGTCGGCGGCCCGCTGACGCTTGGAGGCCCCTTTTGTAATGCTTAATATTTCGCTATGACACTCTCTCGTCTTATCACGACAGGACCCTTAGGTGAAGAGGATGTGGTTGATCGTGCCATCCGGCCTAAGCGACTTGAAGACTACATCGGCCAACGCTCCATGCGGGAGCAGATGGGGATCTTTATCAAGGCGGCGAGGGGGCGTCAGGAAGCCCTGGATCATGTTCTGATCTTTGGCCCGCCCGGTCTTGGAAAGACCACGCTCGCCAATATTGTGGCCCACGAGATGGGCGTCAATATTCGTCATACGTCCGGGCCGGTGCTTGAGAAAGCGGGCGATGTCGCTGCGCTCCTCACGAATCTAGAGCCGCGCGATGTCCTTTTTATCGATGAAATTCACCGACTGAGCGCGGTCGTCGAGGAAGTCCTTTATCCTGCCATGGAGGATTACCAGATCGACATCATGATTGGAGAAGGTCCTGCAGCGCGCTCCATCAAGCTGGATATACCGCCTTTTACCCTGGTTGGGGCGACGACGAGGGCCGGGCTTTTGACTTCACCCTTAAGGGACCGCTTTGGTATCGTCCATCGCCTGGAGTTTTATACGATCGATGAACTGGCACTGATCGTTAGTCGCTCCGCAAGGATCCTTGGGCTGCAGATGGCGGAGGAGGGCGGCCTTGAAATTGCCCGGAGGTCCCGAGGAACCCCCCGCATAGCCAATCGCTTGTTGCGTCGAGTGCGAGATTTCGCTGAGGTTCTAGGGGATGGCCATATCACCGGTGATATGGCCTCGCGAGCCCTCGAAATGCTCAACGTGGATCGTCATGGTTTCGATCAGCTGGATCGGAAGCTTCTCTCGGCTATGATCGAGCGGTTTGATGGGGGTCCGGTCGGGCTTGATAACCTCGCTGCCGCTATCGGGGAGGAGCGGGGAACGATTGAGGATGTGCTTGAGCCGTTCCTGATTCAGCAGGGATTCATGATGCGGACGCCGCGCGGTCGTGTGGCGACCCGATCGGCCTATCTCCATCTGGGGTTGCCGGCGCCTCGTCAGGAGATCGAGGCGTTCCCTGAATGAGTGCAGCCGATGGGTTGATGGATCCCGGGCGCGCTCAGTTTATTTGGCCGGTGCGGGTTTACTACGAGGATACCGATGCGGGTGGCGTGGTTTACCATGCGAACTACATCGCCTTCATGGAGCGGGCGCGGACAGAATTCCTGCGGCACCACGGGATCACATTGAGCTGCATGGAGCGGGACCATCGGGTTTTGTTTGCAGTGACCTCTTTGTCGGTCCATTTTAGGCATCCTGCGCGCCTTGATGATGCGCTTGAGGTGTCCGTGGCGATCCAAGAAGCCCGTGCTGCCAGCATGGTTTTTGGTCAGACGATTCGCTGTGGGGAGCGACTCTTGGTTGAGGCCGAGGTCAGGGTGGCGGCTTTATCTGCGGATAGTTTCACACCGATCGCTGTGCCATCCTTCATGAAGGCCATGCTGAACGACCATCTAGCGCGGATGCTGGCAAGCGATTGACGAACGTTTTTTCCATGACGAGTTGTTATCTACGATGTCTTCCGAGCTATCCATTCTTAAGCTGATTCTCGATGCGAGTCCCGTGGTGAAAGTCGTCATGGCGATTCTCGCCTTGGCCTCAATGACGTCTTGGAGCTTTATTTTTTCCAAATACCGGGACATCAAGCAGGCCCAAGAAACCACGGATGAATTTGAGGAGCGTTTCTGGTCTGGGATTGATCTTACCGATCTTTATCGCCAGCTGGCTCGTGAGGAGTATGACACCGAGGGCCTCGAAAATATCTTCATGGCAGGTTTTAAAGAATTCGCTCGGCTTCGCCAGCAATCCAATATTGGGCCCGATGCGGTCATGGAAGGAACCCAAAGGATCATGCGGGTCTCTTTGAATCGTGAGTTGGAACGCTTGGACGAGCGTTTGCCCTTTCTCGCTACGGTCGGGTCAACCAGTCCTTATGTCGGTCTTTTTGGCACGGTCTGGGGCATTATGAGCTCCTTCCAGTCCCTTGGAACGGCCAAGCAGGCGACCCTGGCCATGGTCGCTCCAGGCATCTCTGAGGCGCTAGTGGCGACCGCTATGGGCTTATTTGCGGCGATTCCAGCGGTGATGGCCTACAACCGATATGCCACGGAGATTGGTCGTTTGACGGGACGTTATGAAGCCTTTGCCGATGAATTCTTGAGTCTTCTGCATCGGAAGGCCCACACCAAATGAATGGGGTGGGCGTTTCAGGTCGCAATGCCCGACGTCGGCCTATGGCCGAAATCAATGTCATCCCCTACATCGATGTGTGTCTGGTGTTACTGATCATTTTTATGGTCACGGCGCCGATGCTCCAGTCCGGTGTCGAGGTGGATCTTCCGAAGGCCGAGGCCAAGACGATCGAGACGAAGGACTCCATGCCGATCATTTTTTCCATCAAGGCCGATGGCCGCCTGTTTGTGGATCTTGATAATACCGGGGATGTGGAGGTGGCCGATATGGATCTCCCCGCAACCTTATTGAGGGCCAGGCAGCGAGATGCGGACGTTCCGATTCTCATCCGTGGCGATCAGAAAGTCGATTATGGTCGGGTCGTTACTGTCATGGCGGCGATGAAGCAGGCGGGTATCCCAAGCGTTGGGCTCATGACGCAGCCTCAGGACCCATGATGGGTCGACCGATGCTGCGTCGTTCTGGCGCCGTATTGTTATCGCTGCTGCTCCATGGCTTTCTTCTTCTTTGGCTACTGCTCAGTCCAGAATCTCCGAAGGCCCCAGAGCCTTCCCCTCATCCTGACATCATTGAAGCGGTGATGATGGATGATCCGGGCGCGATGACGCCCCCTGTCCAAGAGATTTCCCCCAGTCTAGGTGTCCCTCCTGAACCCTCAGCGATTCCGCCACCTAGGGCGGTGGAGCCAAAGCGGCCAGTGAAGCCTTTGAATGGGAAAGCGCCTCAAGTCCACCCGCCTGTGGATAAAAAGCACACTGACCTTGAGGATGAAAGGAAGCCCAAGGCAGAGGCCGCCAAGGCCGCTCAAAAAGAAAAGGCGCTGGCTGAGGCGCGCGCGCAGCTGGAGGCGGAAACCCAGCAAAAGGCAGCGCTTGCCGCGCGGGAAAAGAAAGCAGAAGCGCAGCGTCATGAGGAGACGGTCCGAAAAAAAGCAGCCGAGGATGCCAAGCTCAAAAGTCAACGGGAGCAGGAAAAGAAGCAAAAGGCTCAGCAAGAAGCGCTGATCAAAGAGGCTAAGGCGATGGCGGCAGCAAAAAGTGCCGCAGAGGAAGCTCAAAAAGCCGAGCGGCTCTTAAAGCAGAAAGCAATCGAAGCCAAGGAGCAGCTGCGAAAAGCGGACGTTGAGGCTAAACGCAAGGCCGAGGCGCTGCAGCAGAAGGTCGAGGAAGCTCAGCGCAAGGAGGCCCTGCAAACTTCCCTGGCGCAGGAAGAGGCCCATCGACGTGATCAGGCCAAGGCGCTTGAGGCGCAGGCCGAAAAAGCGGCTCAGATTTTCGTGAATCGATATTTTCGTCCGCGCGTCGAGCAAGCCTGGTTGAAGCCGGCCTCGGCAGCCTCTGGAATGTCCTGTAAAATTCAGGTGCGTCTCCAGCCGGATGGGCGCGTATCGACCGTTGAAGCCGCGTGTGCTGGCGGTGATGCCGCCTTTGAGCGGTCGGCGGAAGCAGCCGTTCGAAAAGCGGCGCCGTTTCCAATGCCCCATGATCATGAGGTGGCCGCCCAGCTATTAGGTCAGGTTGTTACCTTTCGCTTTAGTCCAGAGTGATCTGAGGACCCTTCATGAAGATCCGATCCTTTCTCCGCCTTTGCTGGTTCATCGGTGGACTCTTACTGATGGGGAGTTTCCCTGTCCATGCTGAACTGATGGTGGATATCACCCAAGGGGGTGATGGTGCCATGCCTATTGCTGTCCTTCCTTTCAGTGCGTTGGGGGTGCCTTCTGGGAGCCTCAGTCCCGTGATCGCTTCGGATCTTGAGGGTTCAGGCAAGTTTGTCGTGATGCCTGCTTCGCGTTTTCCCGAGCAACCTTTCATGCCAGCGCACCCCGACTTTTCTTTGTGGCAACAACAAGGACAGGAGCATGTGGTCATCGGACGGATCGTCCAAGGGTCTCAAAGCGATACACTCTATGCTGAATTTGTTCTCTATGATGTCATTCAGGGTCGTGAAGTCCTCTCCGAGCGGGTCCCTTTCAAGGTCAATGAAACGCGCCATGCCGGGCATCGCATTGCCGATCTTATTTACAAGGCCTTGACCGGTGAACGGGGTGTTTTCAATACCCGTGTCGCCTATGTGTCGGCTTCAGGTGATGGAAACGATCGGGAATATCGTCTCTTGGTCGCTGATACTGACGGTGAGGATCCAAAGGTCGTGATGACTTCCCCCGAACCCATTATGTCGCCGACCTGGTCGCCGGATGGCAAGAAGATCGCCTATGTCTCCTTTGAAGACCATGCAGCTGCAGTATTTGTCCAGAATCTCGGCAGTGGGGAGCGCCAGAAGGTCTCATCGCATAGCGGTATCAACGGAGCCCCCTCGTGGTCCCCAGATGGGACCCAGTTGGCATTGACCCTATCAAAGGATGGGAGTCCCGATATTTATATTCTTGGGATCGTCTCCGGCACTTTGCGCCGGGTTACAAAGGATGACTCCATTGAGACCGAGGCCAGCTGGTCCCCCGATGGCCGTTCTTTGGTGTTGACCTCGGATCGCGGCGGCAAGCCACAGCTCTATGTGGTCTCGGCGCAAGGCGGTGAGCCTCGGCGCTTGACCTACGATGGGGCTTACAACGCCCGAGGTGTCTTCTCGCCGGATGGTCGCAAGATCGCCATGGTTCATGGCGGCGACGGCGGTTACCGTATTGGGTTGATGGATGCGGAAGGTGGCGACATTAAACTCTTAACTGCCGGTCGCTTGGATGAGTCGCCCGCGTTTGCGCCCAATGGCCAGTTCATCCTCTATAGCCGTAAAGACAGTGGGCATGACCCATTAGCCATGGTCTCCATTGACGGAAGATTCAAAAAAAATATAAAGATCAAAGGTGGCGATGTTCGCGGCGCATCCTGGTCGCCTTGAACTGAATGCTCAAGAGGAAATAATGATGCAGATATTCAGCAGTGTTCTCAGTGTCCTGATGATGGTCCTCGTCCTTGGTTGTAGTTCCAAGGGGGGTGTTAACGAGGAGGGCGAGGGCGGTGATGAGGCGTCCGCTCAAGACGGGGGGCGTGGCGCAAAAGCTGGGAAATACAGCTATGGTCGAGGCAAGAACGGGATCGGCGGTGCCGGAGGTCCTGGTAGTCCCGCCGCGCAACGAGTGATCTATTTCGGGTACGACAGTGATGATGTTCTGCCTGAGTATCAATCGGTCGTGACCGGTAACGCTGAGTATTTATCGAATCACCCCGATGCGAGTGCTGTTCTTGAGGGGCATGCTGATGAGCGAGGCTCATCTGAATACAATATTGCCCTTGGGGAGCGTCGTGCCCTGTCGGTGGCAAGGAGTTTGCGCCTTCAAGGGGTGGGTGATCGCCAGCTGCAGATCCTCAGTTATGGTGAAGAAAAACCCGCGACCTCTGGACACGAAGAAGCCACTTGGCAACGGAATCGTCGGGTCGAAATTACTTATCAAGGCCGCTGATCAAAGGACCCTTTATGACACGCGTTCACCGTTTTTGTTGGCTCAGCTTCCTTTTGGCCAGCCCGGCTTTCGCCGAACCGATCGATGAGGGATCGTTGCAAGACGAGGCCGGCTATGCCGTCTCAACGCTTGATTCTCGCGTCGCTCGACTGGAAAAAAGGGTATCAGGGCAGCCCTTGACCGAGATGTCACGCGATATGGATCGCCTTCGTGATGAGTTACGGAAACTCCGGGGAACGGCCGAAGAATTGAAGAATGCGCTGGATCGATTGGGGCGTCTTGAGGCTGAACATTATGCAGCGCTTGAACGCCGACAGCTTGATCTTGAGGCGCGGTTATCAGGGAGCTTAGCCGCGGGGTCTGGGGCGCCGGCGCTGGCGAGCCCCGGTGTTCCTGCCGTGCCGCCTTCTTTTGGTGGCCCCCTCCCAAGCCCGTCTCCGGTAACACCCTCTTCGGCGCCGGTGAGTGCCGTTGATCAGGCCTTGTCAGTGCCGCCGGTGGTCAGTGGGGCAGCAGTGGATCCCAAGGTTCGTCAAAAGGCTTACGAACATGCTTTTGAGACGCTCAAGGCGGGGAAGTACGCAGAGGCTGTCGCTGAATTTCAAGCCTTTGTCACCCAGTATCCGAAGGGTGATTTTAGCGATAATGCCCAATACTGGTTGGGTGAGGCGCACTATGTTAATCGGGCCTTTGCTGCAGCCCGTGAAGCCTTTAAGAAAATGATCAATGACTTTCCACAAAGCGCCAAGCTGGCGGATGCCAAACTGAAGCTGGGCTTTATTGAGTACGAGAATCAGCAGTTTGCCAAGGCTCGTGAGCTTTTGGGCGAGGTGGCTAAGCAATACCCTGATACCAGTGCTGCCAAAATGGCTGAAAAGCGGCTTGAGCGTATGCAGCAGGAAAAACACTGAGTGCCCCACTCCCTTCGTATCACGGAAATCTTTCACTCTCTTCAGGGGGAGTCCCGGACCGCTGGGTTGCCCACAGTGTTTGTTCGGCTAACGGGTTGTCCGCTGCGTTGTCGTTGGTGTGACACCGCTTATGCCTTTAAGGGCGGGGAGCGGATGACTTTAGAGGAGGTTCTCGAGCAAGTCGCGCGCTACAACACGCCTCGGGTTTGCGTGACGGGGGGGGAACCTTTAGCGCAGTCGGCGTGTTTGATTTTGCTTGAGCGCCTCATTGAGAGAGGTTATGAGGTCTCTCTTGAAACCTCTGGTGCCATGGATGTCTCCAAGGTAGATGCTGGCGTTGTTAAGGTCATCGATCTCAAACCACCAGGATCTTTAGAAGAGTCTGCCAACCGCTATCAGAACCTTAAGGCGCTGACGCCGGCCGATCAGGTGAAATTCGTCATCGCTGATGAAGCGGACTACGAATGGGCCAAGAGCAAACTTCAAGAGTACTCTCTTCCAGAACGCTGCGAGGTCCTCTTTTCCCCGGTCGCTGGGGAAATGAGTCCGCAGTGGTTGGCTGAGGCCATTTTAAAGGATGGTCTTGATGTCAGGTTTCAGCTCCAGCTGCATAAAATTCTTTGGGGAGATCGGCAAGGCGTATGACGAAACCGGCGGTCGTTTTATTGTCGGGTGGACTTGATTCGGCGACGGTGTTGGCTATTGCGAAAGGCATGGGTTTTGACTGCTATGCCTTGAGTTTTGATTACGGTCAGCGCCATGATGCGGAGCTTCGAGCCGCAGAAAAGATCGCGGACATCTTCGGTGTTAAGGATCACAAGCGGATTCATCTGGGGCTCGATGCTATCGGTGGGTCTGCGCTGACTGACCGGCGTATCGCTGTCCCGGATCAGCTTCAGGAGGGGGTGATTCCGGTGACCTATGTTCCAGCCCGTAATACCGTTTTTCTGGCCTTGGCACTGGGTTGGGCTGAAGTGCTTAACGCGACCGATATTTTTATTGGGGTTAACGCGGTGGATTACTCAGGCTATCCCGATTGCCGGCCCGCCTTTATCGAAGCTTTTGAGCGCCTTGCTGATCAAGCGACAAAGGCCGGAGTCGAGGGCGCGCGCTTCAAGATCCACAGCCCCCTGATGGATTGCTCCAAGGCGGATATCATCAGAAAAGGTCTTGAATTGGGCGTCGATTATGGTTTGACGGTCTCGTGTTATGCCGCCGATAGGGAAGGCCTTGCCTGTCGAGTCTGCGATGCATGCAGGTTGAGACTTCAGGGTTTTGAGGAAGCCAGCGTTCCTGATCCTACCCGTTACCAATCCTAAAAGGCGCTCCGTTCATCGTTGAGGAGCGGCGGGTCTTTGGAGGTGAACCAGAGTCCACACCAGAATGGGGGCTAGGAGGTAACTCCCGGTGACGGCTTGTAAGAGGGTTTTATCGGCATCGAGACCCTCGGGGGGGTTCAGGGCGATCCAATAGGTGATCCCTAGCTGGAAGCCAACGATCCCGAACCAGAAGAGGGGTGCAAACAGTCCGCTCCCTTTAAGGGACGTCGCTTTGAAGGGGGTTGATTCCTTTTGTCCCCACCATCGATCAAGCCATCCGTTGGTGGCCAAGGTCGCCAAGGCAACGATAAACCACCCGCAATAATTGGCAAAGGTCACCCCAAAATGAATGCCAGGTTCAGGGTAGTGATAAATCTTTCCGAGAAACCAGAAATCCCCAAGATTGGCGATAGGGTCGACGATCCAGTCGACCACCATCATTAAAAAGGCGCCGAGAAGGAGGGACGTTAGGGTATAGCGCTGGTCCCAGCGGGAGGCTCTTTGAATGTCGAGTCCCTGACGTTCTAGTGGTGCCAGGAGAAATTGGCCAAACGAGAAGCTCACGTAACTCAGGAAGGAAAACGAAATGGTGTCGAAAAAAGGCACGCCTAAAATCACGAGATCGTTTTGAAGCGCCTCATAGTGATAGGTATAGTCCCCAAATGGGATGCCATAATGAATGCTGCCCCATTCCGCTAGAAGCGCGATCAAATAGCTGCTGATAACCCACCAAAACGTTCGAGCTCTCCCTTGCTCAATGATCGAAAGCGCTAGAAAGAAGACCATAAAAAGGGTCACGTAGGGGCGATGGGTTAAGGACCAGAAGAGGGCTTCCATAGGTTGCTTTAGTCAGTGATTCTGAGGTGAAAACGATCGCTATCATTCTGGCCATCAACCCGCGTCACGTAAAGGTTTGCTGAACCACCCTATGGCGCCTGGGTGTACAGCGATTCAGGAGGGGAGTATCTTTATGTAGTTTTCTCTCCCTACCGGTGCGTTCTTTGGAGCGATTTTCCGGAGGACCTTATTTCCCTTATACCAGGAGATCCTCATGTCTAGTGACCCGCAAGAAGGTTTGATGGCGTCGGTAACTCGCTTTTTTAAGCAGGCATTGTCGTCGATCAGTGGCAAGGCTGAGCCCGTTTTTGAAGAGGTTCGGGAGGCCGCTCATGCCGCGCAAGAGTCGGCGGGTGCGGCTGTCGAGGAGGTTAAGGCGAGCGTGAACGAGGCCGCTGATAAAGTCGCCGAATCTTACGAAAAAGTTGTTCAGGAGATTCAGGAGGCGATTCCTGAGGTCCTTGAGAAAGCCCAGGAAGGCGTCAGCCAGGCCGTCGAACAGGTGGATGCGTCCTTTGAATCGGCCCGTTCAGCGGTGGGTGAGGCGGTGGATCAGGTCATCACCCACGCTGAATCAAAGGTGGAGAGCGCCAAAGAAGACCTCCACCATTTGGAATCTAAAGCGGCCGAACATCTTGACATCATCAAGGAGAAAGCGGGTGAGGCGGTTGAGAGCGTTGAGGCGGCGCTCAAGGACACGCTTTCAGGCAGTGACGATCACAAGCCTTCCTGAAACGGATCCCCGAAGCGGCGGTCTAGTGGCCGCCGTTGCCCCAGACGCTATAAAACCCATCCCGATTAGGCATCTGAACGGCCTTCAATGTGATGGCGTTCATTTCTTCGGTGTCGGTCACGATGCCGTTGAGATAGAGAAGGTAGGCGGTCAAGGCATAGACCTGATCATAGGAGAGGCTCAAAGGAGCGTTCAGAGGCATCGCCCTTCGAATATAGTCAAAAATCGTTGTGGCATAGGGCCAATAATTTCCAACGGTTTGATCCGGCCTCGCCCCATTGAGGGGGGAGCGGCCGACCAGTTCCTCTGCGGACCCCCCAGATCCCTTGACGCCATGACACCCCGTGCAAAGGGCTTCAAACTGCGTTTTCCCCTCAACGGCGGTGCCCTTTCCTTGGGGGAGCCCCGTGCCATCTGGAAACACGCTGATATCGAGATCGCGGATACTTTCTTGGGGCATGCTGACGCCCAGTTTGGGGCCTTCAGGGGCCGCCTCCAGAGTGGCCCAAAGGGGTATTATCCCGCCGATGAAAAGCGAACCCGTCAATAGCAGTCGAAGACCTGATCGAGGCCGGCTCGAAGGGCTAGGCATAGACATGACGGAGGCTCCCATCGGATTCGACGGCAAAGGCCACAATGGCATTGTAGTGAAAATACCCCCGTTGTCCTCGCTCAGCGATCAGAGTGCTTCGCTCCGGTTGCTGGTAGCCGGTGTCGTCAATGGCCCGACTTTTCAGAATCAGCGGGGCCCCATCCCAGCGCCAGGGTAGCCGAAAGCGGGTAAAGCATTTGGATAATAGTGGCTCTTGAAGCGCTGCAGGGGCCCAGCTTCGACCGCCATCGGCGGAGACTTCGACTCTTCTGATCGTGCCGCGTCCGCTCCAGGCAAGACCACTGATTTGGTAGAGTCCAGGCCCTTTGAGTTGAAAGCCTGGGGAGGGTTGGGTGATGATCGACTTGGCTTCCATGACAAAGGTGAATTGGCGGGCCTTGCCGGAAGGTTCGAGTTCGGTGTACTTGGCCGTTTCATTCCGCGACATCAAGGGCTCCTTGACGGCTTGGAGGCGTTGCAGCCATTTGACGTTCAAGACCGCTTCAAAGCCTGGCAGAATCAGTCGCATGGGATAGCCCTGCTCAGGGCGAATGCGTTCGCCGTTCTGATAAAGCGCCAGGAGAGTGTCATCGAGCGCCTTTTCAATAGGGATGCTGACATTCATAGCGCCCGCATCAGCGCCTTCGGCCACCAGCCAGCGAGCCTCAGGCTGAAGCCCGGCTTCATCTAGAAGGATAGAGAGCGGGATGCCCGTCCATTCGCTTGAGGAAGCGAGACCATGAAAGTAGCCGACCGGGGTCTGGATGGGTTCCTCGTGCCAGCCGGCATGACTGTTGCCGCCGCATTCGACGAAGCATTGTCTCGATATCATCGGATATCGAAGGAGTTGTTCTAAGGACAATTGAATGGGTTTTGAGAAGAGCCCATGAAGGCGGAGTCGGTGTTGTTCTGGATGGATGGTCGGTACGCCGTTGTGATGGCGCTCAAAATGAAGGCCATTGGGCGTGATGGTGCCTTCAAGGCGGTGCAGAGGGGTCCAAGAGACCCCATGACCTGGGGCTTGCGTGTTGGCCGATAGAAAGCGAATGGCTTCTTTTTCGAAAGGGGAAGGTTGTCCATAATGGGTGAGGGGCCCTCCTGGGGTCTTCATCCAGAGGGGAAGGTCGGCCCCTCCGACATCAAAGGCTAAAAAGCCAAGCCCGGCGCCGCCGAGCGCAACGCCGTGGCGGAGGAACATTCGTCGATCAAGAAGCCCGCCGCCAGCGACGGGCTGAAGATCATCCTCTGGGAGAGTGGGAGATCGATTCATGGTGGCACCCTTTTTTTTGAATGATATATCAGTCGCCTCTGAAGCTTCCAGGGGGGCTCGACTCTTCTCTCTCCCCCCTTATTGCCGGGTTCTAAAAAAGGCCGCAGAATGAAGTCATGGTCGGTGGATCGCTTGGGTCCGAACCCTCGTTGTAAGGTGTCTTCTGGGTGCGGGTGGGATATTTTCCTTTTTCTTAGGGTCTCAAAAGAGAGTTTGAACCAGATATGTTGATTTCAAGGATCGATCCATGATTCCATTTCGAGATACCGTTCCCCTAGAGCACACCCCCTGGGTGACTTGGAGCTTGATCCTTCTCAACGTCGTTATTTTCCTGAATGGCCAGGCATTGGATTCCGACGAACTCAGGTCCTTTCAGTATCTCCATGGTCTCATTGGGGCGCGCTATCTCTACCCAGATTGGGCTGCTGCAGCTGGTTTCCCGGCGGACTACACGCCCTTTTTGACCAGTATTTTTCTTCACGGAGGTTGGCTGCATCTCATCTTCAACATGTGGCTTTTGTGGATTTTTGGTGACAACATCGAAGACCGGATGGGCGGCGTTCGATTTCTTGCCTTTTACCTACTCTGTGGTTTAGTGGCAGGGGGCACCCACATGTATGCCAATCCCCTGTCGATTACGCCGACCATTGGTGCTTCTGGAGCCATTGCGGGGGTCATGGGTGCTTATTTCTTTCTCTTTCCCTACGCAAGAATCGTCATTTGGGTTCTCTTTCTTCCTCTCTTTATCGAGGTTCCGGCGATTGCGTTTCTTGGGGTTTGGGTCATTGTCCAGATGTATAAAGTCACCACTGGCCTTGGTCCCTCTGCGGCATACAACGATGTGGCCTGGTTTGGCCATCTTGGGGGGTTTATTGCCGGGATGTTCCTCTATCGGCCTTTTCTCCTCAAAGATCGATATCGTCTCGGCTCAAAATACCGGTTTTGAGCAATCCCCTTTTGGTCTATCAATCGAACGCTTCAGGCTTCTTTAGGGCTTAACGGAGTCATCGGACCCGCATCATCTAAGGGGTTGTGTTGTTCGAGGTGAAGTGATCAAACTGCTTTGGTTTCCACCCTGTGTCGCGGGTTCAAGCGGGGCAAAAATCCTTTTTGATTCAAGGCAGTTTTGTCAAAAAATAATCATGGGTTTGTAGCAAAACCTTAAGGATATTGAAAATAATATGCAATGATTTTATGGGAGATTGTCGTGGCCCTGGCTGATCTTCCCTTCAGCCAGGAGGGCATCTTTTATTACTTTGAGGAGACGGTCATGGAAAATCAGAAAGACAATTTTTGGGTGATTATCGCCGGCGTCATTCTTTTGGCGATCACTTTGGTCGTTGGGATGCGCTCTGTGCGTGATGGCATGGAGTCGAGTGTCAAGGATCAAAGCGCTCAAGCGGAAAGCAGCGCCGAAGTTGAGCGTGCGCTTCAGCGTAATCACAGTCAGAAATAGTCAGGCGCCGCTCTTCGTTGCCCATGTCTGAAGTGGTCTGCGATCAGATAACGGTGAAGGACTCATCCTGACGGAAAGATGGTCTTGTTTCAGGGCCATCTTTTTTGGCCGAGTTATGAGGGTATAAAAGAGTCTGAGAAGTCATAGAGGCGGAAGTTTTAACACATCCGGCCGATGCGAAACTGGCGCGCCCGATACGATTCGAACGGACGACCTTTGCCTTGTTAGGGCATTGCGCCATCACCTACATCCACCCCACCATCCCAGGGACCGACTCAGATGACCCCACCCGGACTGGTTATGTGCGTGACGGAGATGAATAGGTCGAAACATGACCCATGACTACGGCCAGAAAGTTTGGCGATCGCCGTTTCAATGTCACTGGAAGTGATGGGCGGATGGTTGTACCGATGTCGGTGGAGAGGCGTGAACGGGAGGATTTCCGGCACCCTGATGTGGATGATTTTGACCGATGATGTGGTAGGCTAATTCTTCAGACAAACAGAAGACCGCACTAGCGCTGAAACAATCTGGTGTAAATATGGCAAACAATCCAATTGAGCCCGCCAAGTAAAGTCATGCGAGGGCGTATTGGCAGTCGGGATGCCTGGGCACAAAAAAACCACCCAAAGGTGGCTTTTTTCCATCTATATCCACAGACGTCTTTTAGTCTTCATTTAATCCGGGGCTGTTTTGGCCGGACTTAAATGCGCTAGGTTATTCATTTAATGGCGCGCCCGATACGATTCGAACGTACGACCTTTGCCTTCGGAGGGCAACACTCTATCCAACTGAGCTACGGGCGCTTGGCTTTTTATTGTAGCTGAATCAATCCCCTTTTAACAGATCCCTCAGGTGGGCTAGGGATGCGATGCCCCTCTCCTTCTTGAGCTCTGGATCCAGAGCCTTGCGAGCGGCCCATTCAAGATCCTCCTCGGGGAGCTCATCTAGAAACCGACTGGGCTGGCGGCATTCGAGTTCCCCCCGGCGTTTTCTATGGGTGCAATAGCTAAGCGTCAGACGCTTTTGGGCGCGTGTGATGCCAACGTACGCGAGTCGCCGTTCCTCCTCTATGCCATTGTCTTCGATACTGCTCTCGTGGGGCAGCAGGTTTTCTTCCATGCCAACCAGATAGACGTAAGGGAACTCGAGGCCCTTCGCGGCATGAAGGGTCATCAGGTTGACCCGATCGCCCGCATTTTCTTCTTCCCGGCGATCCAGCACATCAAGCAGCATGATGCGGGCGACGACATCGGCGAGAGACTTTTCTTCAGAAGTGTCGTCGTGGGCGATGCGTTTAAGCCAGTCGAGCAGTTCTTGGACTTGGGCCATCTTCCGTTTTGCGGCCCCCTCGGTAGGGCTGATCTCGCGACACCAGCCTTCGTAGTCAATGGCCTTAATGAACGCATCGATGGCTAAGAAGGGGTCGTCTCGGGCGGTCTCCTCCGCCAGTTGCGTCATGATCCTTGAAAAAAGCATCAAGCGCTGGCGTGCCGAGTCCTTGAGGCTCCCAGCCAATCCGAGTTCGGTCGAAGCCGCTAACAGACTGATTTGGCGACGGTTCGCATATTCGCCGAGCTTTTCGAGGGTGTGGGGGCCTATATCTCGCCTTGGTACATTGACAATCCGAAGGAAGGCCGCATCATCATCCGGATTCAAGGCCAAGCGAAGGTAGGCCAGAATGTCCTTAATTTCGGCATAGCCGAAGAAGGAAGGTCCGCCGCTGATGAAATAGGGAATGCTGGACTCACGAAGCGCGGTTTCAAAGGCGCGTGATTGATGATTGCTCCGATAAAGGATGGCGTAGTCCTTGAAGGCGGAGGCTTCTCGAAATTTATGATGGATCAGGTCGGAGCATATTTGTCGTGCCTCGAGAATGTCGTCCTTGTGATGCAGGACGGTCAAGGGATCACCAGGCGCCAGCGCGCTCCATAGGCGTTTCTCGATCACGTGAGGATTATGAGCGATAAGCGCGTTGGCTGCGCCTAATATCCGCCGGGTCGAGCGATAGTTCTGTTCAAGTTTAATGATGTGTAGTCGCGGGTAGTCCACGGAGAGCTTCGCGATGTTTTCAGGCTGAGCGCCGCGCCAGGAGTAGATGGACTGGTCGTCATCACCCACCACAGTAAAGCGCCCCAGGGTTCCAATCAAAAGCTTGAGCAACTGATACTGGGTTTCGTTGGTGTCCTGGTATTCGTCTACCAAGAGATAGCGGAGCTTGTTGCGCCATTTTTCGAGGATTTCCTGATGGTGGCTGAACAAAAGGACCGGTTGAAGGATCAGATCGTCGAAGTCAACTGCGTTGTAGGCTTTCATCTGCCGAAGGTAGTCGCTATAAAAGGCAACGATGTCAGGATCCTGATCCAGGGTTGGCACGGTCATCTGCTCTGGCATGATGAAGAGGTTCTTCCAGCGACTGATTTGAGCGCTAAGGCGTGCCGCCGAATTCAGATCCCAATCGGGTCGATGGTGGCGGAGGAGTTCCCGGATCAGACCCAGTCGATCCTGTTCATCAAAGATGGAGATAGCCCGTTTGAGGCCTAGTGATCGGTGTTCCTGTCGGATGATGTCAAGCCCTAGGGCGTGAAAAGTGGAGACGGTCAATCCCCGGAGGCTCTTATCGTCCACCAGTCGCTTCACCCGACTCTTCATTTCGCGGGCGGCCTTGTTGGTAAAGGTCAAGGCGGCAATATGCCGAGCTGTGGTGCCTGACCGGATCAGATGCGCTATTTTTTCTGTGATGACCCGGGTCTTGCCACTGCCGGCACCGGCGATGACCAGCAGTGGAGTTTCAAGCGCGATGACCGCAGCGTGCTGTTGGGGGTTAAGTTGTTGCACGACCTTGGTTCTTCCCCAAGCTGAAGGATCTTTGGGGGGGCGGTTGATCGATTTCGGGCGCCGAGAGCCAGCGCTTCTTCATCGGGTCTCTTGGGGTGATGGCTGGTTGCCAGCGGCCGTGTGGATGGCTTTTTCAAGCTCTTCGACCCGAGCTTCAAGACGTTCGAGTTGCTGGCGGGTTTTTAGGAGAACGCTCTTTTGTACATCGAACTCCTCTCGACTGACGAGGTTCATTCGGCTGAACGAAGCTTGAAGGATCGCCTGAAAGGTTTTTTCGATGTCGCCGCGAAGGAGTTGCAGATCATTCGGCAGGGCTTGACTCAGTTTTCTGGCAAGATCATTGAGGTTTGAAGGTTCAAACATGGATGATGGTCCTAGTCTTAAGGGTTTAAGGAGAGGGCTTGGCGGGCAAGAATAGCAAGTTGGACGATGGGTTGCCTAAAAAACCACAAAGAGGTCCGTTTGATGAGGGCACTTTCGGCTTGGGTCTATGAAGGTCCATAAAAAGCGCGTAAAACGGAGGCTATGCCGTTGTTTAGTCGCAAGATCAATGAAAGTGGCCCGTGGTTGAGGGTTGGTCTTTCTGCCGCTGCCGTCGCTGAGGGGGATGTCGAGGTGATGGAGAGCGTCTTTCGGCAGATCTATTGGGCCTCTAATGCCCCAGAGGGGATGGCCTTCCTTATCAGTCCCCTTGCTGAAGACGGCAGCCGCGCCATCTTCTTCAGCCCCGCATCATATCCCTATGTGCAGTCCCTCATTCGGATCTATGATGCGGTCCCCATAGAGCCACCCTTCCTGGGTGACCTCGCCGTGCGCGTGGGCGCCCCTGTGAAACCGGGTGCTGATTCTAAGGCCTTCTGAACAGATCGTTGGCGCATCCTCTTGAATGTCACGCCCCTCTCAAGGCTTGGGGTTGCCGACCACCCGGTAAATCACATCGCTCCCACCGTAAAAGGGCTGGTACCAGACGCCGCCATACTCAAAGTAGGGGGTGTTGTTGACTGGTGTGGCAATAGCCCCAGAGGGAAGGCTGTTAATTTGGATTCCTGATGGGGGAATGACGACTTGGTAGCCTCCGCTGACGGACTGGTAAAAGGCCCCGCCGCAGTCATAGAAGGTGTCCTGGCCACGATAGACCGGCGCACAGCTGCTCGGGAGGTAGGCCACTACAGCGCCTGGAGGAGGTGGTACTAGGGTGTAACCGGGAGTGCCTGGTTGTTGGGCAAGATAGGCGCCATTGGAATAGTAATAGGGGCTCCCCCCTGCCGTGATGGTCGAA
Source organism: Methylococcus sp. (assembly GCA_007280285.1). Taxonomy (GTDB): domain Bacteria; phylum Pseudomonadota; class Gammaproteobacteria; order Methylococcales; family Methylococcaceae; genus UBA6136. The sequence continues at coordinate 1,919 of QYQA01000103.1, read as the reverse complement.
TACTGTCTCGGCAGACTGGCCATAGAAGCCCCTAACATCATGCCGGTCATTTCACCCATCATCATGCCGGAATAGAAGCCTCCCCAAGAGCCGCCATAATAGGTATAGCTGCTCTGGTTGTAGTAGCGATAGGCATCATTTTGATGTACTTGCCGGTGCAGATCCTGTTGGCGGGTCGATTCGTCCTGGGGGCCATTTTGATCATTCCTCACTTCCCGGTCAGTCTCTGTCCGCTCGGCCCAGTCATGACCAACGCCGCTGTCCGATCCAGATCCACGCACACTGCCAAGGCCGCCGCCACCGAAATGCCCATCGCCAGACCCGCTCCCGCCATAGCGCTGATTATCGCCGCCTGAAAAGCCGCCACTCCCAAAGGCGCCCCCCCCAGCGTGATCGCCGAAATCACTGCCGCCTATTCGGGCGTCTCCACCTGCCTCGAATCCGCCATGGCTATGCGCCTCTCCAAGGCCTGTCAACAGAAGGCAAAAAACAAGAAGGGTGTGGATCGCTGGGGATCCCGGTTGCTGGATGGGGTGGTTCATACGGCTCTCCCTTGCTGGGCGGGTGCTCATGGAGTGGAGGTCTTGGTGATTGCCTGAGCTTCCTTCAGGAAGGGCAATTTAATGGCGTCATTGGGGATATTGGCTCGAAACAACGTATCCGGTAAGCGGGTCGTAAAGTCCCAATCTTTCAAAATGGCGATGTATTGAGGGGCCTGAGGCAGGGTCTTATAGGTGATCAGGAGTTTGCGGGGTAGTGGTTGCTTGCCTTCTTCAATCCAGATCTGCCAATCGATATAGCGATCAACGAAGGCAAAATGTTGACAAGTGACCCCCTCGACGGGGCTGGTCCCTACCCAAAACCCATGTGTGCTGGTGCGTGTAAGCGCCTTGAAAGGGTCTTCAAAGAGAAAGTCGGCCAGGGGCGGGGTAAAGCGCAGAATAGTGATCATGTGCTCCAAGGCTTTGTCGGTATTTCCACTAAACGCATCGACCGCGTAAGTGAGGTTTCCCGGGTCGAAGAGCGTGAGTTGTTTGCCGTCAAACCAGAGGCGCCGACTACCATTGTCCGATATCTGGTGGGCAAAAAGGCCGTTCGGGCGACGTATGCTGATGTCCGAAGAGGCCGCAAACTGGATTTTCTGTCCCGAGGGGAGGACATCGTCGTATTGGACGTCGGCCTTGAAGCTGTAGGACTTGGACGTTTTAAGGTAGTCGCTCATGGCCAAGAGAGAAGAGCGAACCCGCTCCTCCATTCCGCTCAGGGGTGGCGTGATCTTCTGGTTTTGGGCGGCGGCATTCATCGATAGGGTCAGCGTCCCTATCAGGAGCATCAATAGGACAGCGACTCTCATTCATGGCCTCATGGGGATGGACTACAAGGACTAGCATAATGATCTGTTGCCAAAGGTGCTAGGGTTCTAGGTTACCTAGCACCCTCTCAGTGGCCGAGAGTATAGCGCTTGCGATCCCTTTATGGCTTGCTAGCCCTCGGAGGCTAGGGGTTGGGTGGTATTGAGAACACATGCCAACAGGCGATGATGGAGCCCATCGCGATGGTCTGAGGGCCTTCTTCAGGCATCCTTTTAGGTCATGCGCTCACCCATGACCCCTTTGAAGACTCATTAAGGGCATCAAAAGATCCGATTCTGTGTAACAGTACTTCGGCGGCTTGGAGGGCGCAGTCCTTTTTAATTCACCCTCATGGCTGCCAAAGCTTATATGCTCATCACCCGACAGGGTCAGTCTGCGTGTTTTTTTGCTGAGGATTCCAAGTGCATAGGAGGCACATTATGAACAAATGCGTAGGGATGTCTTCAGCACTACTCTTGCTTGGGGCCATCGTGCTCTGTTCGCCCGTTAGAGCCAGAGATATCGAATATCGCATGGCGGTGCTTGCGATGCGGCATGGTATAAGGC
>QYQA01000073.1 GCA_007280285.1 Methylococcus sp. | reverse complement strand
CGGTAAGGAGGCCTAACATGATGATGAGGCTGGCTGCAATCAACCCAGCGCCAAGGAATACCAAAGCCCCCTTAAATCTCCAGATCAAGTCCACCAAATGACCCACCGGCAGCTTCAAGGTCCAAGGTAGCATCGCCCAGAAAGCAAGCCCCGCAAGAAACTCTGCTGAAAGACCGAGATATTCCTTAACAAAAAAAGTCCCGACAATGGCGGTTAATCCTGAAATTCCAGCAGCAAGATAGACCATCAGAGGGGGGAGGTAGCTCAACCTGACTTCACGGCCGAGTTCCAGAAAATGTCGGTCGATCCATTTTAATAAGTGACCGATCGACGATATTTTCTGGGGTTTGTGGGGTGACAGCATGAGATAACTTGATGGGATGATTAAGAGGCCATGATTCTACCGGAAGCCTTTAACAAGGACTTTTTTCTTCGTGCATTGTCATGGTCCAGCGTCGCCCGAGCGCGATGGACGGTTGTTCAATGAGCCGGTAGCCGATCTTGCCTAAAAAGAAGCTGCTAAGCAGGGCGGTGATGAGAATGAAAAGGAGTTTTTGGTTCGGAGTCGACCAGTGTCCTCGGTTAAGAATGAGGATCGCGCCATTGATGCAAAGGACATGGTAGAGGTAGATGCTATAGGACACCTCACCATAACCTTCTAATAATTCCCTAAACCGTTGGGGCAGTGGAGGCGCTCTAAAATGAAGGCCAATAGCCACCAAAAGAACCGCGGTTAACCCGTAATGAGTCACCGGGCTAAGGCCGAGATGATGGATCCTCAGAGGAAGAAGATCGGCTTCATCGAACGCGAGATAGACAAAAAAGATGATGGCGAGGAGAGCGCCTGCCATGGAATTTAGAGCAGCCTTTTGAGGATTCCACAAGGCTGCCAGCAAGACCCCCCCAAAAAAGGTCCAACCAAGACGAAACACCTCGGTGCGGTCAAATGGCAGCGTCATAAAGTGATCAATCCCCAGAAGCGTCGCTCCAAAGACGATAGGGATGAATAAAGTAGCGCGGCGGCCTTTCATCAATAAAAGGGCGAAGGGCAACAGGAGGTAATATTGAAATTCAACCGGTAAGGACCAATAAGCCATGTTGAAGAGGTTACGGGGACCGGTGATGTTATAGGTTAAGGAGAGGTACCGCAGGACCTCCTCGAAGGAGTAGCGGTTAGTGAATGCGACGACCCAAGGTCGTTGATCCTCTTCATAAGTAAGACGGAAGAGGCTGATGAACACGAGGTAGACCAGCAAAGAGACGGCGAAGGCAGGCCAGATTCGCATGAAGCGCCTGAGGTAAAAGGGCCCGATGCCAGCGAGACTCTTTAATCGGTGGTGGGTGCTCAAGGTCAAGGTGCAACCACTTAAGACAAAAAAGAGGCACACCCCAAAGTCCCCAAGATCGAACAGTCTGACCAGTAACAGCGTTGGTTCGCCATCTGAAGGGAAATAGGACACTTCGGCCCCCCTCATGCTGTGCGACACCACCACAAGGAAAGCCGCCAGAGCGCGGAGCCAGGTAAGGGGAGCCAGATGGGTGACCGTCGGCAATGCTTGGCGATTCATTGAGTGCCCTTTTTAAGGCAATCCCTCATGGAGTTATGGGGTGTTTTAAGGACCCAGAAGGGAAGGTGACGCGCCTTTAGAGCGGGAGCCTAGCCAAGCGCGACAGTTTCCCCACCGTGCGGCCGGTGAGAAAAAACATACCCCCTGAACCTGTTGAGCCTATTCGTTGTCTGGACCCGATCCAATTTGGTGAATGGTTAGATCGGCGCCGGTGAATTCCTCTTCAGGATTAAGGCGGAGACCCACGCATTGACGAAGGAGGCCGTAGACCACAAAACCCCCAACGAGGGCAATGATGATCGCTGCCAAGGTCCCGATGAGCTGCGAGTAAAAAGAGATCTTTCCAAGCCCTCCTAGTGCTTCAAGACCGAAAACACCGGCCATGATGCCGCCGAGTGCACCACAGATTCCGTGGAGCGGCCAGACACCAAGGACATCGTCAATTTTCCATCGGTTTTGAGTCAAGGTAAAAAACTTCACGAAAATCGTTCCGGCCATAAGCCCTAAGACTAAAGCGCCTAAGGGATGCATGACATCAGATCCCGCACAAACAGCGACCAAGCCCGCGAGGGGACCATTGTGGACGAAGCCTGGATCGTTTCTGCCGGCCACGAGCGCTGCCAGGGTGCCACCGACCATGGCCATCAGCGAATTAACGGCCACGAGTCCACTAATAGCGCTGAGGGTTTGTGCGGACATGACGTTGAAGCCAAACCATCCAACGGTCAGTATCCAAGCGCCAAGAGCCAGGAAGGGAATGCTCGAAGGAGGATGGGCTGCGACCCCGCCGTTGCGGTGATAACGGTCCCTTCTTGGCCCCATTAGGAGAACGGCGACCAGGGCAATCCAGCCGCCCATAGCATGGACCACAACAGATCCTGCAAAATCATGGAACGGTGAGCCGAAGGTTGTCTCCAGCAAGGTCTGTAGGCCGAAATTGTTATTCCAGGCGATGCCCTCAAACAAGGGGTAAACAAAACCCACCACCAGGAAGGTCGCTGCCATTTGGGGATTGAACCTTGCGCGTTCCGCAATCCCGCCTGAAATAATCGCAGGGATAGCCGCTGCAAATGTTAATAAAAAGAAGAATTTGACCAAGCCATAGCCTTGAAGCGCGACGAGCGATTGAGCGCTACTGAAGAAATGAAGGCCGTAAGCGAGATAGTAGCCGATGAAAAAATAGGCCATCGTTGAAACCGCAAAATCCACAAGGATCTTGATTAATGCGTTGATTTGGTTTTTTTTGCGGACTGTTCCAAGCTCAAGAAATGCAAAACCCGCGTGCATCGCCAGCACGATGATCGCCCCTAATAGGACAAATAGAACGTCCTGACTTTTATTGATGTCTTCCATGAAAACGACCTCTCACCTGAAAAAAATGGCACCAATGTAAAGCAATAAATGGGCCAGTTTGGTTAGTTCTTGATCTTCCTGTCTCTTAAGTCAGTGCGCAAGGTTCATGATGAGACCTTTCTGTATCAAGCCGGTGCAATAATGAAAAAAAACGCACCAGACAGAGGCGGCCTGTCGTTCAAACATAAAAAAACCCTGGTGAGCCATAGAGCTGCCAGGGTTTTAAAGTCGGGGCACCCGGTTATTTTTTGGTGACCTTACTGACCAGGGTCATCAGTAAACCAAGAATCTTGTCAAAGATAGACTTTGATGAAGTCAATAAATGCTGAATCACTTCATCCTGGGTCATTCCTTCAAACCGGCGACGGTAGTAAGTAATCGCAAAGGGGGTCCCAATGGCCCCGAGGATTAATCCTAGAAGGAAGGTCCCGTTGGAACCGCCGCTCTTTGTGGGGTTCACCGATGATAAGGCGGATCCAGGGGCGCTTCCTGCTGGTAATGCAACCTTGATGGAATCAGCCACCTTCGGACCATAGTCATCTGGTATCGCGAAGTCGGTCAACCCTGGAATGCTTGGGAAAGGCGTTGAGCCATTGCCAACGATTAACTGTCCCTTCATACCCTTTTCCATATGCTGGGCGATATCACAATGAACCAAATAGGTTTTATCTTCCGCCGGCAGAATCAGGGTGCCAGTGATTTTCGCAGGGCCCGTCATTTCAAGATGAAACATACCCTTGTCGTAAATAAACTTAGGCAGGCCATGCATCATCCATTGATGCCGAATATGGTCCTCATTGATAAAAGTGACCGTCAATCGCGTGCAAGGTTTAACCCGCCATTCATGCTGATCTAAACCGAACATGGTGCCGGGAAAGTCTTTGGTGTACTTGTGGCCTGCCCGGACGGTGATGCTGGCATCTTCACTGATGCGAGTACAGCCGGGAGGGAGGGTGTCCTTGTTCATCCCCATCACCATGCCACCATCCATGTCCATAAGGTGTCCGCCCCCATGGTTCATGAGCATATTGTGTTCAACGATTTGATCAGCCTTTTCGGCGCCGAACACCAAACCGGTCATGGTGATCAGGACGGCTCCTAACAAAGTAAAGGTATATCTAGCCATGTGCATATAGCCTCAATGCTTGGATTTCGAAAGGAGCGGCAATGCCTTGATCAGCGCGAGCACCCGCTCGCGGTGCTGATAGAGGAAGTAGGCGAGAATGCCGGCTAGAAGACCGGTCAAAAGGCCGCCGAATGAATTATCACTAGGGCTGGCGATCGGAGAACTGCCTGCAGGCTGCGCCCCAGGAGGAATCAGTGCGTTGCCTGCATTGATTCCCGGCTTGGTGTCCATGGTCCCCTCAGGAGCGCCAAGGCTGCCATCGGCCATGTGATCCTGCCATACCGGTAGCTTGCGCTCCCAATACTCCTTGGTGAAATAGGGTTTGAGATCCATGCCATGGCTTTTCGGCGTGCCATTCTCATCAATATATTCCTTGTAGGAGACCAAGCTGATGCTGCCGCCTTCTCCCATCCCATTGGTGGTGAAGGCCTTTTCAGTATGATCATGGAACATCCAGAGTCCGGAGCCGTAACTGTGGAGCCCATCATCTGTGGTATCAAGCGCGAGATCGAGCCGCTGCGCTGGGGCTATGCTGTAAACATCTCGGGTCACTTGCGCTTGGACATTCTGCTGAACGCCATCGTAGTGAGTTTCGGTCCCTTTATGGCCGTGAATATGGAGGGCAAGGGGTTCATTGTGGCCGTTGAGAATGCGAAGTTTAGTTTTCTCATTCGGGCTGACCGTGATGATTGATTCTCGGAGGGTGTAGGGGAAAGACCGTCCATTCAGCAAGAAATAATCATCTGTGGCTTCCGTCATGTCATATTCTTGGTTCATCTTTTTAGCAACCAAGCGGACATCATTGGCGGACTGGGGGATCTGGTGTAGTTCCTTATCAACGGATTGGTAATGGAGGTCGTATTCCTGTTTGTACTTTTCAAGCACGGCAGCGCTTGGATGACGAACCTGGCCAGCTCCGACGTTGAACACCTGAGGCCAATTGTTGGGCCTGTTTTCTTCAACGATAAACATCCCAGCAAGGCCCATCGCGATATGGGTATGGGGCTGAACATGGCAGTGGTAATACATCGTCCCTGGCTGCCTAGGACGAATGACATAGGTTTTACTGGTGCCAGGCATGATGTCCATTTCACTGGTTTGACCGACCCCGTCATTGCCTTCGCCGGCATGGTCCATGAAAGGATGATCAACCCCATGAAGGTGGATGGAGTGCGGAAAGTAATGTGAATTCTCGACGACCAACCAGACCACATCGCCTTGCTCCACACGGATAGGCGGTGACGGCATTCGGAGGAGCGGGTTCGCTTCACCACTTGCAAAGCTTCGGGTCGACATATCGCGACTTTTCGGGGTATAGACCCAGAAACTGGGCTGTATCCCCGGTGCGATGTCAAACGTGGGCACTACCCCCGCGAAATCGGGTGAATGTCCGTTAATCTCCATGATTTCGAGCTTGATCACATAGTGATCTGGATCACCGTCCTTATCGATATCATTCGACAGTGTCAGCGTATCCGCGGCCACGTTCGAAGTGTCCATGAGCGTTTCCATGGAGATATTGTTGGTGCCTTTGACGAAGGCAGCGATGTCATTTGGGTTGTCGGGGTTACAGGCACGGGATTCTTGGATGGTGACACCCTCGACAACTTGTGCCTGACGCCATTCGGGTGGCGCACCACTGTTACAGAAAGGTTCTGCCTGACCTGACTCTACCTTGACCGTCGGTGGCGCCTTAAAAAGGGCCCCGGCAGAAAAGGGGAGAACCAGCAGCGATGCCGTGATAAATCTAATCAAATGTCTCGACATGTCTGTATACCATGGTTGGCAAAACGCCAGGGCACGGGCATAACCGTGGCCTGGCGTCAGGAAATCCGCCCGGAAAATCCGGGCGGTGTTTCAATTAGGCTTCCTTTTTCTTTAGGAACTTGTCGACGGACGCCTTGAAGCCAGCATTCGACAAATAGAAAATGTAGCCACCCGCTAAGAGCATCGTCAGGACCACAACGATAGCACTCATTGACACACCGGCCTGACCCTTGCCTACGGTGAATCCAATATGTTCATCCACCTTCGTGCCATCGTTCACTAGGGTGATGTGAACGCGATACTTACCGGCATCGGTGAAGTTGATGCTGGAATTAAAGGTCCCGTTGCCGTGGGTGCTAGGCTCCTGATAGAACACACGGGTTCCTTCAGGCTCCTTCGTGATTTCAAATTCAACGGTCATGTTACGAAGTGCCTTGCCTTCGTAGTCAAACACAACAATCGTTTCGCCCAATTCAGGAATGGTGTTGCAGTATTCCGTCGTACCCGTTAGCTGGGGCTGGTAGGCCGTGAAATGCACCAAATGTGCGCCAATCTGAACACGACATTGATCCGTATCTACGCTGGCCCCGCCATGTGACCATGCGTTGATGGGGAGGATCATAGCCGCCAGCAGACCCAAGACGGCAAAGCTTTTCTTTATAGAATCGGAAGTGCGCATGTTCTGTTCCCTCACTCGATTTTGTAATGGTAATTGTTATTGTCTTTAAATTGTGCCGGCTGAAGCTCAATGAGGGCCTTCCCTGAAGGGTCCCTGTTTAACAATCAGTCCTCTGAATATACCGAAGCTACTCAACCAGTACAACCGAACATCTTCATAGCCTCAAGGGATTCCACACCCAAAGGCCCTTAAGTCCTCACCCGTTATGGACAGGAAGGGTCCTTTAAAGTTCACCTATCGGGTGGCGATCCTCCTCCTCATGAGCCCCATTAGGGGGCATGATGACTAAAACAGCTCACATCCTCGGGGCTTCTCTGTGGGATTCGGTTATCCTTGCTGCTTGTTGCACTCAAGCTCATAGCGCCCCCATTCATGTTTCGGTCTACTCTTCTTTGTTGCTTTTTAGGGGCAGCCCTTCTTGGAGGCTGCTCCACCCCCTCAGGCCCTTCAAGGGCTAAAGCCCCCTTGGTTCGACCTACAGAAACGATAACGCCGGTATTGTCACCTTTACCAGCGGAGGCGCTCCCGACGCCGAAAGATCGTAGAATCACCACAGAACCTCTTCCGGCGGAGGCGGTCCCTCATACGCTCCCAACGGAACCCCTGCCACCCGGGGCATCATCATCCCCCTATGGCACCGACCCCATACCCTTGAGCGGAATCGACGCTGAGAGGGTGACCCCTGATCTGCCATCTTCTGAAAGTGACGCCTTAAAAGAACCCTCTTTTTATGATGCGGGTGCTCCTCACGTGGGGCATGAGATGACCCAGCCCCAACTGGAAAAACCCCCATTATTCTCTTTTCCAGTGCCACCGGCCGTTGCTGCGCTTGAAGCTGAGATTGAAGTCAGTTTCAAAGGACACAACTACAAAAATGCGAGCGCTCAATTAGAGCGCGCGATTCGGATCCAGCCTAAGAATCCTGAGTTGTGGCATGTCCTTGCTGACATTCGACTGCGTGAGCGTCAACCAGGTCTTGCAGAAGATCTTGCTAAGAAATCAAATGCTATGGCAAAGAATCTGGTGCCATTGATTCAGAGTAACTGGGTCATCATTGCTGAAGCAAGACGCCAACGGGGTGACCTTCAAGGGGCATCAGAAGCGACCGCTAAAACATGGTAGACGTGGCCATGTCTGAACTCTTTGGCGCCAACGGGGCCCTTGCTAAATCCTTCTCGGGGTTTCAGTCTCGCGTGGGCCAAATCGAGATGGCTGAACAGGTGGAGAGCGCCATCCAAAAAGGCCAAGTGCTGGTGATGGAGGCTGGAACGGGAACGGGTAAAACACTGGCTTATTTAGTCCCAGCCATCTTATCGGGTAAGAAAACGCTCATCTCGACCGCCACGAAGACCTTACAGGATCAGCTTTTTAAAAAAGACCTGCCTGCCGTGCGAAAAGCCTTAGGGAAACCTCTCCGCGTTGCCCTCTTAAAGGGTCGCAGCAATTATTTGTGCCTCTACCGCGTTGAGAACCATCTCGGCTTTAAGGGCGGCATGGGCCTGCTTGATGCGCGGCAGCTCGACACCATCAGGCGCTGGTCTAAAGTCACCCGCACGGGCGATATTGCTGAAGTTCATGACGTGCCAGAACAATCCCCCCTTTGGGCTCAGGCAACCTCCACGGTCGACAACTGTCTGGGTTCTGAATGCCCCAAATCCAATGATTGTTTTATGTTAAGAGCACGATCACTGGCACGTGAAGCCGATCTTCTGGTGGTCAACCATCACCTTTTATGGGCTGACTGGACTATTCGTCAGGAAGGGCAGGGAGGGCTTTTTAAAGAGATGGACGCGATCGTGGTGGACGAGGCGCATCAGTTTCAAGAATCAGCCGCACAGTTTCTAGGGGTGCGGTTGAGTTCGAGACAATTAAAAGAGTGGGTGAGTGATCTTGCGATCGAACAAGGGCGCGAGGCCCCTGATGTGGGTGAAATTTTAGAAAAGGCAGCCCTTCTCGAACGGCGGGTCGATGACTTTAGGCGATGTCTTGGGGCCGATGAACTTCGGCAACCGTTGCAAAGCCTTTTAGAGCGCCCCGACGTCGTTGTGGCTTTAACAGCGCTTCAAGATCAGCTACACGAACTGAAACAAGCCCTTGAACCCTTGACTGTTCGCGGTAAAGGTCTTGAAGCTTGTCATCAGAGAATCATTGATCTCCTGATGCGCCTTCATAACGTCCTCGATCAGACAGCGCCAGGACACGTCATTTGGTTTGAGACTCGGAAAAGTGGTTTCTCACTCAATCGTACCCCCATAGACATCGCTAAAGAATTCCAATCTTTTCAAAAAGAAAGGCCCACCGCCTGGGTGTTCACGTCAGCTACTTTGACGGTAGATGGTGACTTTACGCACTTTCATCGAGAACTTGGAATCACCCAATCCGTTTCCAAGTCGTGGGAGAGCCCTTTTGATTATCCAAATAACAGTCTCCTCTATCTCCCCCAAGGACTTCCAGACCCAAGCGACCGCCAATATGTCGATGCCATGATCACCGCCGCGATACCGGTACTCAAGGCCAGTGCCGGCAGAGCCTTCTTGCTTTTTACCTCGCACCAGGCTCTAGGTCAGGCCGCGCGATTGATTGAACGTCATCTCGATTACCCGCTGTTCATCCAAGGACAACAGCCAAAGTCCCTTTTATTGGAAGCGTTTAAACGCTCTGACCATGGAGTCCTCCTGGGCACCTCGACGTTCTGGGAAGGTGTTGACGTACAGGGTTCGGCCCTTTCTTGTGTGATTATTGATAAATTACCCTTTGCATCTCCAAGTGATCCAGTGCTGAGTGCCAAGATCGCCCATCTTCGGGCACAAGGACAGAACCCCTTCATGTCCTATCAGCTTCCCCAAGCTATCATTATGTTGAAGCAGGGCGTTGGTCGGCTGATACGAGATCACACTGACCGCGGTGTCCTGATGCTCTGTGATCCAAGGCTTCTTTCTAAACCTTATGGACGGCGATTCATCGACAGCCTGCCACCCATTCCGAGATCCTCTGATATTAGTGATATAGAGCGTTTTTTTGAGCCTCAAGAACGGTCCACCGATCTATGATCCTTCTGGCCATCGATACTGCGACAGAGGCTTGTTCTGCTGCACTCCTCATCGATAATGAACTGATTGAACGTTATGAAGTGGCTCCTCGTCGACATAATGAATTGATCCTCCCGATGGTGCAGTCGGTACTGGATGAAGCGGGCCTTTCGTTAGCCGCTTTAGAGGGGATTGCCTTTGGCGCGGGACCTGGATCGTTTACCGGTATTCGTATCGCTGCTGGAGTTGTACAAGGACTTGCGTTAGGGCTTGGCATCAAAGTGGCGCCCATTTCAACGTTGAAGGCGATGGCGTTTGAGGCCTTTAGGCAGAACCCACATGAGCTTGCTGCTATGGCCATTGATGCCCGCATGGGGGAAATCTACTGGGGCGTCTATCGCCGTCAAGCGGATGGGACGCCCTCCTGCTTGATTGAAGATCAAGTGAATCGGCCTGATGAGGTTCTTTTTCCTGATGGGGAGCCACTGATCGGCGTCGGGACCGGATGGGCGACTTATGGTGACCTTCTCATGACTAAGGTCAACCACCGACATTCAGTCATTGAGCCTCAAACATTCCCCAAGGCCAGTGCGATCGCCCGATTGGGCGCCGTGCTGATCAGTCAAAAGGCCGGGGTGTGCCCAGAAGCAGTGCTCCCGTTCTATCTGAGGAACAATGTCGCTAAAAAAACAGCTGAACGATTCAGAGTAGAATGATGGTATGTCACAGTATTTCGAGATCCATACCCAAAACCCCCAAGTCCGGCTGATCAAACGAACAGCCGAAATCTTGCTGAAGGGAGGGATCATCATCTATCCCACGGACTCCTCTTACGCCATCGGTTGCCGGTTGGACAACAAGGACGGTCTTGAAAGGATTCGAAGGATTAGGCGGCTTGATGAAGACCACAACTTCACACTGATTTGCCGCGATATTTCAGAAATATCTACCTTTGCTAAGATCAATAACGAAGCTTTCAGACTGATCAAGTCGCTTACCCCGGGTCCTTTTACTTTTATTCTTGAAGCGACCAAGGAAACTCCTAAACGATTACAGCACTCCAAGAACAAGACGATCGGTATTCGCTTGCCGGATGACCCCATCACTGAAGCAATGGTTTTGGAAATCGGTGAACCTCTGTTTAGCACCACGTTGATCCTTCCAGATCACGAGGCGGCGATGAGTGATCCTGAGGAGATACGAGAACGACTGCAAAAGGAGGTAGACCTCGTGATTGATGCCGGAATCATCACGTACGAACCAACGACCATTATCGATTTAACAGGAGAGCATGCTGAGATCACCCGCCAGGGAAAGGGCATCGCTCATAACCTCCATTAGACTTTATTAAGGCTTTTTATTAGGGCATCCCCCATGGAAACTGAACTACTCTCAACCGAACAGCTCATCATTATCAAGGTGTTACCCCTGCTTTTTGCGATTACCATGCATGAAGTTGCGCATGGCTATACCGCAAAACTTTTAGGGGATGACACGGCGCAGCGGCTCGGGCGGCTCTCCCTCAATCCACTCGCCCATATTGACCCCCTAGGAACCGTCATTCTCCCGGGGCTGATGCTGGCGATGGGCGGACACTTCATCTTCGGCTGGGCTAAACCCGTGCCTATCAATGGCGGCCGTCTAACCCGAAACCCACGTTGGGGTATGACGATGGTGGCGCTCGCAGGACCCTCCGCTAATCTTTTGATGTCTCTTTTTTGGGCCTTACTGATCCATCTGGCTGATGTCATGCCGAATGAGCTCTATGCGGTAGCCCTCGTTGAAATGTGTAAGTTTGGCATCATGTTCAATATTCTTCTTGCCGTCTTCAACATGATCCCGATTCCACCCCTTGATGGTGGCCGCGTTCTGGTTGAAATCCTTCCTTACAACCTAGCGCAGAAGTTCAGCAAGATCGAACCTTATGGGTTTTACATTTTGCTTGGACTGATGTTCTCAGGGATTATCAACATCTTTGTTGCCATTCCGATGCACCTGTTGAGAACTTTGATGATGTCTGTTGCGGGGCTTTGATCCCTATGGACGATCCTGCGGTAGAGGGAAGGTTGGCTTCCGAAGGCGTTCATAGTGTCCTTCGCGGCAGCCCTCTGGCGATGGTCATGGGGTCCCCTGTTCATGATTTTCCGGACGATCTTTATATTCCGCCGGATGCGCTTGAAGTTTTCCTCGAAACCTTTGAAGGGCCGCTGGATCTCCTTTTATACTTGATCCGTCGACAAGGTTTCTCCATTGTTGATATTCCTGTTGCCGACATCACTCGTCAGTACATTACCTACATCGAGATGATGGGGGAGCTGAAGCTCGAGTTGGCTGCTGAATATCTGTTGATGGCGGCCATTCTTACTGAAATCAAATCCCGTCTGCTGTTACCACAGCCAGAGGAAGCGTCCGCTGAAGAGCACGATCCCCGCGCCGAGTTGATTCGGCGGCTCCAGGAATATGAGCGGTTTAAAGCCGCTGCCGTTGAAATAGATATGCTCACCCGACTCGAACGGGATGTCCATGAAATCTCCTGTGACACCAGTCAGATCAAGACCCACAAAGTCTATCCAGACGTCGATATGGTTGAACTCCTTGCGGCCTTGAAAGAGATCTTAAAACGTGCGGATCGCATGACGCACCATCATATCCAGCGCGAACCTTTATCCGTCCGCGAAAGGATGACGGGCATCTTGAATAAACTCCACCGACTAGGAAGACTGCCGTTTTCGGCTTTATTTGATGTCAGCGAAGGCAGGGCAGGGGTTGTTGTCGCTTTTCTGGCTATTTTGGAGATGAGCAAAGAACGCATTATCGACATTTTGCAAGACGAGCCCTTGGGTCCTCTTGAGATTTGCGCCCTGATGAGCCATGAAGAGGCTTCATCTTGGAGCTAAAGCACATTCTTGAAGCGGCCTTGATGGCCTCTGGTCGACCCTTGACCCTCGATGAATTTGGGCGTCTTTTTGATGAAGCTGAACGGCCTAATGAGGCTGAGTTACTCATGGCTCTTGAGCATATGGCAGAAGAATACCAATGGCGGCCCATGGAACTTAAAAAAGTGGCCAGCGGCTATCGCCTGCAGGTCCGTGAGGCCTATTCCCCATGGATATCAAAGCTCTTTGAAGAACGTCCAGGGCGTTATTCAAGAGCATTTCTTGAAACCTTAGTGATTATCGCTTACCGCCAGCCTGCGACCCGGGGTGAAATTGAAGAGATTCGAGGGGTTGCGGTCAGCAGCAGTATCATCAAGACGATCCTAGAACGTGAATGGATCGAGGTTATAGGCCATAAGGAAGTGCCCGGACGTCCTGCCTTGTTTGGGACGACGGCCCATTTTCTCGATTATTTTGGACTGACATCGCTTGCTGAACTGCCACCCCTTAAAGAGTTTATCGACCCCCTGGGTGGTGAATCAGCGGGGGTAGATGCGCTACTCACCACCATGAATCAACCTCAAACCGCCGCGATGGCGGATAGCCCCCATGACCTCAATAACAGCCATGAATGAAAAGCCCAGCAGCGATCAGAAGGACCCATCCGGGGAGCGATTACAGAAGGTTCTGGCCCGACTCGGTCTGGCCTCAAGAAGAGAAATTGAAGACTGGATCCGTAATGGCCGTATCACCATCAATGGACAGTACGCAAAATTAGGAGATCGTTGCCAGCCTGGTGACCGATTGACAGTCAATGGTCGCGCCATTGATCTTGATGCGATGCAAGAGCCGACCCGCGTCTTGTTGTATCACAAGCCGACAGGGGAGGTGGTCACCCGCCGTGATCCGGAGGGACGTCCTGTCATCTTTACCCAGCTACCACGCCCTTCAAGAGGCCGTTGGATCGCCATTGGTCGTCTCGACATCAATACTCAAGGCCTTCTACTGGTCACTAATAATGGCGAATTGGCCAATCGCATGATGCATCCATCGCATGAAATCGAACGAGAGTATGCGGTGAGAGTACTGGGTCATATCGATGACCGAATTCTCGAACGGCTCATGACGGCCGTCCAGCTTGAAGACGGTGTTGCGCAATTTGACAGTATTCGAAATGCAGGCGGCGATGGTGCCAATCAATGGTTCCACGTGACGCTTCGCGAGGGCCGCAATCGCATTGTGAGGCGCCTATGGGAATCACAGGGCGTCGTCGTCAGCCGATTAATGCGAATCCGTTTTGGGAGCATTGAGCTGCCACCTCGATTGCGTGCGCGAACGTTTATGGAACTACCGGATGACCTGATGGAGCGAATGCTCAACGATGTGGGACTGCCATCGGAGACGAAACCCGCAGCAGCAAAAACAAAACTTCTTGCCGACACCGCTAAAAAAAATCGGCCCGTAAAATCTCCTCGAGGTTCATCGCCATTTCGGCGAGGACATTGACCTTCGTGCGGCCTGAAGAGGAGCCTTGAAGGCAGTCGCCGCCCTGACCCATGATGATGCATAATGCGCATAATGTATATTATGTTAAATAAGAAGAGATGTGGCTCGATCGCGAAAAGAGATCCGGTCGTGGTATCTTTTGCATGGGGGCTGTTTTAACCATGAGACTCACATTATGAAATTCATTTCTACATTGGCTGCCATGTCCTTGATGGCGTTAACCTTGACCAGTTTTGTGGCCACTGCAGATGAGGCACTTGCAAAAAGCAAAGGCTGCCTTAATTGCCACGGTATCGAGAATAAAATTGTCGGCCCCGCCTACAAGGACGTCGCCAAGAAATATCAAGGCCAGAACGTGACCGATCAGCTTGCTGATAAGGTGATGAAAGGCGGTGGTGGTGTTTGGGGCGGCATGGCGATGCCACCCAATGCTGTCACTAGTGATGAGGCAAAGCAGTTGGTGACGTGGGTTTTAGGTCTCAAGTAAGGACAAATCATTTGGGGGGCAAGAGACTCACAGAGCGTCCTGCTCCCTTACCTACATCGCTGTTGTTAGAAGTAGCGACTGGTCATTATTGCTTTTATCACGACTCATTCTTAATACATAAACGCCACACCAAGATTGAATTGGTCAGGCAGCGGGCGTGCCGCGGAGTTGAAATTCTGGTAGTCGAGTTTGACGGCCACGTTAGTGATCGGTTTGTAGGTTAGGCCCCCTTGAAAGATCCATTGATCGTAGAGTCCGTCGTAGTTGGTGAAGCCTGTAGGCACCTTGGCTAGGGTGTTATAAGCCTCATACCTGAAAAATGGAGCGAGATACTGAGTGCTGTCAGTGAATAAGAAAGGCATCACATCGTAAGCAAATTCGGTGTACCAGCCATAATTTTGGCTGCCAATGGTTTCCTTTTTAGCAAGGCTCAATTGGGCCGCATTTCCGATACTCCCTACAGCGCCAAGCGCGCGCATTTCAAAACCTTTGTAACGCCATTGAATATGGCCCTCATAAAGTTGCGTGAGCGCATTCACTCTAGATCCCGCATATTCGTTGTCTTGACCTGAATTTCCGACCCAAGACGACGCCCCGACTTGTAATCCTGGTACAAAAGGCATGTAGTAGTCTAGTCGACCGGTAAAGGCAAAATCCTGAGCGAGCGAATAGGTTCCATTTTGGCGTCCTTCGCTAATGCCTGCACTGGTGAAACCAGCAGCATCGAGACCATTCAGCCCATACATTCTGTATTGGAGTCCTTCAGCAAGCTGGCCCCAAATCCCGGCCCCCATTTCTCTCCAGGTCGTTGGAATGATGACCTGCTCGACCGTTGGTCTTCGGTTACCATGGAAAGTCGGTCCTTCATGAATTTCGTTGATAAATCCCATGGGAACGAGGAGGAGACCTGTCCTAACATTGGATTTCGGATTCAAGAGGAAATCAAGATAGGCAAATTCATTGGAAACCTCTCCCTTCTGTTCACTCCCCTCCCCTGTTGATCCGTGTTCGAATTCAAACTCACTGTTCATAAGGATCCAGTCGTTGAATTTATATCCCACATAGATGACGGCGCGAGCATCATCAAATGTTGATTTCACTCCCTGACTATAGTTGGTGTAATACCATTCGCCATAGCCGCCGATGGACAGCCCTCGATTGACACGATAAACCTCAGAGGCAGCAGGACCTAAGCCATACTCGACTTTGTATTCCCTTTTATCTGGGATCAGAAGTTTTGTTTTCAGCTTTTCAACTTCACTTGCGAGAATGTCTGTTTTTCTTTCAGCATCTGACTTCCCTGCCCCTTGCGCCTTCGTTGATTTATCGGGAACCTTCGAAGGATTCGCTTCTTTTGATGCGGGCCCATCTGACGATAGATGATCACTCGATGTCATTGCTGTTGTTGCAGACTTAGACCGGACCTCCAGAGTTCCAGACGGGTGATTATCCGTTGAGCCATTGACCTTTTCCTTGAGCGCTTCAATTTCCTTCTGTTGATCTTGAATCAACCGCCACATGGCTTCCATGGTGACGCTTTTCTTCTTTGAGAGGGCCGCAAAAGATGGCGTAATACCGATCAACATCAGCAAGATAACGACGCATTGACGCATGACATTAGTTCTCAAATGTTAAGCAAGATAGAAACGCATATGATAATCGTTCGCGTTTAGGTTGGCAAACGGTCATGTCTGAAGACAGCGCAACGTCCCTCTGATAAAATGAGAATACTTATCATTTGATATTCACCATCAGCAATGCAACGACTTTTGCCGCGTTCATTCAAACGCTCGCCCATTCTCTTGGTCTTAACGTTGCTGCTGGGGCTGTCAGGCCCTCTTTTCGCTAACGTTTATTACAGCAAAGAGGAAGCCCTTGAGATCGCCTTTGGAAAGGACAGTCAGGTTGAATCGGTTCCACTTTTTCTGACCGATCAGCAAATAGAAGTCATTGAAAAGATCAGCCAGACTAAGCTGGAGGGCTCGCTTTATACCCTGTTCAAGGGGATGAAGGGCGACAGAATATTGGGTTTTGCTGCCATCGAATCGCAGACCGTTCGGACCCAGGCAGAAACACTATTGGTGGTTATTTCTCCCTCGGGGGAGCTGGTCAATGTCGAGGTTTTAGCCTTCCATGAGCCGACGGAGTACAAACCGCAGAAGCTCTGGTTAGAGAAGCTTTTTAAAAGGCCGCTAGATCAACTCCGGGCACATCATGGTGTTGATGCCATTAGCGGTGCGACACTCAGCGTCAAGTCTACCCTGGATCAAATCCGGAAAGTGATGGCAGTTTATAAGGTCGCAATAGAAGAGGCCCCCTAACCATGCGTTTCTTTGTTACCGGCGAGCAGCGACGCGAGGAGACGCTCAACACACTCGTTCTCTTCTTTTTGGTCTACATGATTTTCCAGTGGATCAGCATAGGGCTCATGTATTTTCATAGAATGAGTCTCTATCCAAAGAGCATCATGGATTACTACCTCGGGAATCCTGAGAAGTTCACAGAACCACGCAGTTATCAAAGTCTTCTTGAAGTTTCACACGCTCATCTCTTTTCGATGGGGATGCTGGCAGTGACCCTGACGCATCTTCTCTTGTTCGCTCAGGTTTCAGAGCGGATCAAGTTAAGACTCAGTCTTTGGGTTTTCTTTTCGATGGTGACCGATGAATTATCAGGTTGGTTGATCCGGTTTGTAGACCCTCTCTTTGTTTGGCTCAAACTGGGAGCGTTTTTAAGTCTAGAAATCAGCATGGGGATGTTGATTGCGCTGGTCATGATGTCACTCTGGCGCCAGCGGAAAGCCTTGCAGCTTTCGGCGCAGCAGAAGCATTTTAGGAAACGAGACAGTCACACCCCTCCCCGTGTTTCAGGTAGGACGACATCTTCTGATCAGTGATTCAGGCGTAGCGGTTTTTTTTGAGTATTCAAGACTCCGAATCGACAGGCGTAATCTACTTCTAGCCACCCAGGCGTTCCTGGTTTTGGTTGACGCCAATCGGTATTTTCAACGCTTGGCGCCTTTCTTTTATCGCCGGCTGGTGTTTTTTCGTATCGATCAAGATGTCTTGATAAACCCGTTTCGCAATTGACTTCAATCAGTGAGAAAACCTCATGGGTCACTTTGCCGTTGATCCCTCTCATAATGAACTTACTCTCGATGGTTGCCGAGTGGTCAATGTACTTTGCGGTGCCAAGATCAACAAGGAATTCAAGGCCATAGGCATCACCGACCGTTTTCCAAACGCTCTTTGCTAGAACCTTTATAGGGATAAAGAGTAAAGAGAGACTAAGAATGAGCCACATATTTATTCCCTATAGTATGAGAAGGGGGATTGGCCCCAGTCAATTTTACGTGCATGAAAAGTGAGCGCTGTGAGGATTTTTTCAAAAGGTATAGAGATGGTTACATCAGCGCTGAGTGATATCTAGACGAGATCAGCCAACGAAGCATGTTCTGAGCGACTCGGTCATCGTAAAAGTCATCACGTGTTCTTTTTTCGTTGTCGCTACTTTTGTAGTGCTGAGTAGTGATAGGGAGTAACCAGGTTGTCATCCCGCGTTAATAACTGCATCAGCTTAGGATGAATGAATAGCTTGTCGCGTCCAACTGTTCTTTCTTCCAGCACCCCAATTTCAACGAGCTGCTTGAGATAGCGCGAAGCTGCTTGGCGACCGGCGAGGTTTCTCTCTACGAGATTTTGAATTCGGCAGTAAGGTAGGTCGAAGATCAAATCGACCAGCTCGCGGCTATAGATTTTCGGTGCAGCTTGTTTTACGTGCGTGATGGTCAATGCAGAAAGATTGCGGATCGCTGAAATCTTGGCCGTCGTCCAACGTGCCGTATCCTCAACGCCCTGGAGCAAATAGATAATCCACGGCTCCCATGCTTGGCTGCGCGTGATGCCCAGCAGCAGCCGGTAATATTCGGCCTTGTTCTTGATGATGTGTCGGCTGAGATAAAGAATCGGTAGCGTCAGCAAGTCTTCCTGAATCAGAAATAAGCTGTTCAGAATGCGCCCGGTGCGACCATTGCCATCGGTAAAAGGGTGAATTGCCTCAAACTGGTAATGCCCAACTGCCATGCGGATCAAGGGGTCGATGTCGCGTTGTTCATGAAGATAACGCTCCCAGTTAGCGAGTTTTGTCCGTAGCAAATCTTCACCGACAGGCGGGGTGTAAATCACCTCTCCGGTCGCTTGGTTGGCGAGTGCCGTTCCCGGTACGCGCCTGACTTGCATTTCGATGCCCTTGATGCGTGAGCAAACCTGTTCTGCTGTGCGGGTGTTTAACGGGGATTGCTTGAGTGCCCGATACCCTTCCAGGAGGGCGCTGCTGTGGCGCAATGCTTCGCGGGTGGCCGGGTCGGCATGCTCCCCCGCACTCTGATACTGAAAAAGCCGGTCTGTGGTGGTGACGATGTTCTCGATTTCCGAGCTGGCTTGCGCTTCCAGAAGTGGCAGCGCATTAATAAGAACTCCCTGATTTGGAATCAATTCCGCTGCCTGTTTCAGTTCGGCCAATGCGGCTCGGGCGGCGATGCACTGCTTGAGTACGGGGCGCGTTTCAACCTCTGCTGCTGGCGGCAAAGGGGGTAATTCGTTATAGGGCTGGTCTGGACGCCAATCGGTCATGATTTAATTTTTCGAGTTTTGCGACACATTCCCAGTTTATGTCGCTG
>QYQA01000064.1 GCA_007280285.1 Methylococcus sp. | reverse complement strand
GTGAAAGACGGGTACCGATGACACGGATCCGGGCAAGAATTGCCCAACGCATGGTCGAATCTCAGAAGACCACGGCAACGCTAACGACCTTTAATGAAGTCAATTTAGAGAAGGTATTTTCGCTGCGTCAGCAGCATCGCGCGCGCTTTGAAAGCATGCATGGCGTCAAACTTGGATTAATGTCCTTTTTTGTCAAGGCTTCCGTCGAGGCCCTCAAAAGGTTCCCGATCATCAACGCTTCATTGGATGGGCAGGACATCGTGTATCACGATTCCTATGATATTGGGATTGCCGTCACCACTGAACGCGGACTGGTCGTCCCCGTCCTTAAGGAGGCTGACCATTTAGGGTTTGCTGAGATCGAACGGGCCATCAACGATTATTCCCTCAGAGGCCGCGATGGCAAGCTGCATTTTGAAGAGCTCACAGGAGGCACCTTCACCATCACGAATGGCGGTATTTTTGGCTCCATGCTATCGACACCTATTCTGAATCCACCGCAAAGTGCGATTCTTGGCATGCATGCCATCAAGGAGCGGGCCGTGGTCGAGGACGGACAGATTGTGATTCGCCCCATCATCTATCTTGCGCTCTCCTACGACCACAGAATCATCGATGGCCGGGACGCGGTGTCCTTCTTATTCACCATCAAGGAACTCTTGGAAGACCCTTCGCGTTTATTGTTGAATCTTTGAGAAAAAGGGAGCGCTCGATCACCGACACTCAGCCTTGGCGGTCTCCTGCGCCAAGCATCCTCGCCATTACAATGGCGTCTTCGCGGCCATGGCGGGCCGGATAGTAGCCTTTACGCGTCCCAATTTCATTGAACCCCATACTGCGATACAGCTTAATGGCCCTGGGGTTTGACGGGCGGACTTCAAGAAACATGCTGTCGGCGTTGAACCGGGTGGCCTCCTGAATCAAATGATCGAGGATCATTCGGCCAACACCTCGCCCTTGATACGAAGGCGCCACACACACGTTGAGTACGTGAGACTCACCCGCACCAATGGTTGAAATACCATAACCCACGACTTCACGCGCACGTTCGGCGATCCAGCAGTGATAACCGATCTTGAAACAGCTTTTGAAGGTCTCAAGCTCCCAGTGAAACTCATAAGCAGACGTCTCAATGGCGAACAGAAGATCAATGTCTGCCCGGACCATCGGCCTCAAATTTACTTCGGCGTTTGCCACGAGCGAGGGGAAATGTTTATAGTAAAAAGCCACTTCAGCGTCATAAAGAAACCACCGACGTGCCTTGTCAAAAGCATCAAAGATGAAGTCCATCAGAGGCCCTCTTCAAGGTTACGCCGGCCAAGGTCTGCCGGGCCAGTTTCAAATCCTCCCAGGCTCGTCGCTTTTCTGTCTGAGCACGTAATAGATAAGCTGGGTGGTAAGTCACCACCAGGGGAATCCCATGGTAATTGTGAACCAGCCCTCGAAGCTTACCAATCGGCGTGGTGGTCTTAAGCAGATTCTGGGCGGCGATACGGCCTACAGCCACCAGAATCGATGGCGATACCAGTCGTAACTGATCGACCAGATAGGATTCACAAGCATCTGCCTCAAACGGCAAAGGATCTCGATTCTTGGGTGGACGACATTTGAGAACATTCGCAATATAGACCGATGAACGTTCAAGCCCCAAGGCCTTAATCATTTCATCAAGGAGCTGTCCGGCGCGACCGACGAAGGGCTCACCCTTGAGATCTTCTTGTTCCCCAGGGGCCTCGCCAATAAACATCCAACGGGCGTTCATATCGCCGATACCGAACACCGTCTGTGTCCTTGTCTCATGGAGTGGACAGCGCTGACAGTGCCGAACCCGTTCTTCAAGGGGCCCCCAATCAGTTCCTTCAACAGGACTTTCGGTTGTCACTGAGAGGGCTGGAAGAGGGGCTGACAAGGATGGAGGGCCATGGGGGGGGGATTGGTCCTTTAAGGTCCATGTATCGATCCCCATCCTCCTTAAACGCGCGCGTCGCTGGGATTCCATGCCCATCACTCCTCGTCAAAAAACTTTAGACCTCGCCTGTCACCTGGGGGTGCATGCGGGTTGTGGGCAGTAACAGCTTATTCACCGCATTGAGATAGGCCTTTGCGGAGGCAATCACGATATCGGTATCAGCGCCCTGACCGTTCACAATGCGTCCCCCCTTCTCAAGCCGAACGGTCACTTCACCCTGTGCATCCGTCCCCGTGGTGATATTACTGACGGAGTAAAGGAGCAACTGGGCGTCGGTCTTAAGAATCACTTCAATCGCCTTAAAACTTGCATCCACGGCACCGCCTCCGGACGCAGACGCGCTCATCTCTTCCTGATCGATGCGGACCGTCACCCGCGCTAGAGGAACCTCCCCAGTCTCACTACAGACTTTGAGCGACACCAGTCGAGTCCCTTCTTCTTCAAACGCGGCGGCATCGCTAATCAAGGCCTGGAGGTCTTCATCAAAGATCTCATGCTTCTTGTCAGCGAGCGCCTTAAAACGGGCAAAGGCATCATTGAGTTCGGCTTCTGAGGTGAAGTCGATCCTGAGTTCGTGCATCCGGGTTTTGAAGGCGTTGCGGCCAGAATGCTTCCCAAGAACCATCCGGTTAGCACTCCAGCCAACATCCTCGGCTCGCATAATTTCATAGGTTTCGCGGTGTTTAAGGACACCATCTTGATGAATGCCTGATTCATGAG
Organism: Methylococcus sp.; assembly: GCA_007280285.1. Taxonomy (GTDB): domain Bacteria; phylum Pseudomonadota; class Gammaproteobacteria; order Methylococcales; family Methylococcaceae; genus UBA6136. Next base: position 23,726 of record QYQA01000064.1, on the reverse strand, counting down.
CAAAGGCATTGGCTCCTACGATGGCTTTATTCGGCTGAACTGGGAATCCGGTGATATTCGAAACCAGTTTGGAACAGGCCACAATCTCACGCGTATCGATCTCGGTGTGGCAAGGAAAGACATCCTGACGGGTCATCACCGCCATCACCACTTCCTCGAGAGCGGCATTGCCCGCCCGCTCACCGAGACCATTGATCGTACATTCCACCTGACGGGCGCCATTGATTACCGCGGACAAAGAGTTGGCGACGGCCAGACCAAGGTCGTTGTGGCAATGAACGGAAAAGATGGCTTTATCGGCATTCGGAATTCTTTCACGCAGCCGCCGAATGGTTTGCCCAAAGGGTTCAGGCAGGCTGTAGCCGACGGTATCTGGAATGTTGAGCGTCGTCGCTCCGGCAGCAATGACGGCTTCCAGAATCCGGCACAAGAAGTCCTCTTCGGAACGGCCTGCATCTTCTGGGGAGAACTCCACATTGTCGGTATATTGACGAGCCCTTTTCACGGCTTTGACCGCATGGCTAATCACCTCCTCAGGCGACATTCGAAGCTTCAGCTGCATGTGAATCGGCGACGTCGCGATGAAGGTATGGATGCGTGATTGACGAGCCTCTTTAAGGGCCAATCCCGCCTGATCGATATCGCGATCAAGCGCTCGTGCAAGCCCACAGACAACGCTATCACGAATCGTTCGAGCGACCGCCTGAACGCCTTCAAAATCCCCAGGGCTTGCCGCGGGGAAACCTGCCTCGATCACATCGACCCGCAGCCGTTCCAAGGCTTTGGCAATGCGAACTTTTTCATCGCGGGTCATCGATGCGCCGGGGCTCTGTTCGCCGTCACGCAACGTGGTGTCAAAAATAATGAGTTTCTCGCTCATGCATCACTCTCTGTAAATCAAATCGCAGCAGATCACGAATCCCTTTGTCAGGGGTTAAGAGGTCTAATACCTCCTAACTTAAGGCGGATAGCCAAACCTACCCAAGATCTTGCCTTAACCCGAGTGATTCACTATAAGCCGCCTGAATGCCTTGAGGCAACTGAGGCAACTGAGGCATTCAGGGTTCCACAAAAACCGATCATGCGCGTCGTTCGGTCCTAATACGGCGACGCCGCCCCAAGGTCAGCACCAGTCCAGATAATGCGTAAACGGTGAACAGGGTAAAAAGAACTAAAGGGGGATTGGTGAAGAGAAACGCGAAGATCAACATGACCAGAATCGCCCACACAAAGGAGACGCGACCATGAAGGTCAATATCCTTAAAACTGTAGTAACGGATATTACTGACCATCAAAAGACCGGTGGACACCGCCAATCCGAGGGCCGCGTAACGAATGGAATCGAGAGGCCATTCGTATTTGACCGACACCCAAACAAAGCCCGCCAAAACAGCGGCCGCCGCCGGGCTTGGCAGCCCTTGAAAATAACGTTTGTCCTGCACGGCGAGCTGGGTATTAAAGCGCGCCAATCGGAGCGCAGCGCCCGCCGCATGGACAAACACAGCGACCCAGCCACCCTTACCAAGACTCGCCAAGGCCCACGCATAAATCACCAAGGCAGGCGCCACGCCAAAGGAAACCATATCGGCCAAGCTATCGTACTCCGCGCCAAAAGCGCTCTGAGTATTCGTCAGACGGGCCACCCGACCGTCGAGCCCATCGAGGATCATGGCAATGAAAATCAACTCGGCAGCCATCTCAAATTGGCCGTTCATCGCCGATGTGACGGCATAAAACCCAGCAAAGAGAGCCGCTGTTGTTAATAAATTGGGGAGCAGATAAATGCCACGGGGCCGTTGTTTCTTGGGGATATCCTGTTGCATCGGGTGTCCGAAGGTGGTGTATCGGGAGGATCACCCGCATCGATAAGACCCGATGGCGTGACCAAAAAAGGCATGATAGGGACCCCGCCAAAAGCATGGGGGTTCCATAAAACAAAGGGTGAGACTAGCTCACCCTTTGTTGCAGTTCAAGACCTGAAATTAGTTTTTGGTCTTGTCGACGATCTTGTTTGCCTTGATCCAAGGCATCATGTCACGAAGACGTGCACCGACCTCCTCAATCGGATGCTCACGGCCCAAGCGACGCTTCGCCTTCAAGGTAGCCGCCCCTGCTTGATTCTCGAGGATGAATTCACGAGCAAATTCACCGTTCTGAATTTCCTTCAAGATCTGAGCCATTTCGTACTTGGTTTCTTCGGTAATAATCCTAGGACCCCGGGTCAAATCGCCATATTCGGCGGTATTTGAAATGGAGTACCGCATGTTGGCGATACCCCCCTCATACATCAGGTCAACAATCAGCTTAAGTTCATGGAGACACTCAAAATAGGCCATTTCCGGCGCATAGCCCGCTTCAACGAGGGTCTCGAATCCGGCCTGAACCAGTGCCGTTGCTCCACCACATAGAACCGCCTGTTCTCCAAAGAGATCGGTTTCGGTCTCTTCGCGGAAGTTGGTTTCAATGATCCCTGCGCGTCCACCCCCGTTGGCTGATGCATAAGACAGCGCAATGTGCTTGGCATGACCTGAGACATCCTTAAACACCGCGATGAGGCTTGGGACACCCCCCCCTTGCGTATAGGTAGAACGGACCAAATGGCCTGGCCCTTTTGGCGCGATCATGATGACGTCTAAATCTGCCCGTGGCAGGATCTGTTCATAATGAATATTGAAGCCATGAGCAAAAGCAAGGGCGGCACCCTTCTTGATATGAGGCTCAATCTGCTCGCTGTAAAGGCGAGCCTGATGCTCATCAGGGGCCAAAATCATTACCACATCAGCCGACTTCACCGCGTCTTCAATGGAGGCCACGTCGAGGCCTTGGTTTTGTGCCTTGATGGCAGACTCCGAGCCAGGACGCAGCGCCACAACGACCGAAACGCCGGAATCCTTCAGGTTGTTGGCATGGGCGTGTCCCTGTGAGCCGTAGCCGACAATCGCAACTTTTTTGCCACGAATAATCGAAAGATCGGCATCTTTATCGTAAAAAACCTGCATGGAGTGTCCTCGGTTTGAAAATGCAATAAAAAGAAAAAATCAGGCGTTAAACCCGCGTTCTCCGCAGAGAATACCCGTGGTTCCCGAGCGAACGACCTCAATGATATGATCCTCTGAGATACCCTTCAAAAAGTCATCCAGCTTGGATTTTTCACCCGTCAATTCGATCACGAAGCTGGTGGGGGTCTCATCTAGAATATTGCCGCGAAAGCGATCGCAAAGACGGTTAATGTCCTCTCGCTTATCAGCGATCGCACGGCACTTGACCATCATCAGCTCTCGCTCGATATGCGTCGACTCCGAGAGATTCACCAATTTGACGACATCAATGAGCTTATTAATCTGTTTGGTGATCTGTTCGATGATTTCATCACTGCCGGAGGTCACCACCGTCATCCTTGACATGGACGCATCCTCGGTCGGTGCGACGGTCAGCGTTTCAATGTTGTAACCGCGCGCTGAAAACAGGCCGGCGACCCGTGACAGCGCTCCCGCCTCGTTTTCAATCAGAATCGAGATAATATGACGCTTCATGAGAGCTCCGTATCGGTGCTCACTCCAGGGGCCATCCGCATCTCGTGATGCCCCTTACCGGCTTCAATCATCGGATAAACATTCTCCGAAGGATCGGTCAGGATATCGAGGAATACCGTTCGATCCTTCATCCGAAAAGCCTCTTCTAGGGCTGGGCGCACATCGCAAGGTTGATCCACCTTGATACCAACATGGCCATAGGCCTCCGCCAGACGAACGAAATCGGGAAGGGTCTCAAGATAGGACTCAGAATAGCGACTTTCGTAAGAAAATTCCTGCCACTGCCGAACCATCCCCATGTAGCCGTTATTGAGATTAATAACCTTGACCCCGGTTCGGTACTGAAGCGCCGTCGCTAGTTCCTGGATACACATCTGAATACTGGCCTCGCCAGTGATACAGGCCACATCCGCCTCGGGATGTCCGAGCTTGACACCAATCGCAGCGGGCAATCCAAACCCCATCGTGCCAAGACCACCGGAATTGATCCAGCGGCGCGGCGCGTCAAATTTATAGTACTGTGCGGCCCACATCTGGTGTTGACCGACATCAGAGGTGACAAAAGCATGACCCCCCGTGACCTCCCAGAGCTCTTCTATCACCCGCTGGGGCTTGATCCTCCGACTGTTTCGGTCGAAACTGAGGCAATCAAGGGCTCGCCAACGTTCAATCGACGCCCACCACTCGCTGATATCCTGGCTTGACCCCTTAAAGTCTGCAGCCTTAAGGAGGGCCATCATCTCTTCCAACACGAACTGCACTTCGCCGACAATGGGGATATCGACGCGAACGGTCTTCGAGATGGAGGCAGGATCCACGTCAATGTGGATGATTTTCGCGTCAGGACAAAATTGAGTGAGCTTACCGGTCACGCGGTCATCGAAACGGGCACCGATCGCCAGCAACACATCACACTGATGCATGCCCATATTGGCTTCATAGGTGCCATGCATCCCGAGCATGCCGAGGAACTGGCGATCGGTCGCTGGATAGGCCCCAAGACCCATCAGCGTCTGTGTGATTGGAAATTCAAGGAAGCGTGTTAGATCGATCAGGGCCTGAGAGGCATTACCCAAAATCACCCCACCCCCGGAGTAGATCATCGGCTGCCGCGCGGTCAAGAGAAGGTCAACAGCCTTCTTGATCTGCCCGGGATGGCCTTTGACCTTAGGCTGATAGGAGCGGATATCTACCGTCTTGGGATACTCGTAAGGAATCTTGACCTTGGGGTCAGTGATATCCTTGGGGATATCGACAACGACCGGGCCCGGGCGCCCGGTCGTCGCAATGTAGAAAGCTTTCTTAATGGTTTCAGCAAGCTTTGAGAGGTCGCTGACCAGAAAATTATGTTTGACGCAAGGTCTGGTGATCCCGATGGTATCGCACTCTTGGAAGGCGTCGCTGCCGATCACGGCACGCGGCACCTGCCCGGTCAAAACCACCAGGGGAATGGAATCCATAAAAGCGGTGGCTATACCGGTCACGGCATTGGTCGCACCAGGACCTGAGGTCACAAGGACCACGCCCGGCTTGCCTGTGGAGCGCGCATAACCATCTGCAGCGTGCGTCGCACCCTGTTCATGACGAACCAAAATATGACGGACGTCATCCTGCTGGAACAACGCATCGTAGATGTGCAGTACCGATCCGCCGGGATAACCGAAAATGTATTCGACGCCCTCGTCTCTCAAACACCGGACGACAATTTCAGCACCGCTGAGCTCCACGCAACTTCACCCTGTCGCTATGCCCCAGGGCGACACTAAAGACCCCGAAGCAGTTGAAAAAAAGACCTATAAAGGTACTAGGAGTTACCTTTATCGTCAAGGCTGTGTGACAGAGGACTTCCTTTGAATAGCGCATGGGAGGTGTTTGCTCGAACCCACCACCAACGAGACCGCCGCGGCGGCCTTCAGTCAAAGCCGCGCCCTCCCTAAAGGCAGCCCGGGGGCTTTGGAAGCCCCGCGATCAGGCAGGCGGTCCGAACTGGAGCGCCGGCCAATAACTGATTGAGGTAACGCGAATTGCCCTTTTCAGGGCCTAGCGCTTTTTCAACGGCCTTGATGAATAGACGATTGGTTGGGAGATGATGAAACCGCTCATGATAGGCCCTAATAAAGGCAATGACCTCGAAGTGACCCTCCTCTAGAACCAGGGGAATCCTTGCGGCTAAAGCCCTTGCAAGTTCTGGGGTCCAGGTGTCCCTATCCGAGAGGAAACCATCTTCTGACAGCATCAGATGAAGATCGCATCGCATCACCGAGTGAAGACCATCAATACCATCGAACCACGCGAGGGTGGGATTCTGTCAATCTGACGAACCCCACCATATCAATCGGATGAACGCCTGCTGGACACAGATGCCCTCGACGGAGACGATGCGCTTCATAGATGTAAAAAGAAGGTAACGTGGTGGCGTCAGTTCCCGTGGGCACCTGACCTAAGACACCGTCCTCCATCAGCAACACAGCATCACCCGCGTTCGCTCGGCAAAGGCATAGGGTCAACGCCAGAGGGGTCATCACCACATGCAAGGTCCCCATTACCCTGCCAGCACCAGGTCATGCTCTAGAATCAGATCCGAACAGCCAGACCGAGCGATGACGGTCACGGGTATTAAAAGTCGCTCAAGAGAGAGCTGATGATCTAAAAGAGACTCTTCTTCAACCAACATTTGATCAACCCCATAGAACGCCAGAGCATCAAGCAGCCCCAAAAGACCTGGCTGCTGACCTTGTTGTCCTTGATCCAAGAATTTAACCGACGCGTCCAAGAATAGGAGACTCACGAAAAGATCAAAGGCTTTGAAGGTCAACACCTGATCAAAGACCTCCTGGAGATCATGGGCTTTCAGTGGATAGGCCCGAAGAATGAAAAGACAACGCTTAGGGGTCATGAGGGGCACCAAAAATGAGGGTCCGATCGGCCTTCAAGCACGCATCGACCCATGATCCGAGCCCCCCTACCTTAAAACCCGCCCGAAAACGGCTGGCGTCTCCCCCCAAGCCGCGCCGCTCCGAGGCGGCCGTGCAGACCACTAAATCGATCCCTCTTTCGGCCAGCGAAGACCAATCAGGGCCGGACAGCGAGTCATCAAGCTCCGAAAAGGCATTCAACACCCCGTCATGATAGAAAAAAACCAAAACCACCTCATGCCCACAGGCCAGTGCGGCTTTGATAAACTCATACCCGAAAGCCACCGCCTCACTATCAGGTCCTTGTTCATTGATCTGAATGGCGTAGCGCATGGTCTCCATTGAAGTGAGTTCGATTGAACTCCACTATACCTCTACCTGTTACTTTCGAGGTACTTCCTGTCTTGTTGCGACCCACCCGCCCACTGATCGCCGCCATTGTGTTGGTCCTCTCATCAGCCATTCGACCCGTGTCGGTAGAGGCCGAGATGACCCATATCGAGCTGCCAGATATTGGTGACCCAACCGGCGTGATCATGACGGCACAGCAAGAAACGGAGCTTGGAGAAGCCTTCTACCGGAACCTCCACGCTCAGATGCACATTGATGCAGACCCCGAAATCAAAAACTACATCCAGTCCCTCGGGGACAGGCTGGCCGCCAACAGCGATACCCCACAGCAGCATTTTACTTTTTTCGTGGTAGACGAGAACGTCATCAACGCTTTCGCTGGGCCTGGGGGATTCATTGGGGTTAATTCTGGACTCATCCTACTGACCGAGCAGGAAAGTGAGCTCGCTTCTGTCATCGCCCACGAAATCTCCCACGTCACTCAGCGCCATCTGTTCCAGACTTTTCAGGCAGCCACACGCATGGCCATCCCCAGCGCACTCGCCATGCTCGGTGCGGCGCTGATCGGTGCTAAGGCCGGTGGCAATGGCGCCATGGCTGCGATGATGGCGGCTCAGGGCATGAGCGCCCAGTACCAGATCAATTTCACTCGGGACAATGAAGTCGAGGCCGATCGGGTCGGCATGCAAATCCTCTCGAAATCGGAGTTCGACCCCCGCGCCATGCCGGAATTTTTTGAGCGGATGCAACAGAGCACACGTTTTGTTGGCAACCACATTCCCGAGTTTCTCCTCACTCACCCGGTCACCACAGCCCGTATTTCAGACACGAGGGACCGCTCCGAACATTTTGACTACCGGCAGTATCCTGATTCACTGACCTATCAGGTGATCCGCGCCAAACTGAGAGTGCTCAACTCAGGGAGCCCCCGTCTAGCCCTTGAATACTTCACCACCATGTTCAACAGAGGGACCGCACAACAGCAGAACGTCATGAATTATGGGATGGCGCTAGCCCACGCCAAGCTCGGCCAAATCGACAAGGCCCGCACCACGCTCCAGCAACTCGTGCAGCAGTACCCCCACCAGTCCCAATTCATGAATGCCCTCGCCGACATCGAGATGGAAGCCAAGAATTTCACCCGGGCCGCGCAACTCTATGAAGGGGCCCTGCAACGCTTCCCGGACAATGAGGCCATGACCCTTAGTTACGTCCGAGCGCTACTCAACACACATCAGGCCAGCAAGGCGCGAACCATTCTCCACCAGTTCACCAAGCACCACACCCCAGACCCTGATCTCTATGAATTGATGGCGGAGACCTACAGTAAATTGGATAACGAAGGGGAGTCTCATCGCTACTACGCCGAAGGGTATTACCTCTTGGGACAGACCAAACAGGCGTTACTGCAACTCCAACTGGCGAAAAGAGCCTCAGGCAATAACTTTTATCTGAATGCGGTCCTCGACGAGCGAATGGAGCAGTGGAAGAGTGAAGAAATGGCACAGAAGGACAAAGACTAAAGATCCGCCACCCCTCGTTCATGCTCCCCTTCTTTTCTAAGCTCGCGCTTCAAGATTTTACCTGCACCATTTCTGGGGAGTCGCTCCAGCACCACAAAGCGTCTTGGCACCTGGTGCCGACCCAAATGGTTTCGACAAAACGCGCGCAGCTCGGCATCGCTGAGGCTCTGACCGTCATGACAAGCGACATAGGCAATAGGGACTTCCCCGTGGCGGGCATTGGGCTCCCCAATAACCGCAGCCTCAAGAATGGCCGGATGGGTATAGAGAACATCCTCTAGCATCCTTGGGTAAACATTCATCCCGTTCACAATGATGAGATCCTTTTTGCGATCGACAATACTGAAATAGCCTTCGTCATCGCGCGTACCAAGGTCACCAGTCAACAGCCAATCCCCTCGCATCACCGCTGCGGTTGCTTCCGGTTGCTGCCAATAGCCTTTCATGACATTCGCCCCGCGGACCGCAATTTCACCGACTTCACCATCCTCAAGGAGCCGCCCCTCCTCATCGACGATCCGCATCTCCACCCCGGGGATGGGCAGTCCAACGGTACCCGGCTTTGAAACGCCATCGATCGGGTTGACACACGTGACGGGGGAGCATTCTGTGGGCCCATCACCTTCATAAACTCTGATCCCAAACTTCTCTTCAAAAGCCTCAAGGACTGCGAGCGGCATAGCCGCACCCCCGGCGATGCCGAAGCGGAGACTCTGGAACAAGCTGATCCGGTCATCACGAAGCCTCAGCAGGACACTGTAAAGACTCGGAACACCGATGAAAATCGTCGCCTGATGCCGATCGATCGCCAGCGCCATCCTTTCAGGATCAAAACCCTGAATCGGGATGAGGGCACACCCATTGGTCAGTGGCGTCAATAAACCAACGGTCGCTGCAAAAGCATGAAACAGGGGCAATACGACCAGAACCCGATCACTGCCCTGACGCCAGCGCATAGCGACATGAACGCTTTCGGTATTAGCCACCAAATTGGCATGGGTCAGCATGGCTCCCTTAGGAAACCCGGTGGTGCCAGAGGTATAAAGGATAACGACGAGATCCTCATGGGGATCAATATCAGGGGGGATCCAACCGTCCGCAGGATTCAGTAAAGGCGCGAGATTTTCAAGGGGATCCGGTGATTCGGCGATCTCAATGACAATACGCACCTCGTCCATGTCGAGAAGGATATCTTCAAGTCTTGGCCGGAGTGATGTCTGAACCAAGATCCCACTCACCCCAGCGTCCTTCAGGATATAGGCGATTTCCCGAGCGTTGATCAGAAGATTGATCGGCACAAGGGTCGCACCAGCACGCACCACCGCGATGTAAAGGAGCGCAAACTCCATCCCGTTCGCGGCATAAAGGGCAACCCGGTCACCCTTTCGAATCCCAAGACCTTGGAGCGCTGCCGCCATGATCGTGGCGGTTTCTTGGAACATCCGATGCGGGATGGCCATCGAATCGGTGAGCACGGCAGGACGGTCACCCATCACGTCGACCACAGCATCCATCCGCGCGATCAGATGACTCACGTCTTGCTTAAGTCCTAGAAGAACTTTTCGCCTTGATCAATTGATGATGTTATGGCCGCGGCCGCGCATACAGTTAATGTAGGCTCTTTTGTATTGATCATCGCCACTGATACCGGTGTAGGCCCCGCCACCAATACCTCCCGAGGCAGCACCAATAGCGGCACCAGCCCCTGGGTTTCCAACAACAGCGCCCACCGCTGCGCCGGTTGCGGCGCCAAGAAGACCACCGACGGCGACGCCCTTGGCGGTTTCCGTCCCCACAGAGCCAGCCTGTGAGGCCAGGGAACGGCATTCCTCGGTATCTTTTGGAAGGTTAGCCGCATTTTTATCGTTCTGGGCATCTGCAACGGGTTGCCAGTTCGAATAAGATGCACAGCCTTGAAGACCCAACAAAAGTGTACTCATGACGATTAACTGACGCATGTAAAGTCCTCCATTCAAGTTCAAAGTGAGAGAGTCGGCTCATCGAGCGCTTCAGCCGATCAGGGCTTGCCCTTGCGCCAATCGAGGGAGCGAACGATGGAGACCCATGGCCTGAATCATCGCTATCTTCTTGGCGGGCCTGATCCTTTCGGCGAGCCCGAGCCCTAGGTTACGCAACACCCGTAAGGGGACGCTGCGATTACCAAAGGCACGATAGAAACCATCCATAAGGGTCATCATGATCAAGTTATTATTGCGCCGCATGCGCTCATAACGACGAAGCGTTGCCTCTGAGCCAAAGTCCTGGCCCTGATGCGCGGCATCCAGCAGCACTTCGGCCAAGGCGGCCGCATCAAGGAGGCCAATATTGACCCCCTGCCCGGCCAAGGGATGGATCATGTGGGCGGCATCGCCAATCAACGCGACACCCTCTTTTATATAGCGCAGCGCATGTTGGCGACGCAGAGGAAAACTGCCACGAGCGGTGATCGACTTGATATCGCCAAGGCACGCCGGAAAGGCCTCAAGCAAGGCCTTCAATAGTTGAGGGTTAGAAAGACTTTTAAGGCGCCTGACTTCTTCTGGGGTGTGATACCAAACCAGAGAGGCATGGGCGCCTGGCAGAGGCAACAGCGCCTGTGGCCCATCGGGTGTAAAACGCTGCCAGGTGATGTCCTGCTGACCACAACCGGTTTCAACGGTCAGCACCAATGCCTGCTGTTCATAATCCCAGCCGCTGACCCCCATGCCGGCGGCTTGCCGAACCTTAGAAAAACCACCGTCGGCAGCGACCAAAAGACGCGCTTTGAGCGTGCGGCCATCGTCAAGCTCCACCAAAGACCCCTTAGGGCCGTAAGTCATCGAGCGGGTCTTTACCCGTTCGATGACCTCAACGTTTTCGAAGTCCTTCCCTCGCTCAAGAACCGCAAGCTGGATGACTCGATTCTCAACAATATGGCCAAGGACCGGCTGATTGATTTCATCGCTGATAAATTCCACATCACCAAGATCCTCCCAAACCCGCATCCGGCGGTAGGGGCAGAGCCGGCGACGGGTGATCCCATCCCAGGCTCCGATGGTTTTTAAAATATTGGCAGAGGCGACGCTTAACGCGGAGACGCGAAGATCGAAGGGCTGATCAACGCTAAAGGGGTCAGGGGGCGCGTCTTCAAGCAGCACCACCCGGAGTCTCGATTGGCCGAGGGCGCAAGCCAGCGTTGCTCCCACCATACCGCCACCCACAATCAAGACATCGCAATCACTGCCCATCAGCATCTCCCTTTATAGAGAGACCCATTATCCACCATTGGGAGGACCACCGCACCGCCAAAGGCCAGTCCTTGGAGGGATTTGAGTTTTGGAGCGTTCGATGAAACTTAATCAGGACTCTTGATCTTCGACCATATTGGTGGCCACCAGACCCGCAAAGGCGCAGAGAAAGGCGTTGATCAGCAACCAAAATGGCAGGGTTTCAAGCCCGAAGAATTTACCACCGGTTATTATCGCCCAAACCATTGCCAGCAGAGCGGTCAAGACCGTGCTAATCCCACCCACCACGCCGCCATGAATAAACCCATGATGCCCTGCTTTCTTCGCGGCAATAAAGCCAGGGACCAAACAAGTGGCGAGACCCAGGGCCTGATTGATGGTATAGAGAATCCCTGCATTGTCGCCGGTCGCGGCAGCCTCGCCCACTAATTGGGGCAAAAAGACGATATGAACAACGTAAAGGATCAAAAAAAGTGCGATACCCCAAACAAGGGCTTTTCCATTAAGTTCCATGACATACCTCGGCAAGTGAGTCGCGTTCTTTCATTCAAATCTCAAATTAGACGGTCCTCTACGAAATAATTCAACCTTCCGTTCTAAACGGCCCTAAGGGGACAAAGGGAGTCAACAAAAGGTATATTGGGCAATTAGATTTGTGGCCCCGATGAACCTTCGGGCGCCGCCTGACATGCTAAGGATTTCCCTGAAGTTCCATGAAAAAGATCGTTAAACGCCTGGCCATCATCAGCGCCAGCAAACCCTGGGCCGTTATTGGAGTGGCCTTACTGCTCTCGCTGCTGGCGATTCAAGCGGCTATAAAACTCCCGGTCTATACCTCCCGGCAAGCCCTTCTGCCCCAAAATACCGAGGTGGCCGCCCGACTGAATCGGTTCCTTGAGACCTTTGGCGCCGCCTCCGACCTCGTCGTGGCGCTCGAAAACGCACCCCGCGAGACGATGGAGGCTTTCGCCACGGAATTGGCAACCCGCCTGAGGACACAACCTGAAATCGCTCAAGCTACAGAGCGTCTCGATACCGATTTTTTCCTGCAACACGCCTATCTCATGATGCCGGCATCGCAGTTAAAAGGTCTCGAAAGCCTCCTTTTAGACCATCAAAAAGCGCCAATAAAACCCCTCTCTGCGCTGTTGGTCGAGGCTCAAGAAGCACTCAAAAATCCACCATCCAGTAAAGACCTGAGTCTCCAAGAGTCTTTAAGCCGCCTGGATGCGCTCAATGCGACGCTGGCTGAATGGCAAAGATGGTTGGAGCAACCTGAACCCCCCACGGACCTCGCCATGCCTGCCCTTTTGAAAGCCTTAGGCGCCGAGCAGCTCGGTAATGGCTATTTTGCTTCCAGGACAGGTGACTTGTTATTTTTGTTTGTGCACGCTCGAGACCCCAGCGAAAACCGGGAGAGCTTGGCCCCTTTCAATCAACGCATTCTTCAGGTCACCGATGAACTTCAGCGGACATTCCGCAACAGGGGACAGCAACCACCCGAGGTTATCCTGACCGGCCTTCCCGCGATCGAATATGAGGAATATCTCGACATCGAAAAAGACATCCGTTTGGTGATCTGGTCTGCTGCGATATTGATCGCCGCGTTGATCTTGATCGTTGTTCGGAGCATTCGCTGGGCCCTCGCCATTTTTATTCCCATGGGTCTTGGGGCACTGTGGAGTCTGGGTTTTGCCTATCTGGCCGTTGGCCATCTGACCATCATCACCTCGAGCTTCCTCGCTATTCTCTTTGGACTAGGGGCGGACTACGGCATTTTCACCACGTCCCAGATCCAAGAATCGCGGCGATCTGGCACCCCACTGATCGAAGCCATTGGTCAAGGTATCGCCGAGGCCTTCCCGGCGGTCATGACCGCAGGCATCGCTTCGCTGCTGATATTCAGCGCCCTTGCAACCGTTGAGTTTCCGGGGTTTGCTGAACTCGGCTTAATTGCTGCAGGCGGGGTCCTTCTGATTCTGATCAGCACCTGTATCGTTCAGCCGGCGGTCTACGCGCTGTTCCCCCCAAAGATTAAGATCAACGTTGAGCGCGCTCATCAGAAGGCCCTGAAAGGCGCCTTTTGGCCTCCAATCGCTTGGATCCTGGTTATTTTATCAATTGTAGGTGCCCTCTTTGGGCTCCGTGCCGGCCTTTCAATTCCTTTCGACTATGATGTCCTTTCCTTGCTGCCCAAAGATTCAAGGGCCGCTCAATATCAACGACGCATGGTGACCGACACTGATTATCAGTCGGAGGTCGTTATCTTTACCGCCAAGACAATCGATGACCTTCGTCGTATCACGGAGGCAGCCTCACATCTTCCAAGTCTTGCTAAAGTGCAATCGATCACTGCACTCTTTCCAGAGGATGCTCAAGACCATCTCGAGACAGCACAGCGCATCGGCCTGATCGCTGATCAAAAAAACCTCCGCCTTACACTCGAGGCCTACGAGAGACATCCTCTTACCAAGGCTGACCTTAAAACGCTCTCAGCGCTCCTAAAGGCTGCGTTGGATCAACTGGATCTCCTCGAAGAGCAAGCTTTTTCAGCCGGGCAGACATCCCTGGTCGAGAAGCTTGAGACGGCAAGGAGCCACCTTGAAGCGCTCTTAGAGTATGTGACTGAGCATCCCGAGGTGAGCCTTGAAAGAACGAATCGGCTCTTCAAATCTGTTTTCATCAAACTTCACGAGGGGCTGAGTCTCATAGCCTCCTGGCGCGCAGCGGTCCCACTTTCACCCAAGGACCTGCCTGCCAGCCTGCGTGATCGTTTCGTGGCGCCTGATGGGACCATGGCGGCGTATGGCTTTCCTGCCAAAAGTGTTTATGACCCTCAAAATCTTGATCAGTTGATGGCGGAAGTCTATCGTGTCGATCCTTCGGCGACCGGCTTCCCAAGCACCCATCAGGTATTCTCTAAAGCCGTCGTGGACAGCTTTACCCGGGGCACCCTCCTGGCCACCATCGTTTGCCTCCTTTGGCTCACGATCATTCTTCGCCGCCCCAAAGCCATCATTCTGGCTGCTCTGCCCTTAGTCATTGGGGGGGGCTGGATGTTAGGACTGATGGCGCTCGCCGGGCTTCGGTACAATTACGCCAATATCATTGCCCTCCCTTTGGTCATTGCTCTCGCGGTCGACTATGGCGTCTGGTTCAGTCATCGCTGGCATAGCCTCCAGCCTTTAAGTCCCCTCGCCATCACACTCAATGCGGGCAAAGTGATCGCCTTGGCTGCGGGCACTGAAATGGCGGGGCTTGGTGCCATTACCTTGGCGAAATATCGGGGTGTTTCAGGGCTCGGCATGGACATCACCATCGGCCTTGTTTCTTGCCTGGTCGCCACCCTTGTGGTGGCTCCCGCGATCGGTCAACTGCTCAACCGCCCTCAAAAGGATATTTGAATCATGAAGCCAAATTCCCTGCTCCAATTGAATGGCCTGATCCTCGGCGCCGTTCTTTCGCTCCATGCGGCTGCAGATCCTGAACCCATCGTGGTGTGTTATCCCGGAGGCCCCGTTAACGAAGCCGATGCAAACACGGCGATGGAGGCCATGTTGAGGGTCATTGAAAAAGCTGGAGAATGGCCCGCGCATCGCTTCAATAGCTTTTTCACGGCCGATCCGGCGCAGTGTAAAACGCTGATGACCCAAAAAAAGCCAGCCTTCGCGATCACCAGCTTGGGACTCTTTTTAGAACAACGCGAACCCCTTTCCCTAGACGCGATCGTCCAGCCCCGCATGAAGGGCGCTACCAGCGAGCGCTATCATTTGATGGTTCAAAAGGGACATTACTCCTCCGTTGCAAGTCTTCAGGGGAAATTGGTTGGGGGAACCGTTTTTGAGGAGCCGGACTTTCTTCAAAAGATCGTATTCAAGGGAACCTTGGCACCGACCACCTTCTTTCACCTTGCACCCAGCCGTCAGGCCATCAAGGCTCTTCGGAGCCTTGACAAGGGGGAGCTTGATGCCGTGCTCTTAAACGGCCAACAGTTCGACGCCTTGCCTTCACTCCCGCTCAAGTCATCGCTGGAGGCCGTCTTCACTTCCGATGTGGTACCCCTGATGGGACTCATTGCCAATCGCAACCTGAGTTCTGCCGAGGACAGAACCCATTTTGCCAAGGCGCTAGAAGCCATGTGTCTTGATAGCGAGGGCAAGAAGCTGTGTGAACTGTTTGGCATCGAAGCCTTTGTTGCTGTCGATAAAGGGGCTATTGACGCGGCGATCGCCTTGTGGAAAAAAGGACACTAAAACATGATCAGGCACTTACTATCGCACCTCCTGGTCATGGTCCTGATCGCCCCCGGCTGTTCAACCCTCAACTCCTCACCGGACAGTATCACCGACGCTCGCCACTGCCCTAAAGACACTGCAAATCTGGTCCTTGAGCGGGCAGCAACTCTCGGCCCCGAATCCACAGACCAGGAACTTGCCTGTGCGCTGCGGGTTTTGATCGCATCAAACGACCCCATAGCCGTTAAGTCGTCACTGTCCACGCGCCTTTCCCTGCATTTAAGTGAAAGGGAAGCCCCTGGAAATGACCGCGACCGTCAGATCCAACAGGGCATTAAGCTCGGGGAGAATGCACTAAATCAAGGCGGCGATCAGGATGCCGCCGTGCATTATTATCTTGGCGCCTTGATGGGTCTTTGGTTGAATGATCATCCCCTCGATGCCGGGACGCTCTTGACCCGCGTCGAAAAGGAGCAGCTCACGGCGATGGCCCTATCCGAAGCCGTGGATGACGGAGGCCCCTTACGACTCCTCGGCATGATCTATCTGAAGGCCCCGCCTTGGCCGGCTGGCATGGGCGATGGTGACAAAGCCCTCGAACTCCTTCAAAAGGCCGCGATGAAATACCCGCAACATCCACTGAATCATGCTTTCTATGCTAAGGCTCTGATTGAGGTGGACGACCGAAAGGAAGAGGCCCAGCGTGAATGCGATGAAGGACTCAAGGCCCTAAAAAATAATCATTGGGGCCGAAACCGCATCATCTGGCAAGGCGAGTTCGACAGCCTCCATAAAGAACTAGCGCGTTCAACCCTATGAGCTCCCGTGATTCAATCCTCCGCGGAGCGACCGAAAAGGCTGTTCACTCTCTACTGACCCAACAAAAGGCCGCCGGGGATTTTGAAGGAGAAATGGTCTGGTGCACCATGATCCTCGCTCAATCGGTCATCGTAAGGACCATTGTGGGAAAGCCCTATTGTGATCAGGACCGGGAGAAGATTTATCGTCACTTTAAGGTGTCTCAGGCTACTGATGGTTCATTTGGGATGCATCCTGAATCCCCCGGCTATGTTTTTTTTACGACACTCGCCTACGTGGCCTTGAGGCTATTAGGCTTTGAATCCAAGGATCCTCTGCTGGCCCGCGCCCATCAATGGCTCATCCTGCAGCCAGTGGGCGTCAAAGGCATTCCAACGTGGGGTAAATTCTGGCTCGCGATTCTGGGCCTCTACGATTACCGGGGTCTCAATGCGATTCCGCCAGAACTTTTCATGCTCCCAGAATGGCTCCCCTTTCACCCCAAAAAATTCTATAGCCATACCCGCCTCATCTATCTTGGGATTGCGACGATTGCGGGAAAACGCTACGTCGCCCCGTTGCCTCAGGATTTAGTAGCGTCGCTGCGTCTTGAACTCTATGACGAACCTTATGCCTCCATCAACTTTTCAAGACATCGACACACCCTGGCGCCTCGGGATGTTTATGTCCCGATTACCTCGCTGCTTCGCGGGATCTACGATCTTCTTGCACTTTTTGAGCGGAGACATCCCAAAGACTTCAGGAAAAAAGCGATCGGGCGCTGCCTTGATCGCATCGTGTTTGAACAGATCTCAACCCGCTTCCAAGGGATCTCTCCTGTCAATGGGCTGTTAAATACATTAGCGCTCTACGTTGAAGACCCTCAGCACCCTCTCCTTGAAGCCAGCCTTCGTGGCATCGAGGCCTGGCGATGGGAGGATGCAGCTGAGGGGATTCGCTATGTTGGCGCACGATCCAATACGTGGGATACCGCGTTGGCTCTTCAGGCTCTGGTGAATATCAAGGAGCCCGATGCCGCGCTAAAATCATCTATCGGTCGAGCCCTGTCCTTTTTAGAGGGCGCTCAAATGGTCGAGGAAATTCCCGATTATGCTCGTTACTGGCGCGATCCTTCCGTCGGAGGCTGGTGCTTTTCAGATGGTCAGCACCGCTGGCCCGTCAGCGATTGCACGGCTGAGGCCGTCAGTGGGCTCTTGGCCATTGAAGCGCATCCGGCTTACCTCGACCTTCAACCACTTCCCAAAGAACGCCTGCTGCGGGCCATTGAGTTTATTCTCTCCCGGCAAAATGAGGATGGTGGATTTGGAACCTATGAGCGCCGCCGCGCCGGAAAGCTCCTAGAACTCATTAATCCCTCCGAGATGTTTGGTCAGTGCATGACGGAACTCTCCTACATCGAATGCACGGCCTCTTCCTTGGCCGCCTTGTGCCATTACCTGAAACACTATGGCGATATTGAGGGCGGCACCATTGCGCGAGCCACCGCCAAAGCCTTGAAGCTCCTGCGGAACCAGCAAGGCGAGGATGGTGCCTGGACTGGATTCTGGGGAATTAATTACACCTATGCCATCTTTCATGTGGTGAAAGCCATGCGGCTGGCCGGTGTGGCGGCTGATGACCCTGCGCTGGTTAGAGCGGCTGATTGGCTCAAAGCCCATCAGCGCCAAGATGGGGGTTGGAGCGAACACTACACCAGTTGCCTTGAAGGACATTACATCGAACACCCCGCAACCCAGGTCGTGATGACCAGTTGGGCCCTCCTCGGACTCCTCGAGATCGTCCCAGCCCGCGATTCAGCCGTGGAGCGCGGCATCCTGTGGCTTTTAAGTCAACAGAAGGAGGATGGCGGATGGCCTCATCAGGCCGTTAATGGTGTTTTTTTCGGCGCTGCCATGCTGGATTACCGTCTCTATCACACGTATTTCCCCGTTTGGGCCCTGGCAAGGTATAATGGGGCCGTCAGGGGGGATTAGGTGTTGTCATCTTGCAACTATTGTTGCAAGATATCCAGAAGCTTTTAAAAATTCGGCGGCCTCAAGCCAGCTATCCGCACAGAACAGCGGGTCTCCGGCAACAACGCGAAGCGTCCGAACCCCAAAATTGAATCAATGATGGGTCATTACGAATTGATGATGGAAACACACGCGAAGAGACAATTAGATGTCGATGTCCTGATTGCAGGAGGCGGGGTGGCCGGAGCGGCTGCCGCCGCAGCACTTTCTCCTCTTGGACTGAAGATCCTCATCGTCGAACCAAAATCGTCCCACGGACGCCGCCTCGCCGGCGAACTCATCCACCCACCCGGTATTGATGCTCTTAAGCAACTGGGACTCCTCGATGAAGACTGTACTATCGGGGCTGAAATTCGCGGCTTCACCATCTTCCCCTTTGATGCCGATAACGAACACGAAGACTATGTCAGCCTCCCCTACAGCGAGGTAGAAGGCTTAAATCATGGTGGCATGGCGATTGAACATCAGGTCCTGAAGGATCACCTTCTAGAACGGGTCAAGGATTTTCCAAGGGTTGACGTGTTGATGGGTTGTCGCGTCTCCCAAATTTTGCCCTCAGACCAAAAAAACACCTATCAGGCCGTGGTCACAGATGACTCCGGAGAGACCCTGATCAATGCGCGACTCATCATTGGTGCCGACGGCCCCATGTCGCAAGTCCGTAAGCTCACCGGCATCTCCCATGAGACGCATCGATATTCGGGTATGTTAGGCGTCGAAGTAGACGACACCCATTTGCCAACGCCGGGTTTTGGTAATATTTTTCTAAATCCCTTGGGGATTTCGTATGCCTATAGTGTGACCAAAGGTCGCGCGAGAGTGATGTTCGAAATTCTACGTGGCGATGACTCCAAGGAGTCGGTTCGCGAGCATCTCAAGTTTTTCCCCCGCGCTTTCCGGGAAGACATTGAAAAGGCAATGGCTCAAGAAAAGCCACTGGCTGCCGCCAACTACCGCATTGTGCCTAAAAGCGCCGTTCACGGGAATGTGGCCCTCTTGGGTGACGCTCGAGGCTGCTGCCATCCCCTCACAGCGTCAGGTATCACGACCGCGGTTAAGGATGCAATCAACCTTCGGGACGCTCTCATCGACACCCAATTCGATGTCCAGCAGGCCCTCCGTCGTTACGCCATCTCCGCAGGTCGCGTTCAACTGACGCGGCGAACGCTCTCAGAGGAACTGCGTGAAGCCTTCCTCTCACACACCAACGAAGCGAAACTCCTTAACCAGTGTATTTTTTCCTACTGGCGCAACAACCCTAAGGGCAGAGCACACTCGCTGGCACTCTTATCGACGCTCGACAGTAGCATCGTCTCCATGGGCATTCAGTTCTTGATGGTCGTGTTGCAGGCTTTCCGTCTTTTGCCGGCACAGTTTCGTGATGGCAACCTCGGACACTGGTGCTTGTCATTAGTTAAACTGGCTTATAAGAGCCTGACCATCCCCCAAACTGCCTTCCAGCATTGGCTCAGAGAACGTCACGCTCTGGCTGACTGAACCTCCGCTGCTGAACGTCAAAGGTCAGCAGATGAGCCGCACGACCGGAATGATGTTCGCGTCCTCCAATCCAACAGGGGCAGGTCGGGAAGTGCACCGATGAAGCTACTGGGCACGCTTTAGAGAAAGCCCAGAGGGTTCTTTCGACATCACCCCAGTCGACCTTCCATGGAACTCACCGTCTAAGGCACTCTGGCGGCTTCGCAGCAGAGAGCCCATGGATTTAGAACGACCTACAAAGTCACTCTCTTGACGATCTTAATGGCTTTAGTGGGACAATATTTCTCAGCTAAACGCGCCTTCTCGACTTCTCCTTCAGAAACGATGGCTTTAAGCACGGTCAGGGTGCCCTTGTCATCGACATGAAAAAAATCAGCCGCCTCACCCTGGCAGGTCGCGTGCCCTTTACAAAGATCCCTATCGACTTCAATGATGAAGTCTTCAGCGACATTATTTTCCTCTCTGGATGCTACCGCCTCATTTTCTTCTATGCTGACGGCCTTCAGCGCCTTACGTCGATAGCGGATGCGGCAGGGCGAACCCGGCTCAACCACCATCTTGGTATAGTCGTCCTGGTAGCTATCAGGGGCGCCCACGAGCTCAAACTCATAGCGGCGGAGAAGAATACAAAAAATGGCCTTAATCTGAAAAAGAGCGAAGGCGTTGCCGGAACATTTGTGTCGACCACCTCCAAATGCTTGCCAAGCATAGAGGTTCTTATCCTCTTGACGCTCTGGAGAGTAGCGGTCAGGCTCAAACGCTTCGGGACGTGGAAAAAGAGAGGCAATCCGATGCGTAATGGCCGGTGCCGCACAGACAAACTTACCCGCCTTGATCACCGTATCCCCAATGGTGAAATCCTCTAACACCTTCCGCATGAGAATGATCAACGGTGGATGGAGCCTCAGCACTTCCTTAAGGACATTCTCGAGTTTCGGGATCTGCCGCAAAGACTCGAAGGTCAAAGGTCCCGCCTCGCCAAAAAGTCCATCAATTTCCTCAATCACCGCCTCCATCCAATCGGGATGCCGGAGGAGTTCAATAAGGACCCAGGCCGTCGTTCCTGAGCTGGTGTGATGGCCCGCAAAAATAGTGGCAATCAACATGCCTGTGATTTCATGCGGCGAGAGCTTAGTGCCATCGTCGTAGGTCGCATCAATCAATGTCTGGAAGACATTGGGGCTATTCGATCGATCCCTGGCTCGCCGCTCCATAATCTCGGTGACCAAGGCCTGAAGTCGAACCCTCGCCTGATCTCGGCGGCGAAACACTGGGAGAGGGAGATTAGGAAAGACATAGGCGATGGGCTTAATACCCTGCTCTAGATCGTGATAAATCTCGGCAAATTCCTTATTAAGTTCATGCCGAAATTCTGGGCCCAAGAGACAATGGCTTGAAGTGTAGATGGTCAATTCTTTAGTGAATTCGAGAAGATCCATCTCACCCGACTCACCCCATTGGCTGATCAAACCCTCCACCTCTTCGACAATGATCTCGGAATAGGTCCTCATCGGCTTGTCGCGAAGCGCGGGCATCAGCATTTGAAGCTGCTGGTTCTTTTTGGTGATCGGAGCATCGAACACAACGCCATGGCCAAAGATTGGCGTCATTATTTTGTAAGCCGCGCCCTGATCCAAGGTCTCATCGGCGGCACGATAGAAGGCCTCAGAGGCCTTTTCGCCCGTGAGCAGCACCATATCCTGGTGAAACATTTTGAATTCCGCGATGTCCCCCATTTGTTCACGAAGCGCCATCATGAAGCGGTGCGGGTTCTTACCAAAATCGAGAATGTGACCGAGGAGAGGCCAAGCTCCCTTCAGAACCGGAGGGAAACGGACGGGGCTTTCAGGCGGTGATGACTGTTGATCCATGGGATATTGATGAAAAAGGTTGGCGAATCTCAAACCCCATCATAACCGATACCCCACGATAATCAGGAGACTGGCACCATGGGTCACAGGAACAAACGAATAGAAAACCACACTTCGTTAATGAGATTAGGTATCATTTGTAAAATCTTATCAACCAACTTCATCATTGATTTACCTTGAAACGTTCAGAGCTAAACCTTCTCACACTCATAGGCTGCCTCATCAGCCTATTCTTCTCCGGAACTAACACCGCTAGCACCCGAACCTATTACATTGCTGCGGAAGAAGTGCTGTGGGACTATGCGCCCTCTTATCCGATAGATCCCATGCACGGCATCCCGTTCAATGAAGATCAGAACCTTTTTTTGCGTCCTGATCCTCAAAATCGCATCGGACATCGCTACCACAAGGCCCATTACGTTGAATACACCGATGAGAGCTTCAGCCATCTGAAGGAGCGCCCGCCCGAATGGGAACATCTTGGCCTCTTAGGTCCCGTGATTCGCGCCAATGTGGGCGATGAGATTCGGGTCATCCTCAAGAATTCCCTGAAGAACCATCCGGTCTCCATGCACCCCCACGGCGTCTTTTATTCGAAACGTCACGAGGGGACTCATTATGAGGATGGCACCGGACCTGAAGATAAACAAGATGACATGATCCAACCCGGTGGACAGTACACCTATGAATGGTCTGTTCCTGAACGTTCAGGGCCTGGACCCCAAGATCCAAGCTCCATCGTCTGGCTCTATCACTCCCATGTGGATGAGGTCGCCGACACCAATGCAGGGCTGATCGGGGCGATCATCATTTCCCGCAAAGGTTTTCTTCAAAAAAATGGCAAACTCAAAGGCATTGACCGGGAATTCGTCGTCCTTTTTAGTGTGCTGGATGAAAATAAAAGCTGGCTCCTCGATAAAAACATGGGGGAGATGACCTCCCTCAATATCAAACCCGACGATCCAGACTTCTTAGAGAGCAATTTGATGCACAGCATGAATGGCTACGTCTACAGTAACCTCCCAGGTCTCGTGATGAACAAAGGTGAAAAAGTCCGCTGGTACCAGATAGCTCTTGGTACCGAAGTCGATCTCCATACGCCACATTGGCATGGCAACACCCTGACTGAAACCGGGAAACGCGTCGATGTGTTAAACCTCCTTCCAGGGACCCACGTTACCGTGGATATGACAC
This sequence comes from Methylococcus sp., assembly GCA_007280285.1. Classification (GTDB taxonomy): domain Bacteria; phylum Pseudomonadota; class Gammaproteobacteria; order Methylococcales; family Methylococcaceae; genus UBA6136. The sequence goes on along the minus strand of QYQA01000064.1, from coordinate 549 downwards.
CAGACAATCCAGGAACTTGGATGTATCACTGCCATGTTAATGACCACATCGAGGCCGGTATGATGGGGAGCTATGTGGTCAGGGACCGCCCTCAGAAGCGACCCTGAAAATAAACGCATTACACTTTCAAATCAGAAGGTTAAGACACGATCTTTGTCTGGAAGTAGGATTAGAGCTATACTGGGTAGTCCCATTGGGGGTGACTTGGCTTCGACGTGGATCGCGAAACCCAAGGTGCATGCCGAGGTGCAGTTAACCTCGTAAAACCAACTGCAACTAAGTTAGTTGCCAACGACGACAACTACGCTCTAGCCGCTTAATCGGCTGGTCTCTGAACAGGGCCTGCTTATGGACGCTGACTCGGGGATAACACAAGCATAAGCTCGCGAAGAGGCATGTCCGGGGCCAAATCGCTAAAACTCACGGAATCGCTGAGGGCACTCCTTCCTGTCGGGTTGTCACCAGTTAAAAACAATGACATGGATAAGCATGTAGATCCGAAGGCGGAGGATTTGCGGACGCGGGTTCAATTCCCGCCACCTCCACCAT
>QYQA01000071.1 GCA_007280285.1 Methylococcus sp. | reverse complement strand
CTCATAGACCGATTCCTCGCTGATAATCTCAGGGACCCCTGGGAACATTTCCCTCGACCCTTTCCGGTGCTCTGACAGGGTGCGGTTCTGGAAGTCCACCGAAATATAACGGTTGGGCATAAACATCCGCATCTTCCGCTCAACTTTAAGGCTGGCCCGACTCGCGGTCACATTAGCGACGCAACCATTCTTGAAGGTCAGTCGGGCGTTGGCAATATCGGTATCCGTCGTCAGGACCGTCACCCCCTTCGCATCAATCCGTTCGACTTCAGAATCAACGAGATCGAGAATAATGTCGATATCGTGGATCATGAGATCCAGCACCACACTGACATCGTTGGCTCTTGGATTAAACGGGGCCAGTCGATGCGATTCGATAAAAAGGGGTTTCTCCTGGACTAAATCGAGACCGAGGAGGGCCGCATTAAAACGTTCGAGATGCCCGACCATCAGGAGACAGCCCTGACTCTTGGCCAGCCTAATCAGTTCATCCGCCTCCTCGACGGTCACGGTCATAGGCTTTTCGACCAGCACGTGACAGCCGGCGGCAAGAAAATCGCGGGCCACCTCAAAGTGAAAACTAGTCGGCACCACGATGCTCACCGCATCCACCTGACCCAGGAGAGTCCTGTAATCGGTCTCGGCACGACACCCGTTCTGCTGCGCCACCAAGGCGGCCGCTTCGGGGTTGGTATCGACCACAGCGATGAGCTCACAGCCCTCGATGGCCGCGTATTTTTGGGCATGAAATTTACCAAGATAACCCGTCCCGATGACGGCGCAAGCAGTCGGTTTCAAGCGAAGATCCTCCCTATCATCGTGTTCTTAGTCCCCATCGCGAGTGGCGACATCGATAAAACCCAGAAGCCCCCCACGACGTGAACTTGAGGCTAAAAAAGCGCGGAGATACTTAAGCTCCTCGGTATCGGGGAGTCCTTCAAGATCTTGTCGGGCCCGAAGACGCCTGAACGCCGCCGATACCGCCTTCAGGCGATCACCCTCAATGCCTGCCCGCCGAAGGCCAATCAGATTTAATCGGTAATGCTTGCCAGGACGCCCTCCGACCAGGGCAAAAGGCATCACATCCTTGTTGATACCGGCTAATCCCTGAAGGATCGCGTAGCTTCCAATTCGACAGAACTGGTGCACCATCGCGCCGCCGCCAAAGAAAACCCGGTCACCCACCTCAGTGTGACCCCCAAGCGTGGCGCCGCTCGCCAGGATATTGTGATCACCCATCACCCCATCATGCCCGAGATGGCTATGGTTCATGAAATAGTTGCCAGAACCGATGCGCGTGGCCTCCCCTTCCCGGGTGGCCCGACTGATGGTGACCCCCTCCCGAAAGATGTTGTCATCGCCAATCTCAAGCCGGGTGACCATCGCAGGATGGAAGGATAGATCTTGCGGCAGCCCACCCAAAACCGCCGTTGGGTGGACTCGATTGCGTTGGCCAAGATAAACATGCGGCTTCAAGACCGCATGGCCTTCGATGATACTTTCATCACCAATACGGCCAGGGCCTTCGATGACCGCAAACGGGCCTACCTCGACGCCCTGGCCAAGATCGACATCTGATGAAATGAGTGCAGTAGGGTGAATCATGGGTTCAGCATCAACTTAAAATTAACCGCCATCGGCCTTAGCCTCGCGGATGGCAACGGGCATGCAAATCTTTCATGCGCTCCTGCGCTACGTGAGTATAAATCTGTGTACTAGACAAGTCGCTATGTCCCAACAGCATCTGAACCACCCGAAGGTCGGCCCCATGGTTCAGTAGATGGGTCGCAAAGGCATGGCGAAGGGTATGCGGCGACAAAGGCTTCTCGATTCCCGCCCTCTGTGCGTAGCGCTTAATAAGATACCAGAAGGCCTGACGCGTCATCCCCTCGCCCCGCCGCGTCACAAAAAGATCATCGGACTGCCGCTCGCCAAGCAGCGCGCGCCTCGCGGTCTCACTGTATCGGGTTAACCAGTCTTCGGCCACTTCGCCCAAGGGGACTAAGCGATCCTTGCTGCCCTTTCCGACCACCCGCAAAACGCCCTGGCGAAGATTCACCTCATGCAATTGGAGTCCCACCAGTTCGGTCACCCGAAGCCCGGTGGCATAGAGCACTTCCAGCATGGCCCGATCGCGGCAGCCAAGACACGCCTCGACCTCAGGAGCTGCCAGTAGCCTCTCAACATCCCACTCCGTTAAGGTCTTAGGGAGCGGGCGCCCCATCCTTGGAGGATCGATGCGAAGCGTTGGATCAAGGTCAATACGACCCTCCCGAAGATGATAACGATAGAACTTTCGAAGGCTCGACAGCAAACGGGCCATGCTGCGACTGGTCGCCTTTTCCTGAAACCGTTTCGCCAGATAGGCTTCGATATCGCCCGCTATAATCTCAAGAAGCCCCCTTCCCTCGGATTGCTCCAACCATCGTCCAAAGTGATCGATATCACTGGCGTAGGCCTTACGCGTATTGTCGCTGAGCCCCTCTTCAAGCCAGAGGGCATCGACAAAGCTGCTGAGCAGAGCGTTATCCTTGGGGCCTTTCATCATGATGACAGAATTCCCTTAACTCCCTCATGGCGGAGTAACCAGCGCTTGATCGTCATCATAGGGCCCGCCACAGCGCCGCAGTAACCGCCAAGATGGCCCACCGCGACAATACGGTGACAAGGAACCACCACCGGATAGGGGTTGCGTCGTAACGCCCCGGCCACCGCCCTTGGCGCCGAACCGATTACCCGGGCGAGGTCACCATAGGTCCACACCGTTCCCGGCGGAATCTCCCGAAGGGCCGCGAAGACCTTTTGCTGAAACGGGGTGCCAGGGAATGCCAGGGGTAGGTCGAAACAATGATCCGGCGCTTTCAGATAGTGTTGCCACTGGAAAAGTGCCTCCCTCAGAACACCAGAACGCGGTGCCGAGCTCGGTGACTCAGGCCCGAGTCCACGCTCGAGATGGATGGCTTCAAGGCGATCGCCCTGTGCCATCCAGGTCATGGTGCCCACCGAAATGCCAAGCCTAAGCGTGTCCACCGATCTTAAGACTCATTGCGTCCTAAAAAGGCAGCCTGAATGCAAAAGGGCAGCGATCGCTGCCCTTTGGATTCTCGTCTTGATTGCCGTCATTCGGCAAGGTCGCGACTAGATTTTTTCCTTGATGCGCGCGGCCTTACCCGTCCGATCACGGAGGTAGTAAAGCTTGGCACGACGGACATCACCCCGACGCTTCACGAGGATCTCCTCGACCTGCGGGCTGTAGGTCTGGAAGACACGCTCGACACCTTCCCCATGGGAAATCTTGCGAACGGTGAAGGCCGAGTGATAACCACGGTTGCGCTTGGCAATCACGACACCCTCATAAGCCTGGAGACGCTCGCGAGTCCCTTCCTTGACGCGAACCTGAACGACGACCGTGTCGCCAGGTGCAAATGAAGGAATGGTCTTGCCACCCATCCATTCGGTTTCGAGTTGCTGAATTATGTTTGACATCGGTTTTCTCTTTATCTCAAATCGTGATCGCTCAATCGTTCCTGTTCCAATTCGGCCAGCAGCAGGCGTTGCTCCCGGTCAAGATCTGCCTTCTCGAGGAGATCGGGTCGACGTAATCGGGTTCTGTCCAGCGATTGCCGCAGCCGCCAGCGCCGAATGGCCTCATGGTTGCCAGACTGCAGTACCTCCGGCACCTCACGCCCCTCGACCCATTCGGGTCGCGTGTAATGAGGGCAATCCAACAGCCCCTCCATATGCGAATCCTGGAGCGCCGATTCAGCATGCCCGAGAACACCCGGCAGCAGTCGAACCACCGCGTCGAAGAGCACCAAGGCAGGCAGTTCACCGCCACTCAGGACATAGTCGCCAATCGACCATTCCTCATCAATCTCTGCCTCTATGAGGCGTTCATCAATCCCCTCATAACGGCCGGCCACGAGAATGAGTCGTGGACACTCCGAAAATTCAACCACCTGCTGTTGATTCAGCAGCTGCCCCTGTGGACTCAGATAAAGGGTCCTAGCCGGAATCTCTGCGTCGGCCCGAGCCGCACGAATGGCGTCTCTCAAGGGCTCGAACTTCATCACCATACCAGGACCACCCCCATAGGGTCGGTCATCGACCGTCCGATGGCGATCTTGAGCGAAAGCCCTCGGGTCCCAGAGGTGGAGATCCACTAGACCCCGCTCAACGGCCCGGCCAGTGACCCCCGCCATCGCCATATCGACGACCCGGTCCGGGAACAAGCTGACGATATCAAATCGCATGCCGCCCTTTAAAATTCAGGATCCCAGTCAACGATCAGGAGGCCATCATCAAGCCGCACATCCTTCACGTAATGACCCATCACGAAGGGAATCAGCCGATCCCGATCGCCCTTAACTTCAAGCACATCATTGGCGCCTGTTTCCAGTATTCCGGCCACCCGGCCCAATTCAATCCCCTCGCTGGTTTCGACCCGTAGTCCCATCAGGTCGGCCCAGTAAAAGGAGCCTTGGGGTGCCTGAGGGAAGACATCCCGAGGAACCATCACCTTGGATCCGCGAAGGCTCAGGGCCTCATCACGGTCCGAAATACCGTCGATATGAACCACGACAGCGCCCGTATGCGGTCTGCCCTCGAGCACCGCCACCGAGCGCTGCTCACCCCGGGATTCAAGCACCCACGGCGTGTAGCGGAGAATATTGGCCGGTGGGTCGGTAAACGACCTCACCTTCACCCAGCCCAGAACCCCAAAGGGCATCGTGAGCTCACCGACGATGACTAATCTGGACATCAAAAAACGCCCAGCGCGTTCATTTTAGGCAGCAACCGAACCTGCTTGCTTCCGGAATTCTTTCAGCAGCGTGGTCACACGATCGGTGGTCTGTGCGCCGTGACCGACCCAATACTCGATACGCGATTCATTAAGCGAAAGTCGTTCCGCCTTTCCCCGTGCAATCGGGTTAAAAAACCCCAGACGTTCAATGTACCGACCATCACGCTTGTTGCGGCTGTCAGTAACCACCACGTGGTAGAAAGGGCGTTTCTTTGCACCGCCACGGGATAAACGAATAGTGACCATCAGGACTCCTCAAACAACAAATACGGCACAGCCGAAAAATCCGATCATTATATGCATAAAAGATAACAAGTGAAAGCCAAATCTGGCTATCGCGCGCATCCAGAAACCAAAAAGCCCCTTCCGGGGCTTCTGGCTTAACTCTCAAAAGCCGGCTAGGCCTGATCTTACGATCCAAGACCCACCGCAGAGGTGGCGGAGAGAGAGGGATTCGAACCCTCGATAGAGTTATTAGCCCTATACTCCCTTAGCAGGGGAGCGCCTTCAGCCGCTCGGCCATCTCTCCTAAATCGTTCAGCTGATTCGCTGGTTTCAGCGTCTCTCGATCGACCTTTAGTCGATGGAGCCCGGGGTCGGATCCTCTCCAAGATCAGACTCACGCTTGATACGCTCGTAGATCTCTTCGCGGTGCACCGTCACGTTTTTAGGGGCGTTCACACCAATTCGGACCTGATTACCCTTCACACCAAGGACGGTAACCGTGACTTCATCCCCAATGATCAAAGTCTCTCCGACCCTACGAGTCAATATCAGCATAAAATCGTCCCTTACAGATCCCGCACTGAATGAAAGGAACCTCGCAAGACATCGTGTCAACCCCTGTCAGCGTGCACCAAGGACTCAGCGAGGTGCGAGATTGTAGCACTTTGAAACCAGCCGGTCACGCTTTTGTTAAGCTGAAACCGGCGGATGATCAAGCTCAAAGGCCTCATGCAGGGCGTGCACCGCAAGCTCAAGATACTTTTCATCAATGACCACGGAAATCTTGATCTCGGACGTTGAAATCATCTGGATATTGATCTTTTCATGCGCCAAGGTACCAAACATCTTGGCCGCAATCCCCGCATGGGAGCGCATCCCAACACCGACAATGGAGACTTTAACGATGCCATCATTACTCTCGACTTGCCGAGCTTGAAGCTGCTGACGCGTCGTTTCGAGAATGGCGAGCGCCTTCCCATACTCGGCTCTATTAACCGTAAAGGTGAAATTGGTGGTCCCATCTTCCGCGACATTCTGGACAATCATATCGACTTCGATATTCGCCTCGGCAATGGGGCCAAGGATACGAGAAGCAATGCCGGGACGATCAGGCACACCCAGCACCGTCAGTTTAGCCTCATCACGATTGAAGGCGATTCCCGAAATTAAGGGCTTTTCCATGCCGTCATCCTCATCACTGATCAGGGTTCCCTTACCCGGCTTGAAGCTTGAAAGGACCCTTAACGGAACGTTGTATTTGCCGGCAAATTCGACCGAACGAATCTGCAGGACCTTAGAGCCAAGACTCGCCATCTCCAGCATTTCCTCAAAGGTAATCCGGTCGAGGCGGCGCGCCTTCGGTTCGATGCGGGGATCGGTCGTATAGACCCCGTCAACATCGGTATAAATAAGGCATTCCTCGGCTTTCAGCGCGGCGGCGAGCGCCACCGCCGTCGTGTCCGATCCGCCGCGGCCGAGGGTCGTGATGTCACCGGCCCGGGTCACCCCCTGAAACCCCGCAACCACCACCACCTTCCCTTTCTGGAGGTCCTGAATGATCGGCTGTGTGTCAATGTTCATGATTCGCGCCTTGGTGTGGGACGTATCCGTCATGATCGAGACCTGGCTGCCCGTGTAAGAGGTCGCAGGGCACCCTCTCTCGATCAGCGTCATTGCCAAAAGGGCAATGGTGACCTGCTCCCCGGTCGACAAGAGAACATCGAGCTCCCTCGGATCGGGTGAGGCCTGGGCCTCTCGTGCCAAGGCGACGAGCCGATTGGTCTCTCCACTCATCGCCGAAACCACCACGACGACCGACTCGCCGCGGGCTCTGGCCGCTAAGACATGGTCCGCCACGTGACTGATCCGTTCCACGCTACCAACGGAAGTCCCACCGTATTTATGAACAAAAAGCGCCATCATTCTTTCCTAATGCACCGTTTCAGCCCAGGGCCTGTCGAACCCACTCCGCGACGCCACCCAAGGCACTGTCGAGATGAGTGGCATCCGTGCCGCCTGCCTGAGCCAAATCTGGACGTCCACCGCCCTTGCCACCGACCTGAAGCGCTACCACATTGACCAGATCGCCGGCCTTGACCTGATCGGTCCGATCCTTGGACACCCCAGCAATGAGGGTAACCTTGCCTTCAACCACCCCGCCCAACACCACCGCAGAACTGCCTAGCTTGGATCGAAGCTGATCAACCAGCTCCCGCAGCACTTTGGCATCGGCATCATCAATTCGGGCCGCGAGAACCTTGATCGAACCCAGGTCGACCACCTTGGCCATCAGATCATCACCGGAGGCGCTGGCCATCTTGCCTTGCAGTCGCTCGACTTCTTTTTCAAGGGCCTTGCTCTTTTCAAGAATCTGCTCCAACTTCTCTTCCAACGATTCACGCCCCGCTTTGAGTCGCTCCTGAATGCTCTGCACAAGACGCTCATTCAACTTGACCCATTCGTAAGCCCCTACCCCGGTGACGGCCTCGATACGGCGGACACCTGAAGCGACTCCGACCTCGCTGACCAGCTTAAAAAATCCAATATCACCCGAGCGCAGGGCATGGGTGCCGCCACAGAGCTCCGTCGAAAAATCGCCGATCCGAAGAACCCGAACCTCTTCGCCGTACTTTTCCCCAAAAAGGGCCATGGCACCCGCCTTCATCGCCTCCTCGCGCCCCATGACGTCCGCCTGTATCAGGTGATTGATTCGGATCTGCTCGTTGACTATGCGTTCGATGTGGTCGCATTGATCCGGGGTCATCGGCTCAAAATGCGAAAAATCAAACCGGAGGCGTTGTGCCGTGACCTGAGAGCCTTTCTGGGCGACATGGTCACCGAGGAGCGATCTTAAGGCCGCGTGCAACAGGTGTGTTGCCGAATGATTGAGGGCAATGGCGCGCCGGTGATCGGCGTTGACTTCAGCGCGCACCTTAAAGCCGACGCGGAGCGTGCCAGAAGCCAGAGCGCCAAGATGAAGAATGAGGCCAGAGCCCTGTTTTTGAGTATCCCTGACCTCGAAGCGGCTATCCGCCGCGAGGAGCTCTCCACGATCCCCCGCCTGGCCGCCTGATTCGCCGTAGAATGGGGTTTTATCCAGCAGCACGGTGACGGTTTCTCCGGCCGCAACCGCGTCGACTGAGACACCGTCTCGATACAGGCCGATAAGGGTACTGTCATCTGAAAACCGTTCATAGCCGGTAAATTGACAGGACGCTTCGAGGTGAATGTCGTTACCGTAATTGACCGCAAAGTGACTCGCCGAGCGGGCCCTTTCGCGCTGAGCACTCATGGCTTTTTCGAAGCCTTCAAGATCTGGGACGACGCCATGCTCCCGCGCGATATCAGCAGTCAAATCCACCGGAAATCCGAAGGTATCATAGAGCTGAAAAACAATATCACCCGGAATGACGCCACCGGTCACCTTGGCGAGCTGACCGTCGAGAATCCTCATCCCATGATCTAAGGTCTCGGCAAAGCGTTCCTCTTCCTTTCTTAGGACCTGCTCCACCATTCCCTTTGACGCCAGCAACTCGGGATAAGCCTCGGCCATCAGAACACACAGAGGGGCCACCAGCTTGAAGAAAAACACCTCACGAATACCCAGCTTGTAGCCATGACGAATGGCCCGACGGATGATCCGTCGAAGCACGTACCCCCGCCCTTCATTACTCGGAAGAACGCCATCGGCGATCAAAAATGAACAAGACCTGATGTGATCGGCGAGAACTCTCAGCGAACTGTTGTCGATACTTTGAAGACCCGCAAGACCGGCAGCCGCTTCGACCAGGGACTTAAAGAGATCGGTCTCGTAGTTACTGTGGACGCCCTGGACCACGGCAGCGATCCGCTCAAGCCCCATACCGGTATCGACCGAGGGTTTTGGCAAGGGATGGAGGGTGCCATCTGAGGCCCGATCGTACTGCATGAAAACCAGATTCCAGATCTCGATGTAACGGTCGCCATCTTCCTCAGGGGAACCCGGAGGCCCACCCGCAATGTGGGGACCATGATCGTAGAAAATCTCCGTACAGGGACCACAGGGCCCGGTATCCCCCATGCTCCAGAAGTTATCTTTGCTCCCAATCCTTGAAAGACGGGCAGGATCCACCCCAACAACGTTCAGCCAGATTGCCTCGGCTTCTGGATCCTGATCGAAGACCGTGACCCAAAGCCGCTCCGGAGCAATACCGAGCTCGCCGGTTAAGAATTGCCAGGCAAAGCGGATAGCCTCTTCCTTGAAATAATCCCCGAAGCTGAAATTACCCAACATCTCAAAGAAGGTGTGATGCCGCGCGGTATAGCCGACGTTCTCAAGGTCATTGTGCTTGCCGCCTGCCCTGATACACCGCTGAGAAGAGACGGCCCTGACGTAAGGACGCTCCTCGCGACCCAAAAAGGCATCCTTGAACTGCACCATGCCCGCATTGGTGAAGAGGAGCGTGGGATCATTGGCAGGAATCAGGGGACTCGAAGCAACGCACTGGTGTCCGCGTTGTTCAAAAAAACTCAGGAATAAACTCCGCAATTCGGCGCTGGTCATGCTACAGCCGTTCTCTTATCTAATAGTAAATATCAGTCGATTAATCGTTCCGCCCAACCGCCCCTAAATGACGGAACAAGCGAACGATCTCCTCACCCGAAAAACCCCGTCGACGCAGGAAACGCTCCTGAGCCAACCGATCTTTCGGGGTTCCCGGGGCCTTCCCGGCGTATTGTCGCTGGTGGACCCGCTTGATTTCATCATGCTCTTCAGCCTCCTCGCCTTTCGGGAGAGTAAAGCCATCGATAGCGTGCTGACGAAGCTCCTGGCGGATGCGCAAAGCACCATACCCCTGGCGTCGCCGGGTTGCCGCCAACATCGTGGCGAAACGCTCATCGCTTTGGTAACCCAGCACCGCAAACTCTTTCACCACCTCGGCCACCAACTCTTGAGCAAAATCCTTGCTGATCAGTTTTTGCCGAAGCTCCTTCGAAGAGTGTTCCCGTCGAGCGAGATACCGCATGGACGCATTTCGAATCTCTTGCCGCAGGGCTTCACGATCTATCAGAGGTCACCCTCAACCGCCACTGCCGCGGCACCGACGGGTCGGCTAACCGCCGAGGTGCCCAGCGATTTCTCGCGGATCTTGGCCTCAAGGCCGGCAGCGATTTCGGGATGCTCTTTGAGGAAGGTCCTGACATTATCCTTGCCCTGCCCGATCCTATCACCCGCATAGCTGTACCAGGAACCGGACTTTTGAATCAGCTCATGAACCACCCCAAGATCAACCAGCTCGCCTTCACGGGAAACCCCTTCACCGTAGATGATTTCAAATTCGGCATTCCTGAAGGGCGGGGCCACTTTGTTTTTGACCACTTTAACGCGGGTTTCATTGCCGATGACCTCATCACCCGACTTAATAGCCCCCAGTCGGCGGATATCGAGACGCACCGAGGCATAGAACTTGAGCGCATTACCACCGGTTGTGGTTTCAGGGCTACCGAACATCACCCCGATCTTCATTCGGATCTGATTAATGAAAATCACCAATGTATTCGATCGTTTAATGTTCGCCGTCAGCTTTCTGAGAGCCTGCGACATCAATCGAGCCTGGAGACCCACATGTGAATCGCCCATCTCACCCTCGATTTCAGCTCTCGGCGTCAAGGCCGCGACCGAGTCGACCACCACGATATCAACGCCACCAGAGCGCACCAACATGTCAACAATTTCAAGGGCCTGCTCCCCGGTATCCGGCTGCGAGACTAAAAGCTCATCGAGATTGACGCCGATCTTTTCAGCGTAGCTAGGATCAAGGGCATGTTCGGCATCGATGAAGGCGGCAACCCCACCGAGCTTCTGCGCCTGCGCGATGACCTCGAGGGTCAGCGTCGTTTTACCCGATGATTCGGGACCATAGATTTCTACAATGCGGCCCCGAGGGAGACCGCCACAGCCGAGCGCAATGTCAAGCGTCAAGGAGCCTGTGGGGACCACTTCAAGGTCTCGAGCGGGGGTATCGCCCATCCGCATGACTGTTCCTTTGCCGAACTGTTTTTCAATCTGAGACAGTGCTGCAGTCAGCGCCTTTTGCTTGTTGTCGTCCATAGGGGGTGTTCTGAGCCTCAGGGTAACGGGGTGACGGGGTCAATCCTTCATTATCTCATAGGCTCAGGCCCTCAGCATACCTTTCAAAGAGCCTGCTTTTATCGATCTGAATCGCTGGACTTCAAGCCAAAAGGCTCCCCTTGGGGGTCCACCCCCCCGTCATCCAGCAAGAGCCTCAGCGCATCGATGGCGACCATCACCGCCTGCTGCCTGACGCTGTCACGGCCTCCCTCAAAACAACGACAGAAGGTCACAAGCGGATGCTGGCGGCGCGCCAGCCCAAACCAGACGGTGCCGATCGGCTTATCCGGAGCTCCCCCCGTCGGGCCTGCGATCCCGCTGACGGACACCGCAAGATCCGCCTGACTGCGATCAAGAGCCCCCGCCACCATGGCGGCCACCACAGGCTCGCTGACCGCGCCCCAGTGAGCGATCAGCGATGGCTCGACACCCAGCATGTCGATCTTGGCGGCATTGCTATACGCCACAAAGCCCCGATCGAACCAGCCAGAGGAGCCGGGGATCGAGGTCAGGGCCTCTGCAATGCCACCCCCCGTACAGGACTCGGCTGTGACCAGTAGAATACCCCGGTGCGTCAGGATCTCGGCCAATTGGATCGCCAATCGATTCGTTTCGTCAGTCACGGCCATACTCCACATCCTCGCGATGAACATCCTTTTTCACACTATCCGTCAAAATCATTCCTCATGTCGAGCTTAGCATCTCCCAAAACGGCCCATACGCCGCTCATGCAGCAATATCTTAGGATCAAGGCAGAGCACCCCGAGCGCCTCTTGTTCTTTCGGATGGGAGATTTTTATGAGCTGTTCTATGACGATGCTCAACGCGCCGCTCAGCTGCTCGACATCACCCTGACGGCTCGAGGCGAGTCTGCAGGGGCTCCGATTCCGATGGCGGGCCTCCCCTATCACGCG
>QYQA01000036.1 GCA_007280285.1 Methylococcus sp. | reverse complement strand
TTGGCGATCGGGCCTCAAGGGTCGCTGCTAGGCGTTCATTCAGCATGACAAAGAAAGACCATATCTTTGTGATTGGCGCCACCAAGGCGGGAACGACCACCCTCCATGCCCTCCTCAATAGCCATCCGGCCATCGAGATGTCGCTGATCAAAGAAACCTATCACTACTGCCCGGATCTGTGGCCTATCCTGAGCCATATTCAAACCCTCCATTCAGCCGAGGTGACCGCCCTGCTTCAAAAGGGTGAAAGTCGCCACAATGGCCTCATTAAGGAGGCCGAGAGCTACCAAAAACTCTTGAGATCAGAGGGTCTTGCGCGTTACCGGGGAGAGGCCTGCCCCTTTTACCTTCGATCAACCAAAGCGGCGGCGCTGATTCATGCCTCTCATCCACACGCCAAACTGATGGTTATCTTGAGAGACCCTATCCAGCGAGCACTTTCGCATTACCGGATGGAAAAGAGAGATGCCTTAGTGGCCGATACCTTTGAAGAGGCCATGGCAGAGGAATTTAAGGGCTTTGAATCAGGCTCCCTTTCCCGCCACGGCCTCCTTGAAAGTGGACTTTATGGGCAGGGTCTCCAGAGGTTCCTAACGTATTTCCCAAAAAATCAGCTCCTGATCCTCGACATCGACGAGCTCAATCAAAGACCCCTCATCGCTAAAACCCTCAGCCTTTTCCTCCATATCGATGCTCAGGGATTTACTGATGAGGCTACCCGCTTGAACGACTGGGGTCAGGCAAGACATCAAGGGCTCAACCGATTTTTGGCAACCTCAGGGCTCAAGGCATTGATCAGGCAGCTCCTTCCCAAGGGGATCATCGAGGCAGGCAAGGCCCGTTTTTACCGGCCGGCTTCAAGTGATCCCTCGGAATCTATACCGATACCTTTGATGAAGAAACTGGAGGCCTTCTATCGAGAGGATGTGAGGCAGCTTCAGGACTTTCTCGAAACACCCTATCCAACTTGGGTTCATCGATACCTCAAACCCTGATCCACTTAAACCGGTCAAAACGCGCCATGATCAGGATCCTTTTTATCATCTCAGGCCTCCCCCGAGGCGGCGCCGAAACTACCCTGGTTCAGCTTCTGACAGGCCTTGATCGACAACGTTTTGACCCCACCGTCATCTCACTGCTCGGGGAAGGAGAGATGGGCGCAGAGATTAAAGCGCTGGGGATTCCCCTCATAGGGCTTCACCTAAACCACCCTCAAAGCAGCCTCAAAGGCCTCTTTCGATTCATCCGGATCGTCAGGAAATGGCAACCCGACATCCTTCAGGGCTGGATGTACCACGGGAATCTTCTGGCTTTTTTTGGGCGCTTCATCGCTAGAAAGCGAACCCCGCTGGTCTTTGGGATCCATAATGCCCTCAGTAACTGGGCTGAGGAAAAAAAAACCACCAAAGCGGTGATCCTGCTGAATGCCAAACTATCGATAAAGGCGGATCGTATTCTCTTCCCCTCGCTCTCCAGCGCGGAGCAGCATTGGTCCCTTGGCTATCACCCATCATGCTCTGAGCGGGTCAATAACGGGGTCGATTGCGACTTCTTCCATCCCGATGAGGAAGACCGACAACGTTTCCGGGAAGAGTTGGGGATCGCCCCTGACACGCTCCTGATCGGTCTCGCGGCTCGCTTTCACCCGGTGAAGGATCACCGCGGATTTCTGGATGCCGCAAGGCGTCTGGCTGATCAAAAAAAGGATGTCCGGTTTCTTTTATGTGGCCCTGGAATTCATTCTGCTAATGAGGCCCTCATGGCGCTGATCACCCGCCAGAACCTGCATGACCGCGTGCTTCTTTTAGGCAGCAGGACAGATATGAACCGAATCTATAGGGCGCTTGATGTGCTGGTTCTGTCCTCCGTTAGCGAAGCCTTTGGCGGCGTGCTGGCAGAAGCTATGGCGTCTGGAACCCCCTGCGTCTCGACCCGTGTTGGGATCGCCGCCGACATCTTAGGCGCGAGCGGTTGGCTCTCAGAGCCCAAAGATCCTTTGGATCTCTTGAAGGCACTGATGAGTGCTACCGGGTGTCTTGACGATGAAAGAAGACATCGCGGCATAGCCGCCAGGGCGCGAATAGTGGAGCGCTATAATGCGATCAGCATGGTTGATCACTATGACCGTCTCTTCATGGCGCTCGTGACTTCAAAGGCGAACAAACCTGATTAACCTTCACTAACCCCTAAAATCCGACAGGATTTTCAAGCATCTTTATTGTTTAACGCCCATGTGCGGATTGACCGGTTTTTTGGACTATTCTCAGCGACGTTCTTCCTCGGTGAACGAGGACACCATTCGACGCATGACGGCAACCCTCATTCATCGAGGCCCTGATGATGGAGGGGTCTGGACGGACGCCCACTCCGGGATCGCTCTTGGCCATCGACGTCTCGCGATTCTTGACCTTTCAGCCGCGGGACATCAGCCGATGGCCTCCGCCTCAGGCCGCTATGTGATTGCCTTCAATGGCGAAATCTACAATCATCTCGCGATCAGAGAAAAGCTTAGTGCGCGCGAATGGACACCGGATCATCCCCTGGTGGACCCCTTGATATCCTCAGGCGCCGGCATGCACGCCGCCTTCAGGGGGCACTCTGATACCGAAACATTACTGGCCGCCATCGACGCCTTTGGTGTGGGTGAAACCCTCAAGGAGTGTGTCGGCATGTTCGCCTTTGCTCTTTGGGATCGTCAGGACAAATTGCTCTATCTTGCACGGGATCGGTTGGGCGAGAAACCCCTCTACTATGGCTTTCAAGGAGATACCCTTCTTTTTGGTTCCGAATTGAAGGCGCTGAGACAACACCCCGACTTTAAGAATGAGATCAACCGCAGTGCACTGGCCTTGCTCCTGCGCCATAACTTCATCCCAGCCCCCCAGTCGATCTACTCTGGCATTCAAAAACTGCCTGCGGGAACCTATATCGCCCTCGGCGTCCATCGGCCCAAAGCCCAACCCGTCACCTACTGGTCGGCCAGGGATAGCGCCCTCCGAGGTCAGCTACGCCCCTTTCAGGGCAATGAATCCGAGGCACTTGAACGCCTAGATCATCTCCTCCGCGAGGCCATTCAAGGGCAGATGATGGCGGATGTCCCCGTCGGTGCCTTCCTTTCAGGAGGGATTGATTCGAGCCTCGTCGTCGCTCTCATGCAGGCGCAATCCCCGCGCCCGGTCAACACCTTCACCATCGGCTTTGAGGACGCGGCCTACAACGAGGCCGAGGCAGCCAGCGCCGTAGCCCAGCATCTTGGCACTCATCACACCAACCTTTTGCTCACGCCGAAAGACGCCCTCGCCATCATTCCAGGACTTCCGGGGCATTATGACGAACCGTTTGCCGACTCCTCCCAAATCCCAACGCTGCTTGTCGCTAAACTGGCCCGAGAAAGCGTCACCGTGAGCCTCTCCGGTGACGGCGGAGACGAACTTTTTGGTGGCTATAATCGACACGTCTGGGCCATGAAGATGGGGCGGCGGCTGCGTCTTCTCCCTCAGGGCGCGCGGCAGACCCTGTCGACTCTGATGACGGCGTTTCCTCCCCATGCCTGGGATACCCTTTTTAGAACGCTGGGCTTCATGCTCCCCAAGGGCCTCCGCTATTCAAGTCCTGGCGATAAGATTCACAAGCTCTCGCTGCTGCTTTTAGCGAAGACGCCGGAAGCGATTTACCTTGATCTTCTATCCCACTGGAAAGATCCCAGTCGGGCCCTGATCGGTAGCCCCGAGGAACCCGCCACGGTGATGAATGACCCGACCCAATGGCCCGAGCTCCGGGATACGGAAAACCGGATGATGTACCTTGATCTGGTCGGGTATCTGCCCGATGACATTCTGGTCAAGGTGGATCGAGCCGCCATGGCTGTGAGCCTTGAAACCCGCATTCCCTTTCTGGATCACCGGGTGGTCGAATTTGCGGCAACCCTGCCGCTATCGATGAAGATTCGCGATAACGAAGGCAAGTGGTTATTACGGCAATTGCTTTACCGTCACGTCCCCCAAGCTTTGGTCGAACGGCCCAAGATGGGCTTTGGGGTCCCTATCGATCGTTGGCTGAGAGGCCCCCTCAAAGACTGGGCAGAGGCACTGATTGAGCCGCAACGCCTCAAAAAAGAGGGCTATTTCCATCCTCGCCTGATCCAGGAAAAATGGTTACGCCATCAATCAGATCGCCACAACGAATCCCATCGCCTGTGGAGTGTCCTGATGTTCCAAGCCTGGCTCGAGGACACCCAGTGAACCCTGAAACTCATCCATTGACTGTGCCACAAAAACCTAAGTTGTTGTTTTTTGTCACAGAAGACTGGTATTTCTGCTCGCATCGTCTGCCGCTTGCGATCGCGGCGCTGGCGGCAGGTTATGAGGTCGTTTTGGCCACCCGGGTCAAGGACCACCGCGCCATCATTGAAGCGGCCGGTATTCGCCTTCTGCCATTGGATCTGTCGCGGGGCGCTAAAAACCCTTTCAAGGACTGGCGAACCCTCCTCAAGCTCTATCAGATTCTCCGCTCCGAGCGACCCGATATTCTCCATAATGTCGCTATGAAACCGGTCCTCTATGGCAGCTTAGCCGCCAAATTTGGTGGCAAAGCCTGTGTCATTAATGCCCTTGCGGGCCTTGGCCATTTGTTTGTCGTCGACGGCCGATCAGGCCACCTCCGCCGACTGGTTCATTTCGCTCTCAAAGCCCTGCTCTTCCGCTCTGGACGCATCATTGTTCAGAATCCAGATGACCTTCGCCTCCTGGTCGATTCAGGAACGATAGAACGATCTCAGGCCACTCTCATCCGAGGCTCAGGCGCTGACCTTGATCGCTTCAAACCCACCAAGGAACCATCGGGGCCAGCGGTCGTGGTGATGGCGGCCCGATTATTATGGGATAAGGGGGTCGGTGAGTTTGTTGCTGCTGCTGAGAAACTTAAGCGCGAAGGGGTTAGGGCCCGTTTCATTCTGGTCGGGGAACCTGATACCGAAAATCACTCGTCTATCCAGAGGGACCAGCTCGAGGCTTGGGCGCGTGAAGGCGCTATCGAATGGTGGGGCCAACAATCGGATATGCCGGCAGTCTTCTCACAGTGTCACATGGTTTGTCTGCCGTCCTATTATGGCGAAGGTGTTCCCAAGGTCCTGCTGGAAGCGGCCGCCGCGCAACGCCCTATCATTACCACCGATATGCCTGGCTGCCGGGAGGCCGTTGATCATGAGGAGAACGGGCTTTTGGTTCCAGCCCGCGATGTGGAGCAGCTGGCAAATGCTCTCCGTCGCCTGATCGAAGACCCCCCCCTCAGAGAACGGCTCGGCCTTGCTGGGCGATACCGAGCCGAGCGTGAGTTTGGTATTGAAAACGTCGTGAGCGCCACTCTGGGACTTTATAGGGAGTGCCTCAGCGCCCGGCCCTAAGCCCCAAATAAGGATGTCTCCTTGTCCCCTGCCGTTAACTTTTGAGCGGTATCCTTATAAAGAGCGGAAAGACATGACGTCATTGTGGTCGCCTAAAGGAATCACTAAAATTCGTCGTTTTTTATTTTTATGGACTCTCCAGCATGTCTGACGACTTTACCAAACTGAGCCAGCAACTGATTGAGGCCGGACACTTCATCGACCGAAAGGGCTGGGTGCCTGCCACCAGTGGCAACTTTTCAGCAAGACTCCCCGACGGCCGGATCGCCATCACCGTATCGGGTCGTCACAAGGGATCCCTAACCCCTTCAGACATCATGCTGATCGATGCTGAAGGCCGATCGCTCGATGGGCAAACCTCTTCGGCTGAAACCGGTCTTCATACGGCCCTCTATCGGCGCTTCCCTCAACTAGGCTCGGTTCTTCATCCTCATTCCCCAGGCGCAACCCTTCTGTCGCGGCTCCGAAAGGATGAAGTCGTTCTTGAAAACTATGAGTTATTGAAAGCTTTTGCTGGGATCAACACGCACGCCACGAAGGTTCGTATACCCATTTTCGACAACGATCAGGATATCCCCAGACTTGAGCGGGTGGTAGACGCCTGGTTGGATCGTGAACCCCACACCCCGGCCTACATCATCAGAAGTCATGGTTTTTATACGTGGGGAGCCACGGTCAAGGACGCGCTGCGTCAGGTTGAAGCCCTTGAGTATCTTCTCGATATTGAATCACGTTTGTCAGGAGCACACCCCGCATGAGCCTTTTATCCATCCAAACCGACAGCAACCCTAAGACCACTGAATGGGTTCGGGACCCGCTTGCCATTGCCGAAAAGCTCAGCCACATTGGTGTGCTTTTTGAGCGCTGGGAAGCCCGTGAACCGCTCCCAGATGATGCCTCTCAGGAGATGGTGATCAAGGCTTATCAAAGCGCCATCGATCGCCTTAATGCCCTCTACGGATTTCAATCCGTCGATGTCGTGAGCCTCAACCCGGACCATCCGGATCGGGAGGCCTTGAGATCAAAATTCCTTAATGAACACACGCATGACGAATTTGAGGTTCGCTTCTTCGTCGAAGGAAGGGGGCTTTTTGCTCTTCATCACGACGATCAGGTTTTTTTGGTGCTGTGCGAAAAGGGAGATCTCCTCAGCGTCCCAGATGGCGTTCGGCATTGGTTCGACATGGGGATTGAGCCTGATTTTAAGTGCATCCGCCTCTTTACCAACCCCGAAGGGTGGGTGGCCAACTTTACTGGCGATGCCATCGCCGATCGGTTCCCAAGGCTCGCGGAATTCCTTGAGGCCCGCTGATGATTGAATCTATTCTGACCGATATCGAGGGAACCACATCGTCACTCGCCTTCGTAAAGAACGTCCTTTTTCCCTACTCAAGAACCCACCTCCCAGACTATATCAAGGCGCACGCTCAAGATCCTTTGATCCAAAAAGAGCTGGCGGCGATCAACCAACTGACGGGCGCTGTTCTGTCGCAACAGGAAGCGGTAGACCAACTACTGACCTGGATTGATCAGGACCAAAAGGTGACACCGCTCAAGGCCCTTCAAGGACTCATCTGGCAGGCGGGCTATGAAAAAGGCGACTTCCACGGACACCTTTACGAAGATGCCGCCAGAATGCTGAAGACCTGGGCGTCCCTAGGGCTCAAACTCTACGTGTTTTCATCAGGCTCTATAAAGGCGCAGAAACTGCTCTTTGAGCATACTGCGGAAGGTGACCTCTCGCCGCTTTTTTCCGGTTTTTTTGATACCGGCATCGGATCAAAGCAAGACCCAGACGCCTACAGGGCCATCGCCGCGGCGACCCGACAGCCCGCCTCCAGCATCCTCTTCCTGTCCGACATCGGCAGAGAACTCGATGCTGCGAGCGTCGCCGGAATGGTGACGACCCAATTGATCCGAGAAAACCAACCCATCCACTCAGATCAGCATTTTGTTGCCAAAACCTTCGATGAGATCGATCTTAAAAAATAGAAACACACTATTTCCCCATATGAAACACTTGGTTTCTGGGGCTGCGCCCCCCCCGACAGGGGTTTATTGCATTTAAACGATTGTTTTATTGGCATAAATATTGCTTAATATATTGCACGCTAAACCCCTTGAACCTCCCCGCATAGCCCAGTAGAGTGGTCCCAGAAACTTGGGAAATAAATTCCCGCCCTAGCATCCAGAAATTCCCCTCATACGATCCGAATCGATCAGAGGCGGGGAATTCCTCGATGCTCATGCGTCAAACCGACCGACTCCGTGGTCGCCAAGGTCATTGCCTATGAGTTATTCAGAAAACCGCATCATCACAACCCCTTTAGCCCCCTCCGGCATCATCACTCGGAGAAATTTCCTCAAAGCCACCGCCATGGCCGCCACAGGCAGCCTCCTCCTTCGAGGCGGCCCAGCCGGTGCAGCCAACCTCGCCACCGAGCGGACGCTTCGCTTTCATAATGTCCACACCGACGAAGAGTTGGCCATTCGTTGCTGTCCTGAAAAGGACTACGACCGGGAAACCCGCCTTCGCTTTAGCAGCCTGTTGCGGGATCATCATGCCGACGAAGTTCGGGAAATGGATCCGGCGTTGATTGATATCTTTTTTGCGATCTCAGCTTTTACCGGCGCCACAGGCCCTTTCAAGATCCTTTCAGGATACCGTTCACCCGAAACCAACAGCTGGCTCCGCGGTTATCATTCCGGCGTTGCAGAGCACAGCATGCACATTGAAGGCAAGGCCGTCGATATCCGAATGGACGAAATCAGCACCCGAGAGCTTCGCTCTGTGGGACTGGCCTTAGCCATGGGCGGCGTGGGTTACTACCCCCGATCAAACTTTGTCCATCTCGATACCGGCAGCATCCGTTACTGGTAAGTAACGATCAGGAGCTCAACCCCTCATGCGGATTGATGAAGAAGGGAACATGGAGTTATCAGCCGAGGAAAACCAACGGCTGATGGACCAACTGGAGATCGCCCCCCAAGATTACGAGGACCCTCCCGTCGAAATTGAATGCATCCTGATGGACGATCAGGCGGCGACGTTCACCGCCCTCAACACCGACACCGGAAAAACCATCGAACTCGTGTTTGACCTCATGGCCGACTAGGCACCGACGCCACCGGCAGATAAGGCGGGCCTTTGGCCAACAGCACCTGAAGGGTTCTATCATGGCCATAGATATCCTCAAAGAAACTGATCCGCCCAGCCTGATCAGCCATCACCGTGGAATAAAGAATAAAAACCGGAATGGGCCTCTTGAGAGGAATCGTCTTCGTTTGATCCCCGTGAGCAAAGGCCTCAATGCGATCTTGCGGCCAGTCCCCATTCTCTTCAAGGACCCATTCGGCGAGCCTTAAGGGGTCCTGAACACGAATACAGCCGTGACTGAAATCCCGCCGATCCCGACTGAAAAGATTCTTTGCCGGCGTACTATGAAGATAGACGTTGCTGGTGTTCGGGAATGAAAACTTAAAAAGACCTAAGGCATTCTCCTCTGAAGGCCTTTGACGGAGCTTCAGCTGCCCTGCCAGGACCTTCTTAAGATTGGCCTCATTCGACTCCAAGGCCACGGATTTCAGTGAAAAATCTGGAACGATCTCCATCGAACGCGCCTCCATCCGTTCTGGGTGAAGCAAAAACTCCGGGACCAACTCCTTGACTGCAATGGCTTCGGGGACATTCCAATAGGGCCTAAAGGTCACCATGGTCATATCAGATCGAAAGACCGGGGTCGCGCGCCCATCCATCGCTTCACCAACGACCACGTTCATCATAAGGTCATGCTGCCCTAACCCCTCACCGGCCCGAGCCCCATAAAGCTTAAAGGCGGGGATGTTAACGATCAGGTAATACCCCTTGATGTCGGCAGGAAGCCATCTCAAACGCTCAAGCCCAAGCTCAATCTGCTTCAAGCGATCAGCAATGGGGGTCGAAAGCCGCTTGAGGGTCGCTTGCCCTATAACACCATCATCTAAGATCCCATGACGCATCTGAAAGGCCTTAACCGCTCCCGCCAACACTGGATCATAAAGTTCAGCACGTTGATCCTTTGCCGTGAAGGAAGGAAGGTCACCGAGCGCGGTCAACAGTTTCCTGAGCGCAGGGACATCTTGGTGCTGCATTCCGGGGCGAAAGAGGAGCGGAAAGCCAAAGCGCGGACGGGGTAACTCCCTCGCCAAGAGCCGATAGCGCTTCAGCGCCTCTTTCAATGGTTTATAAATAGGGAAATTGGGCTCAAGCTCCATCACCACCTTCCGGGGACTCTCCCCCAAAATAATCCGCCGGAGCTCGAAGGCCCCATCGATCCGTCGTGGCTCAATATTGAAACCCACGGCCCGCGGCTGGACATGACCCACCGAGACATGCCGAAGAAATCGAAGACTTGAAACCGTGAGGACAAGATCAAAACGGGAGGCCTCCTGGACGGCTAATGGGCCTTGAGAGAACATCCGCAGGCGATCCTGAAGGAAGGGCAGATCATAATCCTCCCGTCGAAGTCCTAGATCTTCCGATCTTCCCAGCATCTCCACCATCGACTTTGCTTGAGCTGAGGGCCGTCCGTCACGAAGCCACACCGGCTGAGGCGAAGCGGCGCTATAGATCGACGCCAAAGGCTTGACCACGTCCAGCAGGGACTCATAGCGGAGTCCGGGGATCCGGCCCAACGTCAGCCACTTCGAGAACTCCGCCTGAAACCCCGTCTCAGCCGCCAGCAACGAGCCGTTGACCCACCCGCACAAAAACAATAAAAAAAACGATCGACCAACCATAGAACGATGCCACCACCTTGACGAACACGGGGCCTTTCAGCCATAAAATCCAGCACAAGCCCAGTATAGCCACCCAAAGCGCCGGCATTAACCAAGGACTTTACTAGGGATTTAAATAGGACTAAAATGGTCCCCAATAAACGAGGCCATCATGCTCCGGATCAGTAAACTCAGCGACTACGCCATTATTATTCTTGGCCACATGGCCAAAGCACCGGCCGAAACCTTTGCCGCTAATGACCTTTCAGCGTCCGCCGGGATCGCGAGTCCGACGGTCAGCAAGGTGCTGAAGGCGCTGGTCCGGGCTCAGGTGGTTCGATCAACCCGAGGCGCCAAAGGGGGCTACCAACTCGCCAAGACACCCGAAAAGACCTCCATCGCGAACATCATTGCAGCGCTTGAGGGACCGATCGCCCTCACCGAATGCAGCATTGACCTTAACCACTGTGAGCAGGCGTCCTCCTGCAATGTCCGCGGCCATTGGTCCGTCATCAATCGCGCCATTCATACCGCCCTCGAGGCCGTTACCCTGGCCGATATGGCGTTCACTCCCCCCACGGGATCCGATGGACTGCATATTCCCGTCAAAGACATCACCTTTCAGCCAAGACGTAACCCGGAGCCATGACGATGTCCGCATCCCAAGAACAAATCGACAACCTGATCCACAAGGAATACAAACCCGGGTTTGTCACCGACCTTGAAGCGGACACCTTGCCTCCGGGGTTAAATGAGGAGGTCATCCGCGCCATCTCTCAGCGTAAGAACGAACCACCCTTTATGCTGGCCTGGCGCCTCAAGGCCTATGAGCAATGGCTGACGATGAGCGAACCCGATTGGGCCTATCTGGATTATCAGGCTATCGATTACAACAGCATCAGTTACTATTCAGCACCCAAGGTCAAAGAGGCCCCCAAAAGCCTCGACGAGGTCGACCCCAAGCTGATCGAAACCTATAAAAAACTAGGGATCCCTCTCCATGAACAGGAACGATTGGCTGGGGTCGCCGTCGATGCCGTCTTTGACAGCGTCTCGGTCGCAACCACCTTCAAGCACAAGCTGAAAGAGGCTGGGGTCATTTTTTGTTCATTCTCAGAAGCCGTCCATACCCACCCTGAGTTGATCCAACAGTACCTTGGATCCGTGGTCCCGCCGTCTGACAATTTCTTTGCAGCCCTCAATGCCGCTGTTTTTTCCGATGGATCCTTTGTTTTCATTCCAAAGGGCGTTCGCTGCCCCATGGAGCTATCCACCTACTTTAGAATCAATGCCGCCAACACCGGGCAGTTCGAGCGAACCCTCATCATCGCCGAAGACTATAGCCACGTCAGCTACCTCGAGGGCTGCACCGCCCCCATGCGGGATGAAAACCAATTGCATGCCGCCGTGGTCGAACTGATCGCCCTCGATCATGCCGAGATCAAATACTCCACCGTTCAGAATTGGTATTCCGGTGACGAGGAAGGTCGCGGCGGTATCTTCAATTTTGTGACCAAGCGGGGTGACTGCAGAGGCCGCCACGCCAAAATTTCATGGACCCAGGTGGAAACCGGCTCCGCGATCACCTGGAAATACCCAAGCTGTATCCTCCGAGGCGATCACTCGATAGGCGAGTTCTATTCAGTGGCCGTCTCCAATCATCGTCAGCAGGCGGATACTGGGACCAAGATGATTCATATCGGAAAAAACACCAAGAGCACCATCATCTCCAAGGGCATTTCGGCGGGCCGCGCTGAAAACACCTACCGAGGACAGGTCAAGATCCTTCCTGGCGCTCTGAATGCGCGCAACTACACCCAGTGTGACTCGCTCCTCATCGGCCCAAAATGCGGTGCCCACACCTTTCCCTACATTGAGATCAAGGAACCCACGGCACGGCTTGAACATGAAGCCACCACCGCGAAGATCAGTGAGGATCAACTGTTTTTTTGCCAGCAACGCGGCCTTTCAGCCGAAGATGCGGTCTCCATGATCGTCAACGGCTTCTGTAAGCAAGTCTTCAAGGAGCTCCCTATGGAATTTGCCGTTGAAGCCCAGGCCCTATTGGGTATCAGCCTCGAAGGCAGCGTGGGCTAATCCCAACAATCAAACCACTCCATCGAATGAATACCATGCTAAGCATTCAACACCTTGAAGCCAGAGCCGGCGAGCAGGCCATCCTTAACGGCATCAGCCTTGAGATTAAACCCGGCGAGGTCCACGCCATCATGGGCCCAAACGGATCCGGCAAGAGCACCCTCTCCAACATTCTGGCAGGACGCGAAGGCTATGAAGTCACCCATGGCTCGGTGACTTACGAGGGCAAAGATCTTTTGGTCATGAAACCTGAAGAAAGGGCTCGCGAAGGAATTTTCCTCGCCTTTCAGTACCCGGTTGAAATTCCGGGGGTGAGCAACATTTACTTGCTCAAAGCCGCGCTTAACGCCATTCGCAAGCACCATGGCCAAACCGAGGTTGACGCCATGGATTTCCTCCAACTCGTGAAATCGAAGATTAAAAGCCTCAACCTCGATGAACAGTTCCTTTACAGAGGCGTTAACGAGGGGTTTTCAGGGGGCGAAAAAAAGCGTAACGAAATCCTTCAAATGGCCATTCTTGAACCCAGGCTGTGCATTCTGGATGAAACCGACTCCGGCCTTGATATCGATGCGCTGAAGATTGTTGCAGACGGCGTCAATGCCCTTCGCTCGCCCACGCGCTCGTTTATTATGGTGACGCATTATCAGCGACTGCTCAGCTACATCAAGCCCGATGTCGTCCACGTTCTGGCTCAGGGCCGCATCGTAAAGTCCGGGGGCCCTGAACTCGCGCTGGAACTGGAAGCGCGGGGCTACGGCTGGATCGACGCCAGCCTGAACCACTGAGGACTAGGACACATGGACTCCGTGGAACACTACCAGGCTTTTTTTAAGACGGTCGAAGGAACGCCATTGCCTTGGCTTGAGACGCTGAGGGCCCCTTCGCGCGAACGGTTTATCGCGCACGGATTTCCCGACACCCGGGAGGAGGCATGGCGCTACACACCCCTTCGATCCCTCGAAAGAGCCCGCTTCACACCCTCAAAAGAGGTCCACGCGATTCCATCAGAACCGTTGGACCTCGACCTCATGAGGGACGCCTACCAGGTCGTCTTCGTCGATGGTCATTTTTCTGAAGCAGCCTCTTGCCTTGAGGGTCTCCCAAAGGAGGTCTACCTCAAGCCACTGAGCCTTGCCCTTAAGGCGCCTGGGGAACACCTCGCGGGTCTGTTTGAAAACACCGAGACGGCCTCTTGCCACCGGCTTGAAGATTTCAACAGGGCCCTCTTTAGTGAGGGTCTGTGTCTCGACATTCAGCCAAACTATCACCTTGAAAAACCCATTGTCGTTCTCCACCTCGCCCAGCAGGCCCATGGGCTCAACACCCTCCAGCACCGCCTTCGAATCGCCCCGGGTGCACACGCCCATTTGATCGAAGTGTTCATAGGTCACGACGATAGCCCCTCACTAACCACCAGCATGACCTATGCAGAGGTTGCTGAAAACAGCTCCCTAAGGCATGTCAAACTCCAGCGGGAGGGCAAAGCCAGCCATCATTACAGCGGCCTTCGACTTCAGCTTAAACGGTCGGGACGCTACCGAGGGCATCTCTCAAGCCTCGGCGCCCTTTGGTCTAGAACTGAAATTCACGCCCAACTTGGGTCCTCAGCCGAGTGCGAGCTTGAGGGGCTTTTACTGGCCTCGGGACGCCAACACCAGGACGTCGAGACCCGCCTCGATCATTGCGGCACGGAGGCCTTAAGTCGGCAGACCTTTAGAGGGATTGCGCACGAACGCGGCAGAGGGGTCTTCACTGGACGTATCGTGGTCGCCCCGGGCGCTGACAAGACCGATGCCGGGATGAGCCTTCGAAATCTTCTCTTATCCAGTGAGGCAGAGATCGATGCTAGACCGCAACTTGAGATCCATGCTGACGACGTTAAATGTTCCCACGGAGTCACTGTAGGCCAACTCGATGAGGAAGCGGTTTTCACCCTCCAGTCGCGCGGTATCAGCGAAGCTGAAGCCCGCCATATGTTGACCTTTGCCTTTGCCAATGAACTGATCGAACGGATCGATCCCGCTTCAGCGAGAGCGTCGATCCGTGACGCCTTGAAGGCCAGCTTGCCCGGCTCAGACTTTGGAAGTGAACCCTGATGCATCCTCACCCCACGACGCTTGATCTTGAAGCGATTCGCCAGCAGTTCCCCATCCTCGCTGAGCGCATTAACGGCCATCCTCTGGTCTATCTTGATAATGCCGCCTCGACCCAGAAACCCCTCTGCGTCATTGACCGCCTGAGTGAGGTCTACCGCGTGGATTATGCAAACGTCCATCGCGGCGTTCACACGCTCAGCCAGCGCTGCACCGATCTTTTCGAGGAGGCTCGAGAGAAAGTCAGGCGATTCATCAATGCCCGCCACACCCATGAGGTGATTTTTGTGCGCGGCACCACGGAGGCCATCAATCTCGTGGCCCAAAGCTATGGCCGCTCAAAACTCATGCCGGGCGATGAAATCCTCATCTCTGCCATGGAGCACCACTCCAACATCGTCCCCTGGCAAATGCTGGCGCTTCAGACCGGCGCCGTGCTTAAAGTGGCCCCCATCTCCCTCGAGGGCACGTTACTGATGGCGGAGTTTGAGGGCCTCCTCTCAGAAAAGACACGCCTCGTCTCCATCACTCACATGTCGAACGCGCTCGGGACCATTAATCCTGTCAAGGACATCATCCGCCTTGCCCATGCGCGCGACATTCCGGTCATGCTCGATGGCGCGCAATCGGCCCCCCATTTGCCGATGGATGTGAGAGATCTTGACTGTGATTTCTTTGCCTTTTCGGGCCACAAACTCTACGGGCCATCAGGGATTGGTGTTCTTTACGGCAAGGAAAGCCTCCTTGAAGCCATGCCGCCTTACCAGGGTGGCGGCGACATGATTCGTCGAGTGACCTTCGAAGAAACCGAATTCAACGAGCTCCCCTACAAATTCGAGGCAGGAACGCCCAATATCGCCGATACCATCGCGCTTGGGGCCGCCATTGATTTTGTCGAGGCGATCGGTATGGCAGCCATTGCCGATCACGAAGAACAACTCCTCACCTACGCGACCTCAAAGGCGCTTGAAATCGAGGGACTCCGCCTCATCGGCAGCGCGCCCCAAAAGGGCGCCATTTTGTCGTTCACGCTCGAGGGCATTCATCCCCATGACATCGGCACCCTCTTAGACCAACTCGGCATCGCCATTCGGGCCGGTCATCACTGCGCGATGCCGGTGATGGACTTCTTCGGGCTCCCGGCCACCGCGCGGGCGTCCTTCGCCCTGTACAATACCTTCGACGAAGTCGACACCCTGATGGACGGCATCCGTCAGGTCATCAAACTCTTCAAATAACTCAACTCATCACATGCTGGACCAGATCAGAGACCTCTATCAGGAAGTGGTCTTCGACCATAACCGAAACCCCCGTAACTTTAGGGTCATGGCCGATGCCAATCGGACCATCCAAGGCTTCAATCCGCTGTGCGGAGATCGCATCACCCTTTACGCCAAGGTCAAAGATGGCCTGATCGAAGACATCAGCTTTCAAGGGGCAGGCTGCGCTATTTCGACCGCCTCCGCGTCGTTAATGACCGAAATGGTCAAAGGCCAAAGCGAAGCTGAAGCAGAAAAACTCTTTGAAACCTTTCACCGAATGACGACGGGAAAGAGCGGGGACGACATCAACCTTGAAGACATCGGCAAATTAGCCGTTCTTTCGGGCGTCAGGGCCTATCCGGCCCGCGTCAAATGCGCCACCCTGGCCTGGCATTCTTTGCAGGCAGCCCTCAAGGATGAGGGTCATTCCATCAGCACCGAATAAACGCTTCGAAGGAGTGGGGTCATGTCTGATTGGCTATTAGTGGGTCCTGAATCACTGCTCGCTGAAGGCGAACATATGACCCTCGAGGTGGCTGGCGATGAGGTCGCTCTTTTTAGGAGCGATGGCACCGTCTATGCCATTGCCGATGTCTGCTCCCACGACGGCGCCGAGATTGCCAGCGGCCGCATCGAAGCCGGAGCCATCGTCTGCCCCCGCCACGGCGCGAGATTTTGCCTTGCAACGGGCAAAGCGCTCTGCGCTCCGGCTTATACCGACATCGCCGCCTATGAGGTTCGGATCGTCGATGGCCATATTGAAGTCGCAACCACCCCCAAGCCTTAGGGATCAAGCCTCTCAGCGATCTTAGAGCAAGGCTTAGAGGACAGGGGGCCAGGATCGGAGGTATAATTCGCTGTTTTCCTGGCAGGATCCCTCATGCGCGAACTCAACCCCCTTTACAACCAGATCAAAGACCTCAAGGGCCGACAAGAGTCCCTTAGGGGGTATCTTTGACTTCGAGGGCAAACAGGAACGACTGACCGAAGTCCTTCGGGAACTTGAGGATCCCAAAATCTGGAATGATCCTGAACGGGCCCAAACCCTCGGCAAGGAGCGAACCCAACTCGAAGCGGTGGTCAATAACCTGATCAAGATGGATCGGGGTATTAAGGAGGCTGCAGAACTTCTGGAATTGGCCGTCGCGGAGGAGGACGAAGACAGCGTTGATCTGGTCGCTCTTGACCTTGAAGGTTTTGAAAAAATTATCGCAGAACTTGAATTTCGCCGGATGTTTTCGGGTGAGATGGACCACTGCAACGCTTTCCTCGACGTTCAAGCAGGATCCGGGGGCACTGAAGCTCAAGACTGGGCGGCCATGATAGAGCGGATGTACCTCCGATGGGGCGAACGCCGCGGCTTCAAAACTGAACTCGTCGAAGAGTCCAGTGGCGATGTTGCCGGCATCAAAAGCGCGACCATTCGTTTTGAAGGCGAATACGCCTATGGCTGGCTCAGAACAGAAACCGGCGTCCATCGACTGGTTAGGAAATCCCCGTTTGATTCCGGCAACCGGCGACATACTTCGTTTTCATCCGTGTTCGTTTCGCCCGAAGTCGATGACAACATCGACATTGATATCAACCCCGCCGATCTGAGGACCGATGTCTACCGCGCGAGCGGTGCCGGGGGGCAGCACGTTAACCGCACCGAATCGGCTGTGCGCATCACCCATCTTCCCTCAGGGGTGGTGGTTCAATGCCAAAGCCAGCGCTCACAGCATGCCAACCGCGACACGTGTATGAAGCAGCTGCGCGCCAAACTCTATGAGCTTGAGATTCAAAAACGTAATACCGAAAAACAGAAGTTGGAAGACTCCAAGTCGGATATCGGCTGGGGCAGTCAGATCCGCTCCTACGTCCTTGATCAATCGCGCATCAAGGATCTTAGAACCCAAGTGGAGACCAGTAACCCGCAGCCCGTCCTTGATGGCGATCTGGATCTCTTTATCGAAGCCAGCCTGAAGAGCGGTTTATAAACCATGAATGACCAGCAAGACGAAAATAAGCTGATTAGCCAGCGCCGGGAAAAACTGAACGCCCTAAGACAGAGTGGCGCCACCGCCTTCCCGAATGACTTTCGCCGACATCATCTGGCGGAGCCTTTACTGTCTGAATTTCAAGACCTTGCCGCAGAGGAGCTCGAATCCAGAGCCATCAAGGTCTCGTTGGCCGGACGCATGATGACCCGCCGGGTGATGGGGAAAGCCGCCTTTGCTCATCTCCAAGACATGTCAGGGCAGATCCAGCTGTTCCTGCAGCGAGACCATCTGCCCGAGGGCGTCTACGACGCCTTCAAGGGCTTGGACATCGGCGATATTATCGGCGTTGAGGGCACCCTCTTTATGACCAAAACCGGCGAGCTCTCGGTCAAAGCCAGCAGCCTTCGCCTGTTAACCAAATCCCTAAGACCTCTCCCTGAAAAGTTTCATGGTCTAACAGATGCCGAAACCTGCTATCGGCAACGCTATCTCGATCTCATCATGAATGAGGATTCTCGTCGCGTCTTTCTGCTTCGAAGCGCCATCGTGCGCCATATTCGTGAATTCCTGACCCAGCGTGATTTCCTCGAAGTCGAAACGCCGATGATGCAAGTGATCCCAGGAGGCGCCCGCGCGAAGCCTTTCATCACCCACCATAATGCGCTCGATATGGATCTCTACCTGCGCATTGCGCCTGAGCTCTATCTGAAACGTCTTGTGGTCGGTGGGTTTGAGCGCGTTTTTGAAATCAATCGAAGCTTTAGGAACGAAGGCCTCTCAACGCGCCATAACCCAGAATTCACGATGATCGAGTTCTACCAAGCCTATGCCGATTATCGCGACCTGATGGACCTGACCGAGGCCTTGATGCGAAGTCTCGCAGAAACATTGCTTGGAACGACCCAGATCCACTATCAGGGCTCCGACTTTGATCTTCAACAACCCTTCAGACGAATGACCTTGCTTGAATCGATCACCCATTACAACCCGGAGATCACCGCCGATCTCCTCGCAGCACGCGACAGTGCGTCGGATGTCGCCCATCGACTGGGACTCAAGGTGGCAGCGAGCGATGGACTTGGAAAAATTCAGACAGACATCTTTGAGAAGACAGTCGAGGACCAACTGATCGAACCGACGTTCATCACCGCCTATCCCGCCGAGGTATCCCCTTTGGCACGACGAAACGATGAAAATCCCTTCATTACCGACCGCTTTGAATTCTTTATCGGCGGCCGCGAGTTGGCCAATGGATTCTCAGAGCTGAACGATCCTGAAGATCAAGCCGAACGTTTCCGCCAGCAGGTTCTCGACAAAGATCAAGGGGACGAGGAAGCGATGCATTACGATGGCGATTATATTCGCGCGCTGGAGCATGGGATGGCACCCACCGCAGGGGAAGGCATCGGCATTGACCGTCTGGTGATGTTCTTCACCGACGCCCCCTCCATCCGCGATGTGATCTTATTTCCGCAGATGCGGCGTGAAGCCTGAAGACCTATGGACCGCGCTACCCGAAGGCACGGTCCATAGGCTTTGTATGAGCCCATCCATCAATGAGGCTTTGTAGCGGCACTCTCTAAGGGAAGCAAGGGGACACCGTAGTCTTTCAAAATCGCCTCGATCTCAGCGCCCTTCTTCTCAATCAGATCGTCAAGGACCTTCTTACGCTCCTTATCGGGGATTCGAACCCCCATAGACATCGCAAAATCAAAACGAAGCCCAGGCTCTGAGATCATCGGAATCACCTCGAACATCCCGGGTTTCTCCTTCGAAAGGTAGGCGGCCATGGGCCCCCAAAGAATCACCATATCCAATTTCTTATCGGTGAAATCTCGAAGCAGAACCTGAGCCGCATTCTCGCTGGTATCACCCGTCATGGTCTGATAAGGAATACCTTGAGTCATCAGTCCATGATTCAATAGCCACGTGGTCCCAGGAGCCCCGTCGAACATCGCAATCCGAAGTTTGCTGCGGACATCTTGCGGCAATCGATCAAGATCATTGGGTGCCTTCACGGCATCCAATGCCCCCCCCTTCACGAGAACCAGAACATAGGTGGAACGATAATAAGGACGGGTCGTTGCGGCTATTTCAAAGCCATCAGGAACCCCCATCACCACATCACACTTATAGCTCTCAGAATCTGGGAGTTTGGCTTTCAGGGTGTTTCGAATAAAACCAAGGCGCTGAGGAAACCAGGTGTATTCCAATTTCTGCCCTAGCGCATCGGCGATAAGGTTGGCGATCTTGTTTTCATATCCCTTGCCATTCTCGAGCGACAGCGGCGGATTGTTGGGGTCCGCACAGACCTTGAACACCTCGCCATCGGCATGGACAAGCCCTGTCATCAATAAAAAAAATCCGGCCATCACCGTGAAGCGTAAGACGTGCATCATTGTCCCCATCGTTCATTCATTAAAAACCATCAAGATCCAGGCGCCCATTTGGAGACTCACCTAGCGCTCATAGTTCCTTTGAGGAGCGGAACCGATGGCAATAAAAAACCCTGGCCGCCTAAACCGCCAGGGTTTTTTTAAGGGTGATGAAGCGGGTTTTAAAAAAACCCGCCGGTCTACTCTTATCTTAGTTAGGCAGAGCAAACACCGTAAACACGCCACCCAGCTTGGTGTGTGCGCCGAGGCTCTTGTAAGCGCCTACAGCACCCAGACCTTCACTGTCGCCCTCAAGGCCAGCCGCCATCCCAACGCCTGCCCAGCCACCGATGCCAGAGAGGACACCGAGGTACTGCTTGCCGTTATACATCCAAGTGCTGACGTTGCCGATGATCCCTGAAGGGGTCTTGAACCTATAAAGTTCAGCACCGGTATTGGCATCACGCACCTTGAGGTAACCCTCAAGCGTCCCATACACCACCAAATCGCTGGCGGTGGAGAGCATGCCGCTCCAAAGCGAGAAAGGCTCGTCAATTTGCCATGCGATCTTACCGGTGGTCGGATCCCACGCAGTGAAAGAACCCATGTGAAGCTTTTCTTCCTTGTCACCGGTCTTGACGTTGGTTTTCGCTGGATAAATATTCAGCGTTGCACCGACATAAGGCTGGCCCGCGGTGTACTCAACCTGGAAGGGCTCATAGTCCATACAGGTATGGTTACCTGGGATGTAGATGAGCTTGGTCTTTGGTGAGAAGGTCACCGGTGGCTCATTCTTAGCACCCATCGCTGAAGGACAGATGCCCTTCTGGTTATGGTCTTCACCACCTGATTGCGTCGAGTACTGACTGACGACCTGAGGCCGACCCGTCTTGGGATCAACGTGAGTGGCCCAATTCACCATCTTGTCGAACTTCTCAGCCACCAACAGCTCGCCGGTCAGACGATCGAGGGTGTAGCCGAATCCGTTACGATCGAAGTGGGTCAGAAGCTTTGCGTGCTCCTTGCCATCCTTGTCCTTCATCGGAAGGTCGATCAAGGTCATTTCGTTGATACCGTCATAATCCCATTCATCGTGCGGGGTCATCTGGTAAACCCACTTCGCAGCACCGGTATCCGCATCACGAGCCCATATGGTCATCGACCACTTGTTATCGCCTGGACGCTGGACGGGGTTCCACGTTGAAGGATTGCCTGAACCGTAGTAAATCAGGTTGGTCTCCTTGTCGTAGCTGGTCCATCCCCACGTGGTGCCACCACCGATCTTCCACTGGTCACCCTGCCAGGACTTCAAAGAAGAATCCTTACCGACCGCGGCCATCTTGCCGTCAGTCCAGGTCATGGTCTTGTCTGGATCGATCTTCATGTCGGCATCAGGACCCAAGCTGTAAGCCTTCCAAGCGAGGCTACCGTCCTTGACGTTGTAAGCGGCCATAAAGCCACGAACACCGAACTCACCGCCTGAAATACCGATCATCACCTTGTCCTTGACGATGACGGGTGCGCTGGTGTTGGTCATACCCGCCTTTGGATCACCATTCTTGACTTTCCAGACGAGCTTGCCGGTCTTCGCATCAAGTGCGATCAGCGTGGCATCACCCTGAGCCAAGAAGATTTTGCCATCGCCGTAACCAAGACCCCGGTTAACCACGTCACAACACATCACACCAATGACCTGGGTTGGATCCGTTCCCTTGTCAGGGGCGTAGTTGTATTCCCAAACAACACTGTGGGTGTCCTGGCTCAGCGCATAAATCTTGTGCGGGAAGCCGGTATGGATGTAGATCAGTCCGTTGACGACCAAGGGACCCCCCTCATGACCGCGCAGAGCGC
This sequence comes from Methylococcus sp., assembly GCA_007280285.1. Lineage (GTDB taxonomy): Bacteria > Pseudomonadota > Gammaproteobacteria > Methylococcales > Methylococcaceae > UBA6136. Next base: position 566 of record QYQA01000036.1, on the reverse strand, counting down.
CGGTTGAGAACGTCCAGATCGGCTGGATGGTCTTGGCATTGTCCTTGTTGATCTGAGTGAGCGTGCTGAAACGGCTACCAAAATAATCCCCACCCCACGTCGCCCAGTTGGCTGGATCATGAGACAGCTTTTCTACCTCGGCATTCGCAGAAACTACAGCTGGAGCCAATATGGCACACGCTACAGTCGTCGACAGCAGCAAACTCTTCAAAGAGTTCTTCATCGTTTGTCCTCCTCAATATAAGGCAAAATACGTTTGCAAACGCTTATTTACACCTAAGCTTAACGTGCCGCGGTTTTTTTCGGTACTCAATTTCTTTATAAAAACCGGGATAAATCCCGAGGCGACCGTCTGGGTGCGTAACTTGAAGGATTTCAGGGCAAAAGTCAACGGCCACAGTCCAAGCCAGAAACTTTATCTCCAAAGCCCATGTTGCGATCGATCCCTAAGAGATCTCTCTCTCACGACCCATGGATGGTCCTTTTTTGGATTGCTTTAATTCCTCCTGGAACAGAAAATGCGTCCTCTACCCCCTTGAGCATCTTTGACACACCCACCCCGATGT
>QYQA01000017.1 GCA_007280285.1 Methylococcus sp. | reverse complement strand
GTAAAAACGAATCGTTTATCAAGTTGATACTTCGTGAGGTAACCAATCGAAAGCCCAATGACAGCGCCCAAATAACGCATGTCCTTCGTGCCAAAGACGTGATCAAAGCCAAACTCAAAACCCCAGAAAATCAAGGTCGTCAGGACACCCATGATCGTGTAGAGAAAAAAGGTGAAGCCATCTTGAACCGCATTTTTAGATCGAAAGCGAAAGATATAGCGTTTATCAAGAATGTACTTCACGACCAGTCCCACGCCCGTTCCAATGAAAACGGACGCCACCACCGGAAAAACCCAAATGTTGTAGCGAATATAAAGATCCTGCGCTCCGATGTTCGCTGCTGTGGCGATCAGAGCGAGAATGGCATAACGTAGGGCGAGCTTCATCGTGCGAAAATAGAACCATCATTGAAGAGGAGGATGGCTTGGATTCTAGAGTACAAAAGGGACGTCGGTCGGTCTTTTCGTTAAAGGCCCTCATCGCGCTCATGCGGCCAAAGCAATGGATCAAGAACGGTTTCGTCCTTGCCCCGTTGGTCTTTTCAGGTGAGTTCCTTCAGCCTGAAGCCATTCAATCCTCACTTCTTGCATTTATTTTGTTCTGCCTCGCCGCCTCGGCAACCTACATCGTCAACGACCTCAACGATATAGAGCGCGATCGAAAGCACCCTAAAAAATCCAAAACCAGACCCCTGGCCGCAGGAACCGTGAGCGTTACGTGGGCCCTTTTCTTACTCGGGGCAATCTATTTAACCTTGATGGCATCATGGTTCGTGACCCCTAAGGTGGTGATGGTGCTCGCTGCCTATTCCGCGATCAATCTTGCCTATAGCCTTGTTCTTAAACACCAGCCCGTCATCGATATCTTTACGATTGCTATCGGATTTGTCCTTAGGGTCTATGCTGGAGCCGTGGCCTTGAAGGTTCCCCTGTCTGATTGGATGTTCGTCACAACCCTCTGCCTAGCTCTTTATCTCGCCGCCATCAAACGACGCCAAGAAATAAGCCAGAGCGGTACTGAAGGGAGGCACGTTCTGAAGAAATATACGGTGGAATTGATCGATCGATATGCGGAAATGTCTGCGGTAGGGGCACTCCTTTTTTACAGCCTCTTTGTGATGACCACAAAGCCAGCCCTCATCATCACCGTCCCCGTCGTCCTATTTGGCTTTTTTCGTTACTGGTATGTCGTTGAAACCTTAGATGGCGGCGAATCACCCACCGATGCGCTGATCGCGGATACGCCGCTCCTCATCACCATCCTTCTTTGGGTCATAGCCTCTGGTTGGGCGTTATGGCCAGCAGGGCATTAACCATGGACTACACCTACGCGGTCACCCCCTTCATCGCATGGCTGGTGGCGGGGAGCCTTAAGTTTCTCATCAATAGCGCAAAAGCGGGGCAATGGGCCTTTGGCCATATCGGCTATGGGGGTATGCCCAGCAATCACAGCGCCATCGTCAGTAGCACCGCCACGTTGATCGCCTTAAAAGAAGGGATCCAAAGCCCGGCGTTTGGCGTCGCTTTAACCGTGGCTTTTATCGTCATCATGGATGCAAACTCTCTCAGGCGAGAGATCGGTAAACACGCGGAAACCATTAATCGATTTGCATTCAGTGATGACCATAAAGCGACTTCAACATTACGTGAACGCATAGGTCATAGCAAATTGGAGATTACTGCCGGAATTTTTGTAGGTGTCATGGTCGGTCAGGTTTTGAATATCTTTCCCTGATGTCCATCATCACTAATAAACGCCTCATAGAATATAGCGGCGCTCTGATAGCAATGGGATATGGATTTTTTATCTACTTATCCGATTGGCCTCATATCTGGGATATCTCTTTATGGGATGAATCCACTTATCTAGCAAATGGCATTTATTTTTGGGACCCATCACGGATGTCCCATCATGAGTCTTCGCCATTATACTCATACCTTTACAAGATTCTTGGCCATTTTGTAGGGGAACCCCAGAAGCTATTTCAGTTGATGGGGCTGTTGGTCAGCGCCGGTGCTACGATCTCTATTTTTTTGTGCGTTCTACTTCTTAGCAGAAATCTACTGTTAGCGACGGCTATTTTCGCCATTTTAATTTTTAGCAACTTCGGGATGGTGATCCCGAGGTTAGTGTATGCCGCGGTCATCATCTTGATGATAGGCTCTTCCGTTGCGTTCTCCCTGAAGCTGATTCCAGCGAGAGCTACGGCTTTAACTTTAACGGCTTATCTGACAGCGTATATCAGGCCTGAGTTTGCATTAGCCTTCTACATTCTTGCATCCATTGCGGCGATATCATGGACATACAGCATCATCAGTTTCAAAAGAAATGGGAGCTTCATTTCAAGTTACTGGGTGGATGTCGCCATATCCGGGGGCTGTCTAATCATAATAGCACTATTAATGAGTGCTTGGTCTATACCCACGATTAAGGGGGATGAAAGAGCTCTCATTGCTTTTGGGCAGCATTATGCCTTGTACTGGAACAGCGTACACCAACCGGGCAGTGATGCTTACTTGAATTGGCAGGGTCTTCTTGCAGAAAACTTCCCTGGCGCCAAATCAGAGCTTGATGCATTGATAAAGTTTCCGAAAGGAATGTTAGATTTTTTATTTGGAAACATCAAGAATCTATTCAATATCGCCTTGCAAGAGGGTAAGTCATTAATAATAAAATACTCATGGTTTTTTCTTATTTTATTATCCGTCGTAGCTTTTGGACTTAGGCCACGCCCAAGAGAAATACCTTCAGAACAAAACCGTTATTTATACTGGAGCCATACCATAAATGCGCTGCTGTGCTTAGCTCTAGCCAGCCCAGTTCTTATTTCCATTATTCTTATTTATCCAAGACAGCATTATCTGATCGTTTTGGTGGCTTTAATTTTTTTGTATATTTCTTTGATCGCAAAGAAGTCTGCGGCAAATCATTCAGTTATACCATCCGCTATTTTGGCGATCGCTTTTTCTATTTTTGTTGTTCCTGCGCCTTCTGAGCCGAAGCCTATTATAGAAGTCATTAAGTCACTTCGAAACCTGCATCGAAGCTTTGGCCTTGTTCTGGAGGCAGATGGCGGGTGGTGTTATTACATGCCACGCCGATGCACAACTCGTTTTATTCAGCATATTGCGACGGATCAAAATGTTATCGACTATATCGCTTCTGAGGGAATAGATTCAATTTTAGTTAGCCCTCTCATGACAGCTTACGCAAAAGCGTATTCACAACATGATCTGCAACACCTACTAGAGGACCCTCCTTCATTCGGCTGGCATAAAACCGATATTTTTCCCGATGTCTATCTTATTGAGAAAAATGGTGGCCATGCTTTAAGCAGAGGAGGTGCCCTGTTTGATGACCCCAAAAGATTTGTCAGAAACATATCTCTTGGTGATCAATTTGGTGTGGTGGCCTCTGTTGGCCATATGTCCTTATTTGTACACCCCGGGATGAGTACAAATACGAGTTTCGACTTCCATGCCGGCGATTTCATCCTTGAAGCTGAATGCCAAAGCTTGAAAATTAGGGGCTACATGGATGAAAGAATCCCAAAAGCCGCTCTCGATAGAGGCGCAGGATCTGTAAATTTAGCCATCTTGAAAAACGCTGACACGCTCAGTGTTGGCCCTATCCATCATTCTGTATCCCATGACTTTGTCTATGACCCAAGCCCTGGAGATATCCTCAGAATTATTGTCGATAATGCCGGGAACTCCGACACGGACTGGTTGATTCTTCACCTCGAACCTGACGCATGTCAAATGTAGTCCAATCGCTCACTCGTTTTATTGATGCGCCGAAGGGCAAGGTGTTTTTAGCCGATAATAGCTGTCGCCTTCGATCGATATATAACCGTCCACACCCATTTTCTCTAACCATCATTGGGACTGGAATACGGTTCGCCATAAAACTCGAGGCGGCCGGCAAAAGATGTCCTTGATCCTGCGATATCAAAGCTTCCTCAACACCAAGGCTCCAAGTATGGAGAAGTGGCTTGGTCTCACTAGCAAAATCAAAATAGCCTGTTTCTCTTCACAGGAGGAAGTTGGATAGGAACGCTGTACCCAGAAGAATAAGCTTATTGAGAAGCGCGAACTCATCCGAGAAGAGGTAAGCCACCCCGGGTTCCGCAGTTCGTTACGTAAACCTATGATTCAACGAGGCTGGCTTGTCGAAAAATGTGACTACAGTGGTTATTTTGGCGTCTTTATTTCGAGTGCGGCGAATATATCGAGCTGTTCTGGGGTGGTTTTGCTGGCCCCTGCGAAGGCCTTGGTGCCGACCGTGGTGCGATGCTGTTGAATCCGTGTTGCCGATGATGGCTAAAGAGGGAGGTACCTGAACAGGTCGACCCTTTATCCCGACGGTAAAGGGATCAAGGAAATAGCCAAAACCGGAGGGTATGGCAATAACCTGAGCCATTGCTGGCAAATCTTGAAGCGTCGCAATGGCCCAAAGGGACAAGGATACAAACTTCGTTTCAGGAATTTTCATCAGATGGGCCCCAAGCCCTTCAAACTGGAGAACGCTTAAGATTTAAAGGATAGACAAAAGGGACTTGAACTAGAGTACTCTGGTTCCCGTGGTGAGCACCGTTAAATTTGGTTTTGCAGAAAATCCTTGAAGGGGCGTGAAAGATGGCTTTATTGCGACTTGGCCCGGTATCCCGTTTGCATCAATTGGCGTTGCTGCTTTCCCTGACTTACATCGGTCATGCGGAAGCGATCATGTGCGATAAAAACTCTCAGTTGTGTTCGCTCGAAGTGGTCGTTGAGCAGGGGGACGGAACGTTGCCTACCCAGTTCCAGAAACTTTTAGCCATGGCACCGAACATCAAGCAGGTCCACCTTCGGGTGTTCCCGCCGGGGCCGAATGAAACTTACACCACCCAATCGCCCAACGTTCAGGCAACCGCCAAACGCCTTCTGGCGATCCAGAACTCGATCGGTCAGCTGGGCTTGACTCCGCAGTACGGCTTTCATCCGGATAACGATCAGAATGAGCAGGGGATTCAGGGCAACTGGGGTTGCCAGCCTTCGAACAGTAACGACCCCAGCAACTGGGAGTGTGTTTTTGCCCATTCCATCCAGTACATGAATGCCGTGAATTCGGCGATAACGGCCCAGCATGGCGTTCCGTTTACAATCTTTTCGATCGAGCAGAGCTATCTTGAGCCGACCAATGACCGTCTTGCCCAGCAAAAAGGATGCCTCAGGGGCATCCCGAGCAATGCCTGCCAATTGGATGACGGCACCCAGGTCCAGGCCAGCCCGCCGGTTGCCTACGGCAACGTCTTCGCCAGCTGCGGAGAGACCGATCTTTACGACGCAGCAAACGGCTTCGATTACGGGTACCCGCAGATGTACAACATCTACCGGGAGGGCTGGACCAACAATGATCCGCTGATTCCCACCGACCTCTTTCCTGTAACGTCGAGTTCGACGACCCAGACCTATACGCTCATGGACGCTGTGGAGGGCGACAAGGTTTACCTGTTCCCCAATATCGTGCCGACCGCCCTTTCCAAGAACAAGGACGGGGGCACGATCGACAGCATTTACGAGGGCGCGATCGTTCCTGGCACTTCAAGTGGCGTCCAGGACCCCTCGCAGGTCCCGCCGAACCCGAAGGTGGCAGGCGCCATTTTCAGTGACATCATTCAGGCCAAATATGGACCCGCTGCGAGTGCGCCAACCACAGGGGCCTACCCCTGCCTGATCCCTCAAAAGAATGGAACGGCGTGGCTTACTCTTTCGGGAGAGCAGACGTTTCTTGGGTCTGCCGGGTGGAATCAGGGTAATCTCTACAGCCTATTCAGCCAGATTTACGGAACCATTACCCCGCAAAAAAGCCCCGCGATGCAAACCGCCATCTGGAGCATTGACACCATGATCGGCAATGTGGCGGCTCTAACCGCGCAACAAGTCAATTACCAGCAGTCGACCGCATTTAACACCCATGCCCAAAGGCTAGTTCTCAAGACCAGCGGCGGGGTGATCAAGGGGCATGCAGGGGCAATTCATTGCACGGGAACCTGCACGTTGAAAGTCTCTGGCGGCTCGAAGCTGCATCTTGAAGCAGAGCCTCGAAAAGGCTACGAATTCAAGGGGTGGCAAGGTGCATGCAAGGGAAACGCCCCGCATTGCAGCGTGTGGGTCGACCGGAAGAAGGAGGTGAAGGCCGTGTTCGGGGCCAGGGTTTATCATCACTGAGGCTGGTGGGTTCAGCTCGAGGGCAAAGAGATCATCAAAGCTTTCCTGAAAGGCACGTGCCGACCCTAGACGCGTTGAGCCAGATTCGAATCCTTGACCCGGGCTAGAAGCAAGGGTGTCGACCGCATTTTATTTGGTCTCGCTCCCCCCAACCCGCTTTCGATCTCCAGGGGGTTAGTGACCAAGGCAACTGATGGCGATTTGAAAGCCAGCCAAAGCAACCGTCGAATCGTTGTGCCTCTCCCCTCCTCTATACATCGCGTTCGGGGAACGTTTCACTAGGCGGGCTCAAAAATCAACTGCAACACCGATGAGAGTAGGATGTTGGGATGGAAAAATCATACAACCATTTGAAGCCTGAAGAACGGGCTGCGGTCATGCTGATGATGCGGGACGGGGCGACGGTAAGATCCGTTGCGAGAACCTTGAGTCGAGCCCCAAGCACGATCAG
>QYQA01000053.1 GCA_007280285.1 Methylococcus sp. | reverse complement strand
TTGGGCGTCGCGGCACCGATGAAGCCGTCATGACGCAGCATGGCATGCTTCCTATTGACTTGGTGATCGTCAATCTCTATCCCTTTTTAAAAACGATAGCTGACCCCAAAGCGTCCCGTGAAGAGGCCATCGAGAACATCGATATTGGCGGCCCGGCGATGATTCGGGCCGCCGCAAAGAACCATAATGCTGTCGGTGTCCTGGTTGATCCTTTGGACTACCAGAGAATCCTCAAGGAACTCAAAGACAATGGCCAAGCACTCTCGGATAAAACCCGATTTGAACTTGCCGCCAAAAGCTTCCAGCACACCGCCGCTTATGATGCAGCCATCGCCAGCTATCTCGGGGGCATGATGACCTCGACCTTTTTCCCGGACCCTTTAGTGCTGCGCTTTGATCACGTTCAGGGCATGCGCTATGGAGAAAACCCCCATCAGGACGGGGCCTTTTACCGGGAACTCAATCCACCCAGGGGTTCCATACCGACCGCGCTTCAAGTCCAGGGCAAAGCGCTCTCCTTCAATAATATCGCTGATGCAGATGCCGCCCTTGAGTGCGTCAAACAATTCAGTGGCGTGCCCGCCTGCGTCATCGTGAAGCATGCCAACCCCTGCGGCGTGGCTATGGGTCAGAGCCTTCTTGCGGCGTATCAACGCGCGTATGCCACCGACCCCACCTCCGCCTTTGGGGGCATCATTGCCTTCAACGGGTCCCTCGATGCCGTAACGGCGCAAGCGATCATCCACCAGCAGTTTGTGGAGGTTATTCTCGCGCCGGCCATCGATGAAGGCGCCAAGTCGGTCCTCGCCGCCAAAGCGAATATTCGAGTCCTTGAGACTGGCCCCTGGGACCAGACACCCCCCCCCAGCTGGGACTTTAAACGGATTACAGGAGGACTTCTCCTCCAAAATCTCGACAGGGGGATGGTGGAGCCCAAGGATCTTCGGGTCGTTACGACCCGAAGCCCAAGCGATCAGGAACTGATAGATCTGCTTTTTGCCTGGAAGGTGGCGAAGTTTGTAAAATCAAACGCGATCGTCTACGCCAAGGATGGGCAAACCATCGGGGTCGGCGCGGGCCAGATGAGCCGGGTCTACTCCGCGCGAATTGCCGCGATTAAGGCCCATGATGCAGCGCTTAAGGTCAAAGGTTCCGTGGTTGCATCGGATGCGTTCTTTCCATTTCGAGATGGCGTCGACTCTGCAGCAGAAGCTGGTGTCACCGCCCTCATCCAGCCCGGCGGATCGGTTCGAGATGCAGAGGTGATTGAGGCCGCAAACCAATACGGGATGGCCATGGTCTTCACCGCCATGCGGCATTTTCGTCATTAGGCCATCAGGATGCGTGACCCCGCCCTCGCCCGCCAAACGGATCTCTGCGTCAAATGTGGGTTGTGCCTCCCGGTCTGCCCCACCTACCTTAAGACCCAGGATGAAAATGAATCGCCGCGCGGACGCCTGTCGCTGATTCAGGGCTGGGCACGCACCGAACTGGAGGCAGATCCAATCCTCAAAACGCATATTGATCAATGTCTGCTGTGCAGGGCCTGCGAAACCGTCTGCCCCGCTTATGTTCCCTATGGAGAGATCGTCGACCGGTTCAAGGGGGAGACATCGCATAAGCCGCTGGCGACTTCTTGGGCCAGCCGCGGCCGAAAGTTCCTGATCCAAAAGGCCCTTAATAGAGCGCCCGGAAGCGATCTTGAAACGTGGATGCTGGCCGCTGGAAAGTCAGCCCCCCTGAGGCGTTTGGCGCGCTGGATGGGTTTCGGCGGCCTGCTGGAGGGGCTGCCGCCACCGTCGCCGTGGCCAACGTCATTAAATCCAGTCAACGCGGCCACCCAGAAGGCCCTGGAGGTACAGCTTTTTCTCGGCTGTACCGCGGGGCTGATGGACCGTGAAACCGTTACATCCATTCTATTGATTTTAGAACGCCTCGGGATTTCGGTATCGATTCCTCCAAACCAGACCTGCTGCGGTGCTCTCGATCAGCATAGTGGTCAAACCGAGCGCGCCCAAAAGGCCATCCGTCAAAACATCGCTGCGTTTTCCCTCGCTGAGGCGACCCCACCTATCGTGAGCTTTGCGAGCGGCTGTGGCGCCATGCTCATCGATTACGAGCGCATCATCAAAGGCGGATCGGCAGAATCTTTCAGCCGACGTTTCAAGGAAATCAGCACGTTCCTGGCAGCATTCCCATGGCCGGACGGCCTGTTGCGCCCGCTGGATAAGACCATTTGCCTGCATACGCCCTGCTCACTCAAAAATGTGCTCCATCAAGAGCAAGGCGCTCGCCAGATGCTGCAGCGCATTCCGCAATTGAAGGTGGTGGATCTCACCCCCAATACCCGGTGCTGCGGCGCCGCGGGGACCTATATGATCGATCATCAAGGGATGGCCGAGGCGCTCCAGAAGGATGTGATTGACGCGATCCTTCAAACCGGGGCCAGCGCCGTTGTGACCTCCAATCCCGGCTGCGCGACGCATCTAAGATCTGGACTTGTTGCCCGAGATCGAGGGGAGATCGAGGTTCTTCATCCGGTCACCCTCCTAGCAAGGCAACTCCTCAAACCCTAGGAGGGAGGGGATCCGATGAGAGCAGGCACCTCGGCATCAAAGAGCTCCACCAAATCCTTATAAACGCCACCCCGCTCGGTATTCCAAAGTGCTTCCTCATTGAGTTCAAGGAGTTCGACCAATAGCCTCCTAGCCACATCCTGTCGGTTTTCTCTCACTAACTGCTGAATGAGACCCCGCAAGCGGGCTTCACTGAAGGGGTATATCCGATAGGACTCAATGAGGGACTCCAACGCATCGCCTGCCGATACTGTGACCATCAAAGGGGGTCGATCCAGACGACTCAATAGACCCGCCATGTCACCTTGACTCTCCTTGGCGAGGGCCTCTCCTATCGATTGGCAGGCAGAAGCAAACTGATGGATTCTTGGCGACAACCAACGCAACTTAAGGCAAAGCCCATAGGCCTCCTGATTTTGATGATCAAACCGATTCAATCGCTCGAGGAATATTAGCTGGCTGCTGGCTTCATGCTGAAGCCCCCAAAAGACCTTCGGATACTGAAAGGATTGATCCAGATAGCCCCTCAGCGCATCCGTTGAGGCGGTCTTCAAATGTCCTTCCGCTGAGGATTCCATCAAGACCCTGAGCGTGTCCTCGAAATGCCCCTCATCTGGAGCGGAGAGTGCCACCGTCTTTAAGACCTCACGAACCGTCAGGGGCACCTCTATTTCTCTCGGGAGAGCTGGTGGCGAACCCGCACCCGCCATCATCAGCAAGACCGTGAGACTGCGCCTGATCGAAAAACCCCCTCTTAAGCGCCCCATCACCGAGCCTCCTCCTGATCGTTCAGTGAATGGGTCAGGATCGTCACGGTTCGATCATAGGGGTCCTTAATCATCCGGCTCGACCAGCCTGCTATCCTCGCTTCACCCAAGACCCAGTAACCTATCGTATGAGCGGTCTTGGGAGAACCCTCCGGCAAGGGCCACAGCGGGGTCAAGGGCGGCTCAAGCAGCATCCCAGCCAAAAGGCCTTTCGAGCCCCAAGACGCTTTAATCCGCATTCGCTCGCGATTGGCGCGCCAGCCAGCAAGGACATCGCCTCTTTGGAAAGAGACGCCGGCCTCCTCTTTGAATCCTTCCAAGGTTTTTTGAACCTCCCCAAGGGCCTCATGGGCGGCAACCCCTTCTGGATGCCAAAGCCAAACCTCGGTCAGCCCCCCCATGGAGGACAATCGCCCGAATACCCGGTGCCACCTGTCGACATAACGGCTATAGCGGGCATAGTTAATAATTTGACGAACAGGCTCAGGCTGGGCCGAGGCGAGGCTGGTCATATCGAGCGCTGCCTCAGAATCCAAGCTAAAGTCATCCTTCGCCGTCTTGATGTTGTGCTCAAAAATCGGCACAAAGAGCCTTGTTTCAGGCGGCGCATCAAACCAGGCCGGCGTGACCCGCCAGGGGGTTTCCGTGTTCATACTGTCGCCGACTTGATCGAAAACAAGACCGATACCGGCTTTTTGATAAGCCCACCAAGCGGCGCGATCAGAAATCCAGCCGTGACTTCTGATCGAGAGCAGGGTCTGACGCTGAAAGGGATAGAACCCAATCCCAAGCAAGGACTCTGATTTGAGGAGATCAAAGTACATCCCAAAACGCTTAAACCAATATTTTCGTGCGAGCATGACCTTGCCCTTGAGGTTGTGGGTCGACACCTCAACCCCCTCGGCCTGCTGATGAAGATGAGCCATCAATTCAGGGGATGAGCGACCGACCGCGCCATCGATGTAAAGCGAAAAGGGGACCCCCAAACGCTCCGTCAACTGCACCAGTGGCCAGGTCACGGTATCAGGACCCCCGGACCTTGGATCATGGACGTCACCGGTGATGATGACGGCGTGCGGTTGATCCCCCGGCGCCTCAAAGAGTAAGGGGACCTGCTGATGACGGAACTCCCAAAGGAGATTAGCGCTCAGCCAGCGCATCAGGGCATGAGCACTCCCAGCGCCACTGCAATCAAGGGCACCCGCCCCAGACTTAAGGGAGGGATAGCATGCCGCCACCTCCGCGAGAGAAAATCCAACAAAGAGGACCTGCCCCTGTCCAAGGCGATGCAAGACTAGTGTTGGAGGGGTCTCAGGGATGACCAGATCCACATCCGAGAGATGAAGTCCCGCGCTTTCGGCAAGGACTTCTGAAGGATTAATGGCGCTGAAGGCCATCTGATGGCCTAAGCCTGCCTTTCCGAGACGAAGCCCATCACCGACCAACAGAGGGCTTAAGAGGGGAGTGCTTTTGACCAATCGAGGATAAAGCCCCAAAAGCCCTGGATCCTTGTGTTTCGAGGAGACCCCCGCGAGCTCAGGGTCCAGCGGCGGGCTGCCCCCATGATCTTCGGAGATCTCGAACTCAGGGCCACAAGCCCACAACAAAAGCCCCCCTGCCCGGACCCACGCCTTAAGACGCGAGACGCTCGCTGCCGGCAGCGTGACCGCATCGACAATCAGAAGATCTGCCTGAGGCAGGGGGGCCGCTGAGAGAGGATCCCAATCCTCGACTTGAACCCCGCCGCCGCGAAGGACCCAGGACCACTCACGCAGCGCGACCTCTCCGCCGCCACCAGCAGCACCTCGAGCAACAGCGACATGAATGGATTCTGAGGAGGACGCCAGTGGGCTGTTTAAGAACAGCCCTAAGAGGGCGAACAAGGGACCAGCGAGGGCAACTTCTCGAGAGAAGGCGCCAAAAGACATTTTCTTAAGCGCCTCTTTGAGGGCGCGAACACGCGACCTAAAAACCTTCAGGCCACGCCACCCATCAACGCTCATTCATCAAGCAACCAGGGGTTGTCCTGACCAGATAGATCCCCCATTAACGGCGGAGCTTATAATTTCTGCCGTAAAAGATTTCAGCCATCTCATGCTTGAGTTGGCGGCCGATGGCGGCGCGCTCATCGGACGTCAGTGCATCTTTGTCGGTATCAAATAGGTAATTGTCGAGGGCAAAGTCCTTCAAAATCATCTTGGTATGGAAGATGTTCTCCTGATAGACATTCACATCGATCATCTGGTAGCGTTCAGCCGTCAGGTCGGAGATGTAATTCTGGATGGAGGTAATCTCATGATCAATGTAGTGCTTCTGGCCACTGATATCGCGAGTAAAGCCGCGAACACGGTAATCCATGATCACAATATCGGATTCAAAGCTGTGAATCAGATAATTGAGGGCCTTCAAGGGCGAGATCCGGCCGCAAGTCGAGACATCAATATCTGCCCTGAAGGTGCTGATGCCGCCGTAGGGATGGCTCTCTGGATAGGTATGGACCGTGATATGGCTCTTATTAAGGTGAGCCACCACGGAGTCCGGCATCGGACCCGGCTCTTCCATATTCCCGACCAGCGATGGCGCCTCGTTTCCCTCTGAAATCAGCATCGTGACACTGGCGCCCTGAGGCTCATAGTCCTGGCGAGCGATATTCAGAATTTGCGCGCCAATAATGGCGTTAACGTCGGTCAGGATCTGGGTCAGACGCTCCGCGTTATACATTTCATCGATGTACTCGATGTAGCGGCGTTGCTGCTGTTCTGTTTTGGCATAGCAGATATCGTAAATATTGAAACTCAACGACTTAGTGAGATTATTGAAGCCGTGAAGTTGGATCTTTTCAATTTCCATTGCCATTTAGATACCCCGATGAAGACCGCTGCTTTTTTAGGTGAGCCAGTCAGTCAAAAAAAAGTTGGGCCGGATGCGGCGGCCGGATTCAAATTTCAAGCCGTCTTCGATCAGCCCGGCTCCACCACGTCAAAATCATGCGTGATCGTTGCTGTTTTTCCCAGCATAATCGAAGCTGAACAATACTTTTCAGCAGAAAGCCGAACCGCCCGTTCAACCTGAGCCAAAGGAAGATTGAGGCCGCTGATCACAAAATGTAAATGAATCCGGGTGAACACCTTTGGATCCTCTAAAGCACGCTCAGCCTCGAGTATAGCCTCACAATGAGTCACCTGATGACGGCCCTTTCTAAGAATGTGAACCACATCGAAACTGGCACACCCCCCCATCCCCATTAACAGCATCTCCATCGGGCGAACGCCGAGATTTCTTCCCCCAGACTCCGGTGGGCCATCCATCACGACCGTATGCCCACTGCCGGATTCCGCCAGATAGAGACTGTTTTCAATCCATTTAATGCGCGCCTTCATGGGGCTCTCCGCTCAAATTAACCCAATAATGTAGCACAGCGCGCTTCTTTTATTCGGCGCAGTGACCTCAAAGAAGGCCGCGAAGGCCCCTTGGGAACCTAACAATCAGCCTCAGCTAAAGCGCGATCTCTTAAGCTACCTGAGGCAGGCCGCTATGGCGCAATAATGCATCAACGGAAGGCTCGCGCCCTCTAAAGGCCACAAAAAGATCCATCGCCTTCTGGCTCCCCCCTGTTTCGAGGATGGTTTCAAGGAAAAGACGTCCCGTCTCAGGATCAAACACACCCCGCTCTTCAAACAAGGAAAAGGCATCGCTTGAGAGGACCTCAGCCCATTTGTAGCTGAAATAGCCAGCGGCATAGCCGCCTTGGAAAATATGCGAAAAGCTGTGCGGGAACCGATTGAATGACGGCGGCCTGACAACGGCGACCTTGGCCCGAACCGATTCAAGAAGGCCATAGATAGAACCACCCTGATCAGGATGAAATTCTCGATGCAATCGAAAATCGAACAAAGCAAACTCAATCTGCCGCAACATCTGCATTCCGGACTGGAAGTTCCTTGCATCCAGCATCTTCTTCAAAAGATCGGGCGGCAAAGGCTCCCCGCTCTCATGATGCGATGAAATAAGAACCAAGGCTTCAGGCTCCCAGCAAAAGTTTTCCATAAACTGACTGGGTAGTTCGACAGCGTCCCATTCGACGCCATGAATCCCTGAAACGCCTAAGTGATCGACCTGGGTCATGAGGTGCTGAAGACCATGGCCAAACTCATGAAACAGGGTTTGAACTTCATCGTGGCTCAAAAGAGCAGGCGTTGCGCCTGAGGGTGGCGTGAAATTACAGGTGAGGTATGCGACCGGCAACTGGACCCCACTCGGAAGACGGCGCCGGGTGACACACTCGTCCATCCAAGCACCCCCTCGTTTTTTGTCGCGTGCATAAAGGTCGAGATAGAACCCGCCTCGAAGGAGGCCATCACGATCTTTGATATCAAAGTAGGTGACATCGGGATGCCAAACATCGACACCCGATCGAAGAGTGATCTCCAATCCAAAAAGCCGCTTGACCACGGCAAAGAGACCGTCGACCACCTTCGGTGCCGGAAAATAGGCCCGCACTTCTTGATCAGAGAGCGCGTAGCGGCTCTGTCTCAATTTTTCAGACGCATAGGTCCAATCCCAAGCATCCGGTTGATCGATCCCCAAGGCGTTGCTAGCGAACTGGCGAAGTTCTTCGAGATCTTCCTTCGCTTGGGCCATCGAACAAGCGGCGAGATGCTCTAGAAAATCAATCACGCGATCGGTCGAGGGGGCCATTTTAGTCGCCAAGGATAATTCAGCGAAATTATCGTAACCCAAAAGCTGAGCCTCCTCCTGACGCAGCGTCAAAATCTTCTCCATCACCCAGCCATTATCCCATTGCCCCGCACCGGGGCCCTGATCCGAGGCCCTCGTGGCGTAGGCGGTATAACACTCTCGCCGAAGCTCTCGTGAATCGGCATGCGTCATGACGGCAATGTAGGACGGGAAATCGAGGGTAAAAACCCAACCCGGAAGCGCCATGGAGACCGCCTTTTGCCGGGCCATTTCACGCGCCGCTTCAGGAATACCCGCGAGCATCGACGCCTCCTCAAGGTGTCGAGTCCAACCCATGGTCGCATCCAACACATGATCTTGAAACGTGCTACCAAGATTTGAAAGCTCAAGGGCAATCGCCTTGAAGCGGTCTTTCTTTTCAGGGGGTAAGTCAACGCCCGACAATCGAAAGTCACGAAGAGAATTTTCAATGATTCTCTGTTGCGCAGGGTCAAACGACTCAAATTCAGCGCCTTCCCTGATAGCGCAATACGCCTTGAAAAGACGATCGTTTTGACCGACCTCAGTGGCGTATTCACTCAGGAGAGGCAAGCAATGGTTATAGGCCTCGCGCATCTCATCACTGTTGACAACCGCATTGAGATGGCTCACCGGCGACCACGCCCGATTCAATCGATCATCGATATCCTCGAGGGGTGCGACCAGAGTAGCCCAGGTGCTGGCCCCACCGCCTTGTAGCAGTCGCTCAAGGGACGCCCGACTTTCCTCCAGCAGCGCCGTGATGGCGGGGACAACGTCACGAGGCTTAATGCTGGAAAAAGGGGGTAGCGGCGCGTGGCCAAGGAGGGGGTTAGACATCGTTATAGCTTCCAAGGGCAGGGGAATAAAAGAGATAAGACCTCAAGCGCACCGCATTGGTTCGGGCGGTCACGACCGAAGACCCCACCGCATCACCCGACCAGTCGCTTATGCATCTCGAGGACGTTACCCTCCTCATGACGACAGTAGGTCACCTTATCCATCAGGGTGCGGATAAGGAAAATACCCCGGCCACGCTCT
Organism: Methylococcus sp.; assembly: GCA_007280285.1. Taxonomy (GTDB): domain Bacteria; phylum Pseudomonadota; class Gammaproteobacteria; order Methylococcales; family Methylococcaceae; genus UBA6136. Next base: position 7,991 of record QYQA01000053.1, on the reverse strand, counting down.
GAAAGATGCTCGTTATCTGGGTCTGGAATCGTTTCAATATCGAAACCTTGACTATGATCGTAGACCCTGACGCACAGATCATCATGCTCGATAAAGATACACACGCGAACCGTTTGCTCGACATCTTCCGGTATCGAATGCTCGATCGCATTGACCATGGCCTCTGTCAGCACCACATTAAGGTGGTAGGCCAAAGCCTCCCGATCACCATCATAATGATCGAGCGCCCGAGCAACCTCCTCCGCAATATTGCCGATCAGGCTGAGATACCGCTTCTTATTGGGAACGACAATGTCGACATGGATATCATCGCTACCGGCCATGATCAGCCTCCCCCTCCTGGGGCGCGGTCAATGCCGCATCAACGGTTGGAAAGATAGCGAAAACGCGATGCAGACGGGTCAATTCAAACATGGACTGGACGCGTGGCTGGAGACCCGCAAGCACCAGAGAACCGGATCTTAGGTGTGCGCTCTTGTATCCCGACAAAAGGGCTCCAAGACCTGAACTATCAATAAAGCTGACCCCGGTCAAGTCAACGACAACCCGCTGCCCACCCGCCTCGAGAAGGGGCAAGATCTGATCGCGCAACTCGGAAGAATTATTGGCATCCAGCCGTTCTTCAGCGACCACCAGAACGGTCTGGCCATCGCGGCTTTCGGTTGAAACTTTCATCAAACGCTCCCTCAATGTTGGGTTTTTTCAAGGTATCGATGCCAAAAAACGGTCACAGCGGTCACTCAGGTCTTCGCCGGCGGCAGCGTTGACACCAAGATCTTATCGACCCGATTACGGTCCATGTCGACCACTTCAAAATAAAGGCCGCCCCAAGTGAAGTGATCGCTGGCTTTAGGGACATGGCCCAGCTGCTGCATCACAAAGCCGCCAACGGTATGGAAATTGCCATCGCCCGCGTCCGGCAATTTTTCGACCTCGAGAAGCTGGGTGAACTTCTCAATCGTCAAGGTGCCGTCGACCAACCAAGACCCATCTTCGCGCTGAGTCGCCTCAGGCTCATCATCCCAGGCCTCTTCCGAAGGAATATCTCCAACGATCGCCTCAAGAACATCCTTCAAAGTGGCCAGTCCAGCCAATTCACCGTATTCATCTACCACCAATGCCAAGGAGATCTTAGCGCGACGAAATTCCTCCAGGAGCTGGACCGCCGTCAGTGACTTTGGAATGTAATTCGCCGGACGAATGGCCGCACTCAAACGCAGATCCTCCCCCGACAGCGCGAGACGCATCAGGTTTTTCGCCTCCACAACACCCAGGACATTATCAAGACCATTTCGACAGACAGGAATAACCGAGTGGGCACTCTCAATCAAGCGGCGCCGATTCTCCTCCAAAGAGAACGCCGTATCGAGGTAATAGACATCCATTCTCGGCGTCATGATAGCGCCTACCTTGAGGGCATCAAGACGCATCACATTAGACACCAACTCCTTTTCCCCTTTATGAAAAACGCCCGCCTCCGTCCCTTGATCGATCATCAGGCGAATTTCTCTCTCCGTCACCAGAGGTTCTTCAGCCTTTTTAACCCGAAGAACAAACAGGACAAGATCCGTTGACCAACTTAACAGTTTGACCAAGGGATAGGCCAGAAGCGACAAGAACCGCATCGGCGGTGCCATGATCATGGCAATGCGCTCTGACTGCAGTAACGCGAGACGTTTGGGAACCAGTTCACCGATAATTAAAGAGAAATAGGTGATCAAGATGACCACCAACGCGAGGGACAGTACATCGCTGTATGGGGCCAAGAAAGGCACGGCCTTGAGATAAGCCACCATATGATGTGATAAGGCCGCTTCGCCAAGCGCCCCACTCATGATGCCAATCAAGGTGATTCCGACCTGAATGGTGGACAGGAAGTGGCTGGGTTCATTGGCGAGATCAAGAGCCGTCTTGGCCCCAGGAATGTTCTCCTCGACCGATTGCTGCAAACGAATCTTGCGGGCGGAGAGCATGGCGATTTCAGACATCGCAAAGAGCCCGTTCAGGATGAACAAGCCCACTAATATAAGAATGTCCATTAAGGGGGGATTCTAGTTGACGGAATTCTAGGTTAGCGAATCGCCGGCATGGATGCAAAGAATCCCTTGCAACGTCTTCTGCGCCGCGGAGGGTCGAGGCTTCAGATCACCTCATAGGGCCAAGATAAGCCCCCCCCTAAAGGCCGCCTTATCTGGCGCAAAAATGGGATAATCCCCCGATGATAGAGAGGTGATGACACGGTCAACGCCTTCTGCGACAAACCACTGAGCGGCCCCCCTCCTCACCGGCGGGAGCCGCCATTCAAGACCCTAGGACCCAAAGCCATCCATGTCAGCCCGCCTGCATGAGTTTCTAAAACTCAGCCTCATAGCGATTTTGGGCTTTCTGGCATGCTCGCTGCCGGATAGCTTCACGACCCTCATCGTTTTATTGATGGTAGCCCGCCCTGAAAGCTACCTCAAAGCGTATCGTCTTGGCGGCCAAAAAATGATCGCTGGCTGCCTGATGCTCGCCTCCTTCTTGGTGTTCGATGCCTTCACCCGGGATATTCCCCCTTTTAGCCACCCTGGCGAACGCGCCTTAGACACGGCGCGCTGGCTGTTACTCCTCTTAGGCTTCGTCCCGCTGGCTGATGGGTTAGCCGGAAAGCCTTCTCGCATCGCCGTTCTTCTCCTGGCGGCCCTTGCCGGTTTTTTTACCGGCCTTTTCAAAACAACCCCGCTTAAATCCATTCTCCTTTTCCAAAACGACTTTCAGACCGGTTTTCATCTGACCGCGCCAACCACCGGCCTCATTGCGGCCACCGCTATGTTGGGGCTTCTCATTTTTGGCCCTTTTATTCTGAACAAGGAGACCAGATACCCTGTCTGGCGAGGACTCAAGATCGCCTTGTGGGGTGTCGCCCTTTACCTGTGTACCTTCATGCTGATGGCCAGTCAGTCGCGGGCTGCCTACCTGGTGAGCGTGATCGTCATCCCCCTCACTCTCTGGCTTCAAGACCACTGCGAACAGCCGCCTAAGGAAGCTTCCCAGCGACTGAAAATAGGCCTTCAGATCGCCACCTTGTTTCTGATCGTGCAGGGCCTTGCGATCAATCATGAGGCCATCTGGCACCGGATAGCGCCCGATCTATCAAGCCTTAAGGAGATCGTGTCCAGCGCAGCCCCTCTCAGCAACCCCCCTCCCGTCGAATCATCATTGACTCTCCGCTGGACGGTCCTTCAGGAGGCCTTTCGGGTTATTCAAGAAAAACCTTTTTTTGGCTGGGGGCCTCTGTCTAGCCGATCCTTCATCGCATCATCTGGGGATCAGCGCCTGATGACCCCGGTCACAAAAATCTGGCTGGCTCACTTTCATAACGGCTACGCCGAAATCATCGTGAGATCCGGGCTGATCGGTTTTCTGGTTATTTTGATCTGTCTTACGCTGATGGCCCATTCGCTCCTTCGGGCGATCCATGAACGATCACCGCCAAGAGATTTGGTGATGTTCTGCCTATCCTCCCTGACGATGATCCTGATCTGGGGCTTCAGCAGCAACTTTAACAGCGACCCTATTCGCGGCCTCATCACCCTGATCAGCAGCACCCTGTGTTCTCTTGCCATTTACATGAAGCCCCGGCGGCTCAACACCGCTCTTAACGGCGAGAGAACCGCATGAAAGGGCGCGCCCAAAGCTATATCGAAGCCATCTTTTCATCGGTCATCTGGACCTTGCTCGATCGAGCAACCGCCCTTTTGAAACATGTGATCATTGCTTCAACTCTGGGTCTTGGCATCGAACTCGACGTCTTCTACATGACGGTGAGCTTGATCGGCCTCTTTGTTTTTAGCTGGTCGAAGATCGCTGACGTGATGGCGGTCCCAGAACTGGTTAAGCTCCACATGGCGGGCAAAAGCCAGGAGGCTCGGGCCTTCACCGGCGACCTTTTCACATTGAGTGTGATCTTCTCTGGCGTCTTAGGTACGATCGTCACGTGGACCTGGCCGATCCTGATTAAACTCGCCTGGGGATTTGATGCAGAACGGATGGCCTATCTTGAAACAACCATTCACTGGGCTGGACCCTTGGTCTTTCTCTACATCCCGATAAAAATGCTGTATTCCTTCGCCAAGGCCCAGCGGCGTTTCTCAATCGCCTACCGTAACGAATTCCTCATCGCCATCACGATCCTTGCCTGCATGGTGACTTACCCCACCACGAAAGGCGTGATGATCTGGTCTTACAGTCTTGGGGTGAGCCTCGCCTTTTGCCTGACATTAGTGAGCTTAAGAGGAAGCATTCGATGGCTTGGCAGTCCCTTCTCAGCGAGCATCAAACGACTGTTACCGATGATCCCCTCGCTGTTATTCATCTACGGTGCCCAGTACGTCTATGCCCTCATCGACCGCCAATTCGTATCCTTCCTGCCCCAAGGAGCGGTCAGCGCCGTCGCTTATGGCTGGACGCTGATCAACATTGTCCCCGAACTTCTGAGGCTCGACGGCCCCTTCATCACCGTTTACGCCGAAGCCTCAAGGGAAAGCGCAGAAAAAATCCTTAAACTCAATCAGCTGATCTCCGCCAGCATTTCTGCCGGCGTCCTCATGACCTTCTTGATTTTTAGATTTTCTGAAGAGGCGGTGGGTCTCTTTCTTGAGCGTGGCAACTTCAGTCGCGACAATACCTTGATGGTCGCCTCCTGCACCGCTAACTTTGCCTTTGCCATCATCCCGATTCTCCTCATTGGCCCCATCGGTCAAATCTTTCAAGTGGAGAACCGCCTTAAGCTCGTGGCCAAGCGCATCCTTTTTGGCCTGTTTCTAAACGCTATTTTTGGCTTTATCTTCATGTTCATCTTCGAGTGGGGCCCGAAAGGAGTGGCCCTTGCGACCTCCCTGAGTCAATGGGGCATGCTGATCACCTCGCTCTCTTCGATGGCAAGGCTTGGGCTTCAAGTCGACTTTAAACGACACTTTCAATGGCTCCTTCTGATGACAACAGCCGCCCTTATGGCCTTGATCGCCCTTTATCCATTAAGGCAACTGAACCTCGCCTACTGGATGATTATTCCAAACGGTGCGGCTTTTCTTGCTGTCGCCGCCTGGCCAATTCTTCTCCTCCGCCGGCAAGATAGCCGGCTGGCCCGCGAGCTGGTTAAACGGGCGCTGGCTCGATTCCAACCAACAGCTAAAAGTTCAGCCGCCAAGAGCCAATAGCCACCCCACACTCACTTTGACTTCAACGGAGTTATACCGGCATGCCGAAACCCAATTTCTTTATTGTTGGCGCCCCAAAGGCTGGAACGACGTCCCTCGCCTTTTGGCTCTCTGCCCATCCCCAGGTTTACTTCTCGCCGAACAAGGAGCCTCATCATTTCAATTCCGATGACCATAGAAGCTACCCCGACCTTGCCGCCTATGAAGCGTTATTTGAGGGGGCCACAGAGGATCATCTCGCCATCGGCGAAGGCTCTACCTGGTATCTTTACTCCAAGGAGGCGGCCAAAAACATCGAGGCCTATCGGCACGATGCCCGTTATATCGTCTGTCTCCGAAACCCCATCGAAATGGCTTATTCGCTTCACGAGCAGAAAATATTCTTAGGCTACGAACACATTCATGATTTCGAGCAGGCATGGGCTTTGAACAGTGCCCGGGCAGAAGGAAAAATGACGTCGACCTGGTGCCGAAATCCAAGACACCTTGATTACGGGAGCGCCTGTCTTATCGGCGCGCAGCTTCAGCGACTGCTTGCCACGGTGCAAAAGGACAAAGTCCTTACCCTCTTGTTGGATGACGTCAAAGAAAATCCCCGCCAGCAGTACCTTAAGGTACTCTCCTTCTTGGGACTTCCGGATGATGGCCGCGATATCTTCCCGCTGCGGAATCCCGCTAAAGCCCGCAAATCGAGAGGGGCCCATACCCTGATGCAAGCGCTGGTTCTCATCAAGGAAACGCTGGGTATTCGAAAAAGCTTCGGACTCCTTGGAGGACTCGAGAAAAAAAATGTAACCTATCGGGAAAGAGAGGCCTTAAGTCCCTCGATGAGAGCCGTCCTTGAAAATCACTTCCGTGACGATATTAGTCTTCTCGCCGAGCTTCTTGATCGGGATCTTTCCAACTGGCTCAACTGTCACTCAGAAAAAAAAACTGAAGCCTAACGCCGCTCATGAACACCACGAACCTCCATCTGGTCCGCCATGCCGCAACGGTCACCCGCCATCGAAGGGCCGCGCTCTTTGGCCATCGATCAGCGGTCCTTTGGTTTACCGGATTATCGGGGGCTGGAAAATCAACACTCGCCCACGCGGTCGAGGAATCGCTGCATCAACGAGGGAGCCACACCTACGTCCTTGATGGCGATAATGTCCGCCATGGCCTCTGTTCTGATCTCCGTTTTTCTCTTGAGGATCGTTCTGAAAATATCAGGCGAATCGGCGAAACGGCTAAACTCTTTGTCGATGCCGGCTGCATCGTATTAACGGCCTTTATCTCGCCGCTGAGGATCGATCGAGAGCAAGCTCGACGCTTATTTGAAGTCGGCGATTTTTTTGAAATCTATTGCCGAGCCAGCATTGAAATTTGCGAGCAACGGGATATCAAAGGCCTTTACCAGAAGGCCAGGCGTGGAGAAATCAAGGAGTTCACCGGCATCTCATCACCTTACGAAGAGCCCATACAGCCAGACCTTATCATTGACACCGGGGCTGAATCTCTTGAGGATTCAGTTGAGCGCGTTCTGGCATTTCTCTTACTAAGAGACGTCCTGAAACCGAGCCCCTCATGAACCCCTCTGAAAGACTTGAGGCCGGCGCCTGATGGGTGCGGTCGTCAGCATCATCACCGCCACCTTCAATCGTGCCCATCTCTTGCCAAGAACCTGGGCCTCCCTTGAATGTCAGACTGAAGGCCGGTTTCAATGGATTGTCGTCGACGATGGTTCAACGGACCATACCGATCAATTCTTCAGCCACCTTCAGGATGATCGCATCCAGTACATTCATCAGGACCATCAGGGGTGCAATGTCGCAAGAGCCCGAGGCGAACGTGAAATCACCTCGGATTTGGTGCTCTTTCTAGACAGTGATGACGAACTGGCCACACCTGAAACGCTCTCACTGATGGTGAGGACCCTCCAAGAAGCGCCAGAGGAGATCGGCGCCGCTGCCTTTGCCGTCAGCACCCCAAAGGGGGGCGGGGGGCATTCCCAATTTGCTGAAAAACGAATGATTTTAGGCTATGAAGACCTCATCTGTGGTTGTAAAACACAAGGCGAGGCACTCAGGATCTTTCGCCGAAAAGCGCTTGAGAGCGCTCCCTTCTGGCCAGAATGTAATGGACTTGAAGGACTTCGCTGGTACGAAATTGCAAAAAGCTACCCATTCCTTTATGTCCATCAACCTGCCCTCATCTATCACATGAATCATGGCCAAAATCTAACGAGCGCCAGGCTCACCATTGAGCGCTCAGCAGGCCTCGCCAAAGGCTACCGAGAACTTCTCCGCCGCTATTCAGCCGATTGGCTAAGCCATTGCCCCAAAGTCTATGGCCGACATCTTTTTCACGCGGCCATGTACGATGCCCTGAGTGGGGACAAAGCTCTCTGTCGCCAGCACGCGATGGCGGCGGTGCGACATGGGATGAGTCCTGTTCCGGTCCTGACCCTCCTCCTATCACTGCTGCTCCCAACCCCTCTCCGCCATCGCATTTTCATTTGGCGATCGGGCCTCAAGGGTCGCTGCTAGGCGTTCATTCAGCATGACAAAGAAAGACCATATCTTTGTGATTGGAGCCACCAAGGCGGGAACGACCACCCTCCATGCCCTCCTCAATAGCCATCCAGCTATCGAGATGTCGCTGATCAAAGAAACCTATCACTACTGCCCGGATCTGTGGCCTGTCCTGAGCCATATTCAAACCCTCCATTCAGCCGAGGTGACCGCCCTGCTTCAACAGGGTGAAAGTCGCCACAATGGCCTCATTAAGGAGGCCGAGAGCTACCAAAAACTC
>QYQA01000041.1 GCA_007280285.1 Methylococcus sp. | reverse complement strand
GTCATCGAAAACGCTTTGGGTGAAGTGGTCGGCGTGGAAGTCAAAGCCGCAGCAACCGTCAAAGAGACTGATCTTCGGGGGCTTAAGAAGTTAGCCTCTCTCGCAGGTGATCACTTCAAAATGGGCGTTCTGCTGTATGACGGTGACGAGACCCTCCCACTCGGCGGCGGTCTCTGGGCAGCACCCATTGCTACTCTTTGGGGCTCGTAACCGTTGCTTATAATCACAGATAATCTCTGACTATGGAAAAGCGATTAGTAAAGATTGGCGAAGCGGCGGCGCTCCTTGGGGTGTCTTTAGACACCCTAGGGAAGTGGGAGAAAACAGGTGAACTCCTGCCCGACAGGAAACCCAAGGGTGGGACGCGCTTTTATGACGCCGCCAAGCTCTTGGCTTGAGGTGATGCTGACTTTCCAACGGTCTGCTATGCCAGAGTGTCAAGCCACGACCAGAAGTCCGAGCTGAAAATCAAAGGTCAGCCGCGTAGCGGCGAGACCTTGATGATGTTCATGCCCCCCAGAAGGACAAGGACCTTGCGGCTCACCATCGGTGAGCTGCAAGGTTTCCCGAAAGCCCCGTAGAGTCATCTTTGAGTCACGTGAAGCGACCTTGTGGTCGCTACAAGGATCGAGCGGGGACGGCTGGAGCGGCGAAGGCATGAACCGTTCTTCTCAATGCGGCCGTTCAGCCCTGGGAGCGCTTTAGACTTAGCATTTCGTAGAACTCACTGACCTTCATATGGCTAAGATTGATTTTCCAGGCATCCTGGATCGCCAGTAATTCTTTTCCCGAACCGTAGAACTCAATAGGAAGGCATTCAGGGCATCAACATGACTCGCTGACAAACGGGAGGCCCGCGTTGCTATGAGAGTTCGGAAGATCCATAGCCGCCGCTCTTTAATCGCTCGCCCATGTTCTAGCCACTTCTGCGCTTGAACAGCCAAAACAGGCCCACAAAGAGTCGCAAATAAAATAGCGATGTCAGTTATTTTTACGGTCCAGCCCACGTCATTTACCCCCCCCTGCTCTATTGGGACTCAATCAGGATGAACGGACTTCGTTGAGCAAATCCGGGTGGCGATCCAACACCTTTAGTAATTTGACGAGGGCAAGGGGTGGCTTAGCCTTTCCGTTCTCGTAACGCGAGAAGGCATTGACGCCACCACCAAACAACTCGGCAGCCTGTCGCTGATCAAGATCGAGTTTTCGACGCACCTTAGCAATGTAGTCAGGATCAACAAAGGCAGAATTCACTTGTCGCTGAAACAAACCCACTAACTCGCTGTAACGATTCCCATGTTCACGATTCAGAACAACTTCGTCACAGGCAGGACAAAATTCCCCCGTGACCGATGGAATCAGACTCGTTTCACCCTTGTAGATGTAGGACAGATCACGGGTGTCGTGAATTAGCTCTGCCGCACCGCATACGGGACATTTCATTGTCATAGCTCCTTGAAGGAAACAATAAGAACATCGTCAATAACCGTCAGCTTCAGGTAAACCTCTCGTCCATCTGGCGTCTTGCCACGATAAACGTCCTGCCAGATTCGGTGGTCGGCATGTGTTGTCATGCTCTTGTGGAAGTGAGCGGAGGTCAGCGACATGACAACCCTGCACATCCCATCCAGATCGTCTATTCCTAGCTCTCGTGCCCCATTAAAAGCGCTGGCTGTAGCTCTTACCTGGCCAGCTTCGACTAAGGATTTGACGACTGAGAGCTTGCAGTGAGGAATACCTTTTTCCATGACCTCAAGAATTAACCGTTTCGGTTATTTTGTCAATTAGGTTAATAGGCTATGCCGCTCTGGGCTTCAAAGGGTGTCCCTTTGGCCCGAGGATAGTTCATGACATGCGGAAGCCAAACTTTCCAAACTCCATAGAAGGATTGCAGATATTCGGCAGGATGCCGTTCACAAGCTCAGTCATCGCGAAGCGAGTGAATTCAGCGTCATCGGAATTGAAGACCTGAACGTCAAGGGGACGTCCCGCAATGGGACGCTCGGTCGGAGATGCGGGTATGCGAATGTTCAGGACGCAAGTTGAATACAAAGCCGAGATGACTGGAGCTTTTTTATAGGTCCATCCACGATTCGCACCCAGCACCAAGGTTTGCTCTGGCTGTGGCCGGCTTCACGATATGCCGCTTGGCAAAGAGTGGATGCGATTGCGGATTAGTCATTGACCGCCACTTGAACGCGGCTGTGATACTCAAAACTGCGGCAAGCTCACCGTGGGAGTGTCTGTGGAGATAATGTAAGTCCTTCGCCGCTTGCGGCTTAGGCAGTTCTCGTCGAAGCAGAAAGAAAAGCCTAGATTATCGAGATAATCATAGGCATTTCAGAGCGGTAGATAAGCGGCGAGATTCTCTTTAAAGATCGAGCATCAAGCTGATCCCTAAGTCCTGATCCGGAGCTTCTTGAACAAGCTATTCAAACTGACGGTTCTGATGCACCTGAATCGACATCAAAATACCGAAGCCTGCAAGGAGGGTCACCGTGGAGGTCCCGCCATAGCTGACTAAGGGCAACGGTACCCCCACCACCGGCAAAATACCTATGACCATGCCCATATTGACGAACACATAGACAAAGAAGGTCAGCGTCAAAGCGCCCGCGAGATAGCGGCTATAGCGATCCTTGGCCTGCACAACAATGTAAAGACACCGGGCAAGGATAATGGCGTAGGCCGAAAGCAGCCCCAGGCAGCCAATGAGTCCAAACTCCTCAGCAAGGACCGCAAAAATGAAGTCGGTCGAACTCTCCGGAAGAAATTCGAGATGAACCTGGGTGCCATGCAGCCAGCCCTTGCCGCTGAAGCCACCGGAGCCAATCGCGATTTTTGACTGAATGATGTGGTAACCGCGCCCCAAAGGATCCGCCTCGGGATTCAGGAGCATCAGGATGCGATCTCGCTGATACCCATGAAGAAACTGCCAAAAAAGAGGCAGTGAACCCGCCCCAAGAACAAATAGGCCTGCCAAAATCTTGAAGGAGATCCCCGAAAGAAAAATGACCGCCGCCCCCGAACTGCCCACCAAAATCGCCGTCCCCAAATCCGGTTGCTTCGCGATGAGAAGGACCGGCAGCAAAATCAAAAGCGCCGCGCCAAAAAGCCGCTTGGCGGCGGGAGGCAGGGTATAGCGAGCCATGAACCAAGCGATCATCATCGGCGTCGAGAGCTTGGTCAGTTCCGAGGGCTGAAACCGGATAATCCCAAGGTCCAGCCAGCGCTGCGCGCCCATACTGATCTTGCCAAACAGAAGCACCAGGGCCAGCATCAAGGCCCCGACCAGATAGAGAATTGGGCTCATGTTGGCGAGCTGCCGCGGATGAATCATGGCAACGCCAACCATGACCAAGAGCGCCAGCATCAACCGAAGGCCCTGACGCAAAACAACATCCAGCGACTGCCCGGAGGCTGAATAGAGCACCACCATGGCAATCCCTGAGAGAAGCAAGAGCCCCCCAAGGAGGGGAAGATCCATCGGCAACTGACTCAAAAACCGAAACCTCGGTTTTTTTTGGGCTTCAAGTGCTTGAAGAATCGGATCAATTTTCATGAGGAAGGCCGTGCAAATAGTGATCCATGACTTTACGGGCCATTGGGGCAGCGACGGTGCCGCCGTGGCCTGCATTCTCAGCGATCACCGCCACCGCAATTTTGGGGTTGTCCGCAGGTGCAAAAGCAATAAACCAAGCGTGATCTCGCATCGATTGGGTGAGCCGCATACTCTTGTAACTCTGATTTTGGGCCACGGAAAAGACCTGGGCGGTCCCTGTTTTTCCGGCGATCGAATAGTCAAGGCCTGCGGCTATCCGGTGGGCGGTTCCCTTCTGGATCACATCGACCATAGCGCTCACGACCGTTTCCCACTGGCCAGGGTCGATGGGCCTCCGATCCGCATGGGGTTTTTTGGGAAAGGGCGGCTCAATATCGTAACCGGCCCGAATGCGGCTCACGAGGCGCGGCTCGACATCGAGCCCCTTGTGGGCAAGGATCGCGGTGGCCCTCGCCATCTGAATCGGGGTCGCTGTCACAAAACCCTGACCAATCCCCGCAATCACCGTATCCCCAGGGCTCCAATCGCCACGTTTATGGCTCTTTTTCCACTCCTCTGAGGGGTATAAGCCTCCTTTTTCACCGGCCATATCAATCCCCGTTGGAACCCCAAGCCCAAAGCGGCTCTGCATGAAGTCATGAAGGCGCCGAATCCCAAGGCGACTCGCTAGTTCGTAAAAATAAACGTCACACGACTGCACAATCGCCCGGTGCATGTCGGTCGCACCATGGCCTGAGTGCGCCCAATCCCGATACTTGTGCTTTGAGCCTGGAAGACGATAGTACCCAGGGCAGGCAATCCGGCCCAGAGGGGGAAGACCCAGAAGCTCAAGGCCCGCCAAGGCCTCAAAGGGCTTGACGGTGGATCCCGGCGGATAGGCGCCGCGGGTCGCCCGATCATAAAGGGGGCGTGACTCATCCCCTTGAAGGGCATCGAAGCTCTTCTTATCGATCCCCTGAATGAAGGGATTGGGGTCATAACTCGGCTTGCTGGCCAAAGCCAGGACATCGCCGGTGCGAGGGTCGATTGCCACCACCGCCCCGCGATAATCCCCAAGGGCCTCCATGGCCACCTTTTGTAGGCCGATATCAATCGAAAGATAGAGATTAGCGCCATCTAAAGCGGGCTTTTTGCCGAGCTCCCTCACCACTCGACCCTTCACGTTGGCTTCATATTCCTGGTGCCCCGTCCTTCCATGAAGCACCGTTTCATAACTCTTCTCAAGACCATTTTTACCAACAAAGAAGGTCCCAAGGTACTCGGAAGGATCGAGATAGTTCAATTCCTTTTCGTTGATTCGTGCGATATAGCCCACCACATGGGCCGTCAATTCCTTGTAGGGATAACGGCGCATCATGCGCGTTCTGATCTCAGCCCCATTCAGCCAAGGAAGTTTTACGGCCACTCGCGCAAGATCTTCTTCCGAGAGCTCAAGGCGAACGGGAACGCTCTCGAAGGGTTTCCGCTTGGCCATCAGATCTCGAAAGGCCTGAAGCTCCGACTCACTGAGATGGATGACCTTCGAAATAGCCTCAAGAAGGGCCTTGATATCCTGAATCCCCTCCGGCACTACCTCGAGACTGTAGGTGACATAGTTATCGGCCAAGGGCTCCCCGTTCCGATCGAGGATCATCCCCCGGGTGGGTGTGATGGGAGAAATCTTGACCTGATTCTCTCTTGAAAGAGTCGAATAAAGCTGATGGCCCTCAATCTGAAGATAGATCAATCGAATCACTAGAATCAGAGCCCCGAGGAGCATCAAGGAGACACTGGCGAGAATCCGATGCATAAACAAACGGTTTTCGCGAAGGCTGTCTTCGACGGTCAGATCGCTTTTCACGGCCGGTGCCTTACGCCGGTCAATCCATGAAGAATAAAAAGGACTAAGGGCCAGATTAAAGCGCCGGTCAAGGCCGGATACCAGTACTGAAATTGCATGGCCACCGGGAGCTCTTGCCGCTGCGTCCAAAGCACCAGCAGGGATTCAACCAACAACAGCCCAAGCACCCAGAGACTTTGCATGAAAAGGGGCAACAAGGTGAGCCGCGCTCTCATGAGCAGAGCCAAATAGGCCATCACACCATAGGCGAGGGCATGCTGCCCTAAAAGGCGGCCGGTTAAGGCATCGACCATCAACCCAACGCCCCAGGCCCAAAGAATCCCAATCCGCTCCGGTACCGGAAGAATCCAGTAGAGGAGCACCAAGGCCACCCAATCAGGATTGAAGGGAGCGAAGCCCTCTCCGAGCGGCAGGATCCTTGTGATCATGGCAAGACCCAGCGTTAATGCCAAGGCGATCCGGTGTGAAGCCAAAGGCTCATGGCTCATGGGTGCTGGGGGCAGGCGGTGAGGTCAGGGGCTCAGGTGCTTTCTGGAGGGGCGTCGAATCGGTCCTCACGACCAATAATTCTCGGTTGTGATCGAGCCGTGCGATCGGGATCGCACCCCCTTGAAGGATCGGTTGGCCTTCCTTCCGGGGCGCGATGCGGGCCACTGGATAGCCCGCAGGAAAGACGCCATCGAGACCTGATGTGACCAAAAGATCCCCGGGTTCAATGTCGGCATTTCCCGGAAGATAAGGTAAATCCAGCCGGTCGGTCTGACCGGTTCCCATGGCAATGGTCCGCAGTCCGGTCCGATTGATCTGGACGGGTGTGGCGTGACTCGGGTCGGTGATCATCACAATATCAGCTGTCTGACGCGTGACCCTTAGCACCTGCCCGACGACACCCAAGCCATCGATGACGGCCTGACCGACTCTAACGCCGTGTCGCTCGCCTTTATTGACGACGATCAGGTTTTCGTAAGGCACGAGACTGATCGATAGAGGCTCTGCAATCAGGACCTGATCGCCGACTTTGAACGTACTGTCTAGAAGACCCCTTAACCGGGTGTTTTCCTGTTCAAGGGCTTCAAAACGGAGCTGTTGGCCACGAAGCATCAAGGCTTCCTCCCGGAGCCTCTGGTTCTCCATCACCAGATCCGTCTGTTGGGTGCTGTAGTCTGAAAATTTTCGGAAAAGACGGGCGGGTCCATTGACCAGTTGGCGAACCGGTTCGACGAGCGCTGAAAAGGGGAGTCGCTGGCCGCTCCCCTCGAGGTGGTTTTCAATCGCAAGAACGATCAGGGAGGCCACCAAACAAATGACCAGCTTGACGTGGAGCGCCGAACCATTAACGACGAAAGGCTTGTGATCGAGTCTGACTCGCATCTCGAATGACCGGTTGAACCCTTAAAAATCAGTCGGTTATCACTCCAGCGAGAAGAGCGCAAGGCCCTTGGTATCGAGGAGCTCCAGCACCCGGCCGCCGCCGCGCGCGACGCAGGTCAAAGGATCCTCGGCGATGTGGACCGGCAGCCCTGTTTCCTCTGCGATCAGCCGATCAATGTCCTTTAAAAGGGCGCCGCCCCCCGTAAGGTAGATGCCGCGTTCGGCGACATCAGAACTCAGCTCCGGTGGGGTCTGTTCCAACGCGATCTTGACCGCATCGACGATCCCTTGAAGCGGCTCCTGGAGCGCTTCAAGAATCTCGTTGCTACTGAGGACAAAGCTTCTTGGAACGCCTTCTGAGAGACTGCGGCCCTTGATCTCTACTTTACGAATTTCATTGCCGGGGTAGGCCGAGCCTATCTCGTGCTTGATCCTTTCAGCCGTCGCTTCCCCAATCAGGGTGCCATAGTTTCGGCGGACGTAGCTCATGATGGCATCATCAAGGCGATCACCCCCAATCCTGGCCGAGGCCGAATAGACCACCCCATTCAAGGAAAGGATCCCGACTTCGCTGGTCCCCCCACCGATATCGAGCACCATGGACCCGCACGCTTCATCCACCGGAAGCCCTGCACCCACGGCCGCCGCCATGGGCTCTTCAATGAGATAGACCTCGCGGGCACCCGCACCAAGTGCTGATTCCTTGATCGCCCGGCGCTCCACCTGGGTTGAACTGCTGGGGACGCAGATTAAGACCCTCGGGCTTGGCCTGAAGAGGCGACTTTCATGCACCTTGTGAATGAAATACTGCAGCATTTTCTCGGTCACGGTGAAGTCGGCGATCACGCCATCCTTCATCGGCCGAATGGCCGTGATGTTGCCAGGCGTTCGGCCCAGCATAGATTTAGCCTCGGCACCTACGGCAGCGATCGTTTTCTGGCCCCGGATCTTATCTTCCCGAATCGCCACCACCGAAGGCTCATTGAGAACGATGCCTTTCCCCTTGCAATAGATCAGGGTATTGGCTGTTCCAAGGTCGATGGAAAGGTCGGTCGAATAGAAACCCCGAAGCTGCTTGAAAAACATGGCATTCTGGTTGTCAGTAAAACGACTAATTTAGCAAGCGAGGCTTGGCGGTGGCAAGGAACTTTGACGGACCGCCATCCGCTTGAGGCTTAGGGCACTGGAAGGCGAGAAAAAAAGGGCGAAGACGCTTTTTTTGCCGATCACACGGCGAAGAGGGCTTTGACGGCAAGGCCCGCTCGGAGAATAATGTCCTACTGTATTTCCTCTTCCTCTTTGTGAACCACGAGTACCCCATGTCATTGACATCCGATGAGGTCAACCGGATCGCCTTTCTGGCGCGCTTAGCCATTGATCCCGATAAGATTGACGCCTACGCCAAAGACCTTTCTGGCATCATGAATTTCATTGATGAGATGAGCGCGGTTGATACCGAAGCGGTGCCGCCGATGGCGCACCCCCTTGATCAAGCGCAACGGCTAAGACCTGATGTCGTGACCGAAGAGAACCAGCGGGAGACCTTCCAGAAGATCGCCCCCAAAGTGGAAGCAGGGCTCTACCTGGTCCCCAAGGTCCTTGAATAACGTGCCTTAGTCGCCCCTGCGCCTTATCCCTTAGGACGACACCCGCCAGATGTTTGCCGAAGCCCCAAGCCAAAGGGCGATGATGTTGGAACCCGAATCATGCATGACAAAACCATCCGAGAACTGTCAGACGGCCTAAAATCAAAGGCCTTTTCAAGCCTTGAACTCACTGAAAGCTTCCTCAAGCGAATTGAACGCCTTGATCCATCGATCAACGCCTTCATTACGGTCACCCCTGAGCGAGCCCTTAAGGCCGCCAAAGCGGCCGATGTAGCCCTTGAAAAGGGCGCCGCGGGACCCTTAACCGGGATCCCCATCGCTCAGAAAGACATCTTCTGTACCGAAGGAGTCCGATCGAGCTGCGGCTCCAAAATGCTCGACCAATTCATTTCGCCTTATAACGCGACGGTCGTCGATCGCCTGAACGCCGCTGGAACGGTCATGTTGGGGAAGCTCAACATGGATGAATTTGCCATGGGCTCTTCCAATGAGACCAGCTTCTATGGCCCCGTTAAGAATCCTTGGAATCTTGAAACGGTCCCTGGCGGCTCATCCGGTGGCTCGGCGGCCGCAGTGGCCGCGCGCCTGGTGCCTGGGGCCACAGGCACCGATACCGGCGGCTCCATCAGACAGCCTGCCGCCTTTTGTGGCATCACCGGCATCAAGCCGACCTACGGCTTAGTGTCTCGCTGGGGCATGATCGCCTTTGCATCAAGCTTAGATCAGGCCGGCCCTATGGCCAAAACGGCCGAAGATTGTGCCTTGCTCCTGGAGGCGATGGCCGGCTTTGACCCCAAAGACTCCACCAGCCTTGAACGGCCCAAGGAGACCTATAGCCAAGGCCTTGATGAAAGTATTGAAGGACTCCGCATCGGCCTTCCACAAGAATTCTTTGGCGAGGGGCTTGATCCTGACATCCATCAGGCCATTCAAGCGGCCATCGGTGAAATCGAAAAGCTGGGTGCCACCGTCAAGGCCATTTCACTCCCCCATATGCATCTTTCAGGGCCCGCCTATTATGTGGTCGCTCCCGCCGAATGCTCCTCAAATCTCGCTCGGCTTGACGGGGTCCGCTATGGCTATCGCGCTGAAAATCCCAAGGATCTTAAAGACCTTTACATGCGCTCCCGCGGTGAAGGCTTTGGGGCGGAAGTCAAACGCCGGATCCTGATTGGGACCTATGCCTTATCGGCCGGTTATTACGATGCTTATTACATCAAAGCGCAGAAGATCCGCCGATTGATCAGTGATGATTTTAAAAAGGCTTTTGAGGAAGTCGATGTCATCATGGGTCCAACCTCCCCCTCGGTGGCCTTTCAATTCGGCGAAAAGAGTCAAGATCCGATTGCGATGTATCTTTCTGATATTTACACCATCGCCGTCAATCTCGCAGGACTCCCCGGGATGTCGGTGCCGGTGGGATTCTCCAAAGGGCTCCCGATTGGCATGCAGATCATCGGCAACTATTTTTCAGAGCAACGGCTCCTCCATGTCGCGCACCGCTATCAGGGCGTGACCGACTGGCACCAACAGTCTCCGACGCTCTGAAGCTGGCCTCGCCCCCCCTTAAACACCCCTGAAGGTTCAAGAACATGCAATGGGAAACCGTGATCGGGCTTGAAATCCACGCCCAGCTCGCTACCAAATCAAAGATTTTCTCAGGCGCTGCCACCCTTTATGGGGCAGAGCCTAATACACAGGCCTGCGCCATCGATCTTGGGCTACCCGGGGTTCTTCCGGTCCTTAATCAAGAGGCCGTGAAGATGGCCGTGAAGTTTGGCCTGGCCATCGGCGCCACCGTCTCGCCGCGCTCGGTCTTTGCGCGGAAGAACTATTTCTATCCAGACCTTCCCAAGGGTTACCAGATCAGCCAGTTTGATCTCCCTGTGGTCAGCACCGGGGAGACCACCATCGTGGTCGATGGCGAAGTGAAGGTGATCGGTATTACCCGGGCCCATCTGGAGGAAGATGCCGGCAAATCCCTCCATGAAGACTTTGAAGGCCATACCGGCATCGACCTCAACCGGGCCGGTACCCCACTGCTTGAAATCGTCTCGGAACCCGATATGCGCTCCGCCAAGGAGGCGGTCGCTTATATGAAAAAGGTGCATGCCTTGGTTCGCTATCTCGAAATTTGCGACGGTAATATGCAGGAGGGCTCTTTCCGCTGCGATGCCAATGTCTCCATCAGGCCCAAGGGCCAAGAAAAGTTTGGGACCCGGGCCGAGATCAAAAATCTCAACTCCTTTAGGTTCGTTGAAAAGGCCATCAACTATGAAGTTCTGCGGCAGATCGAGATTCTTGAAAATGGCGGAACCATTGTTCAGGAAACGAGGCTTTATGATGCCAACAAAGATGAAACCCGCTCCATGCGCAGCAAGGAGGAAGCCAACGACTACCGCTACTTCCCAGATCCTGATCTCCTGCCGCTTGAAATTGCCGCGGACTTCATTGAATCGATCAGGACACAGCTTCCAGAGCTCCCCGATCAAAAGAAGCTGCGATTTAAAGCCCAGTACGGTCTCACCGACTATGATGCCGAGGTGCTGACGGCTACCCGCGAATTGGCGTCCTACTTTGAACAGGTGGCCCTGCTCTCTGGGTCTGATCCGAAACTCTGTGCCAACTGGGTGATGGGCGATTTAGCTGCGGCCCTTAATAAAGCCAGCCTTGAGATTGAGGAAAGTCCGGTCGATCCTCAACGACTCGCGGGCCTCATTCAGCGGATCGCCGATGACACGATCTCCGGCAAAATCGCGAAGCAAGTCTTCGAGGGCCTTTGGGCGTCTTTGGAATCCGCCGATGCGATTATATATCGCGAGGGTCTTCGCCAAATCACCGATACCGGAGCCATTGAAGCGATCATCGATGCGATCATTGCTGAAAATCCTGCTCAGGTCGAAGGCTACCGATCAGGCAAAGACAAGCTCTTTGGCTTCTTCGTCGGACAAGCCATGAAAGCGACCGAAGGTAAGGCGAACCCAGCCCAGCTCAATGAGCTTCTAAAGAAAAAGCTCTCTTAAACCTATAGCCCCATAAGGTCACAACCCATGAGTGATGAACAGCAATCCTCGATGAGCCCCCGTGAAGCCCTGTTTCAAAGGGTCATGGGTTTTGCAGCACTCCTTCAGGGACTTGCACAGCGCTTTATCGGATTGGCCCGGTTTCTGACTCTTTCAGGGCTCTTAGCCGCCCTTATTCTTGATAGCCTGATCGTCCGAAGCTTTGATCTTTCCATGGTTTGGGCGGTCATCATCGGCAGCCTCTTCATGCTGCCTGGGCTTGTCATTGGCTGGGGCTGGTACATCTTGAATGAGGCGACGACCCTCCCAGGCCGTCTCCTTGGCTGGTTCAATAACGCCAAGGCCTATGCCGGCGATGTATCAGAGCGTGCCAAAGCACCGGTTGTCGAGGGCATCAAAAAAGAAGGGGGCCTACATGACCTAAAACAATTAGGCGGGCTTGCCTTTGATATTACCTCGATGGGCCTTGATACCTCAGGCCTTCTCGCTATTCTCGGGGGATCCCTAAGCCTTACTAACCCCTTGGTTCTGGTGGCCATGATCATCGCCGGAGCCTTGGTAGGACTCCTTGATGTGGCCGCCCTCTTAGCTGGCGTGATATCGCTCTTTAGCTAATGGGCTCGGCATCCTCGCTCCCGAGGAAAAAGCGCTGCTTCACGTGGCCATCAAGAGCATCATGATATACCTTACTGGTCGTGTATCAATCTGGCTGGGGGTGCATTTGCAGGTCGCGAATGGGGCCATAGTATGGCCGTGCGGCTCCCTGCCGCCGCGGTAGATGCCCTGGAACTTAAAGAGGGCGACGACATCGACATTCTGATTGCCGGCAGCCACTCCTTTGAAATAAAAAAGAAGCCTGGGGCCGGTGAACTGTTAAGCCGATTGCGACAGTACAGAGGACGCCTCCCAGCCGATTTCAAGTTCGATCGGCTCAAAGCACATGAGCAAGACTAGGGTATTCTTTGATACCAACGTTTTACTGTACCTACTCTCAGCAGATACCCCCAAGGCCGACCAAGCGGAACAGACCATCGCCCAGGGCGGTGTTATGAGTGTTCAAGTACTGAATGAATTTTGCTCCATTGCTTCACGCACACTGTTGGTGCGGACACTCCGTCTGCCACTGCCGGCAACGACACCATCAACGCGCTGACCATCAACCCGTCGACTGGTGCTGCTTGCGACCACCCTGGGCGCTTTCGATGTGATCGACGGCGGTGCGGGTAGCGATACCCTGAACATCTATACCGCGGGCACTTTGGATGCGTCCAAGTTTGTTGGCGCAACCCAAGTCTGGCAAGACACCAATGCTGCAGATGTTTCTCAGTTGGCCGATGGCGTCACCGCTGGCCT
>QYQA01000023.1 GCA_007280285.1 Methylococcus sp. | reverse complement strand
TAGGGATGTTTATCCAGTGTCGCTCAGATGACAGAAACGTGGCCTTATCTTCTAGATGGATCCGGCCACATCCAACTCAAAGAGGTTTTCTTAAATCATGCATGACAGAACAGTCCAAGGCGCCCGCGGCCTTCTTGGCGCTCTCGCCATTCAACTTTTAACCAGTGGCTGCACCACCTATAACCCTGCAACGGGTCATGAGGATATTGATTATGGGAAATCAGCAGGGCTTGCGGGTGCCGCCATGGGTGCTGCAGCCCTGGGCGTTGCGCTCAGTAACAACAACAATAACAATTATTATGGTGGCTCAGGCTACTACGGCGGCAGCGCTCGCTACAATCGCGTGAGCGGCAACACCATTAACCACACTAACAACGTGACGGTGAATAACCCTTCAAGAAACCGGCCGGGGCGCGGCCAGGGAGGGAGCTTCGGTCAGGGCAACCATCAGGCACGACCGACTCCAAGCATCAAACGCGGCGGCATCAAAGCCCGCTAGATCCCCCCCCTCATTCCCGTCGCTATTCAAGGAGACCTGACCCTCATGTGGAAACAAATTCTTTTGCTGTCTCTGACCTCACTCCTGGTGTCACAAGCCCCTCTATCGAAAGAAACCAAGACCGAAGAACTCCCGGTCAATGTTGAATTACGCTTTGAACCTTCCCTGCATCGGGTCGATGAAAAGGTGATCAAGCTCATCGGCGAAGCCCAGCAACAGACCCTTCGGCAACTCGCTGAGGCGGCCGTCATCTCAGACTTCTGTTCAAACGTGAACCTTGATCAGAATGCCTTCAAAAAGTCTTTCGAAACCTTAACCACGTCGATCCCGAAGCAAAGCAACCCGGATCTTCAGCGGGATCTTGAAAACAAGCTGATGACCTATTTCGGGATGTATGTGGGCCTCCTCGTGGCTGAAGGGACCGATCGGCACCCTGAATTTTGTGAATTGGCCGCCCGCCTGCAAACTGAAAAGCGGCCTTTAAGCCGTTACTGGCTCCCGACCAACCATAGCCCCGTCAATCCCTAGCTTTGTTGTTCGGGCGTCGATGCGGCGCCCAAACCTTGTGTATCTGCGCTGAGGCGATCACTTGCCCTTTTGCTGTTGGCACGCGGCGCTATCGGGGTCTACTCCTGGAACATCCCCATCGATAGTGGCCCCATAGTCCTTGAAGAGTAAGACTTCAAGAGTCGTGTCCTCTTCCTTCACGCAAATCTGATAGATCTTTTCTTGGAGCGATGGCAGACCATGGCGATCATCAATGGCTGTGATACGCTGAAGTTGGCCATGGGTTAGACAGACCGCTAGAAGGTACTGACTGAGTTCGTCGTACTTCTGCTTTGAAAAAGCCCGACATTCAGAATGCTCCAAGGCCTTTTCCTGATAAATAATCCCTTCAAGACTGGTGCAGCCTGAGAGTAAAAGCGCCGTCCATAAAAGAGGCCAGAAGCAATGAAAGAAGACCATACAAAGTCACCGATGAATCCCTAAAACATAGAAGCCGTCTTAAATAGAATCATACGGGACGCGGCGCATCCCACCAAACCCGAATCTAAGACCCTCTTAGATCACGAACCAGCCATCGCCCCCGCCATATTTCATGATGCTGTCATGTTGCGGCGTTATCGTGACCCAATCACTGAACCCGCAGGCTGAAGACCAACATGCTTAAAATTCTGGCCGTCGAAGATGATATCGGCATCCGCGATATGCTGAAAGACATGCTTGAACAAGATGATTTTTCAGTGCAAACGGCTTCCGATACGCAAAAGGCCATGATCAGTCTCCAACGGGAAGTGCCGGACCTGATCCTTCTCGACTGGATGCTGCCAGGACAAAGCGGTATTGAATGGGCTAAGCGCCTCAAAAAGGAAACCAGCTACGCCTCCATTCCCATCATGATGCTGACCGCTCGGGGTGAAGTTGATGATAAGGTGCGCAGCCTTGATATCGGTATCGACGATCACATCACCAAACCGTTCTCGAATCGCGAACTCATTGCCCGCATCAAGGCCGTTCTTCGTCGCTGCGGCAAAAGCCAGAGTAACGACAAGATTGAACTAGGAGGAATCACCCTCCTCCCGGATCAGCATCGCATTACGATTACTGGCGTCCCAGTTACCATCAGCCCAACAGAGTTCCGTTTACTCGAATTTCTCCTGTCACACCCTGAAAGGGTTTACAGCCGAGCACAATTATTGGATCAGGTCTGGGGACGACATACCTTCATTGAAGAAAGAACCGTGGACGTCCACATCAGACGCCTCAGGAAGCTCTTGTCGGAATTTGATCGGGAGAACCTGATACAGACGGTTCGCGGCTTTGGTTATCGCTGCTCTGCCAACTATTGAACGTATAAAGCAGTAACCCCGATCGCAGGATCTCTCACTATCCCATCAGGAGCCTGACGCACTCATCATGGGACTTACAAAATCTTCAGAATCAGCGATGCATCCAATCGCTTGATCAACTCATCCTTCGGGATCTCACTTTTTCTTCCATCACTCTAAGAGGCTCTCATCATGAACAAGAAGGCTTTATTGATCGCCCTTATGGCGGCCAGCACCCCGCTGGCCACTCAAGAGGTACTGGCAGAAGGCGCGCGCGATGCGATCAGCATTGTCGGCTCTTCAACGGTCTACCCTTTCTCAGCGGCTGTTGCAGAACAGTTCGGCAAGAAAGGGGCGTTTAAAACTCCAAAAGTGGAATCAACCGGTACCGGCGGTGGCATCAAGCTTTTCTGCGGCGGTGTTGGCATGCAGTATCCTGACATTGCAAACGCTTCACGGGCCATGAAAAAGTCTGAATACGAGGCTTGCCAGAAGGCTGGTGTGAAGGACATCACTGAAGTCAAGATTGGCTTTGACGGCATCGTCATCGCCCAATCCAAAAAGGCTAAAAACGAACTGGTGTTGACCCGAAAGGAAGTGTTTCTAGCCCTTGCCAAGCGCGTTCCAGACCCCAAGAACCCTGAGGGCGGTGAACTGGTCGAAAACCCTTATAAGACCTGGAGCGAAATTAATCCATCGCTTCCAAAGACCAAAATTGAAGTCCTCGGCCCACCCCCAAGCTCCGGCACCCGTGATGCCTTTGCAGAGCTCGCCCTTGAAGGCGGTTGCCAGCAGATTCCTTGGATCAAGGCCAAAAAGGAAACCGATGATGCCTGGTTCAAGAACGTTTGCATGACCGTCCGTGAAGATGGCGCCTACATTGAAGCCGGCGAAAATGACAACTTGATTGTCCAAAAGCTTGAAGCCAACCCGAATGCTGCCGGCGTCTTTGGCTACAGTTACCTGTCACTCAATGAAGATAAGCTGAAGGCTACCAAAATCGATGGCCGCGCACCAACCTATGAAGCGATTGCCGAAGGCAAGTACCCTATTTCACGCCCACTTTTTATCTATGTGAAGAAAGGTCATCTGGGTGTTGTTCCTGGGATTCAAGAGTACGTTGCGGAATTCACCAGCGAGAAGGCGTCAGGTCCTGAAGGCTATCTCACCGATAAAGGGTTGATTGCTCTTCCGGATGCTGATCACAAGAAATCAGCAGAACAGGCGAAGAGCCTGACCGCTATGGCCGCCCCGGTCAAATAAGCCAGAAACCCTCGTTTTAGAGAGTCGTGCGCTGGCCCTTCAGCGCACGTCTCCCTTTCATGAAATTCTTGTCTGTCTCCATTGTCTGGACACAACCATCCATATGGACCCTTCAGGGTTGATTTGGATGTCATTCTCCCCCTCGCCAAGTCATCTAAAATCCATGGCTCATTCGGCATTTTACCGTCCCGAGGCACGCTTTGGCCTTTGGATCATGGAAGAGCTGATGGATCCCTGATAAAAAAACCCCCGTTTTTTTTGCGAGGGATCACCCAAAAACCCCTCGAGGTCTATCCAAAACAGAGCATTGGGTTAATGGAGGGCACCTGCTTGACTTCATCCCCGCCCTAAAGGAAGGGGTTTCTCGCGAGAAAACTGATGAAGAGGAGAGGAAAGGATATTCGACCCATGATCAAGCGTTATGAGCCTCTAGGGGAGCCTTAAGAGCTGAAGGCCTTTTTTACTCCTCATCAGGCATCTCTTGTTCCGGCTGGTCCGGCGCAGGGGCCTGCGCCGCCTTATCAACAACAGGGCTCGTTACTGGCTCAACCCAAGGCGTTATTTTGAGATCAGACAGTTTGTAGCGGTAATCTTGCGCTTGATTTTCCTTGGCGACCTTCGTGATGCCGGTCAGCGGGTCCAACGTCTTTAGATGCTCCAAAAAATCTGGCTCCTGATACTCTTCGAGCACTTTTCCATAGAGCGCTAGGAATTCCTTATTTTTCTGAGTGCACTGGTCAATCCACTGCGTCCGTTCCTTGACCGCATTCACCAAAAGGATATTGTCTTTTTTAGAGTCACGAAGCTGTTGAATCACCGTCCCCAATTTCCCGCGGTAGCGGTCATTATTGGTCTTTAAGACGTCGTTATTACTTTGAAGAGCTGTTAATACTGGCTCCTTTTGTTTCAAGGCATTTTGAAGACCTTCCGCTTCCTTTGATTTGTCCTCGGATAGCTTCTTTTTTTCAGCAAGCTCTTTTTCAGCCGCTGCGAGCTTCGCCTCAAGATCCGCTTTCTCCTGCGACAACTGCCGAAGCATACCCTGAGCCTTCTTGAGAGTGGCTACAATTTCTGCATCCCCACCCCCCTTAGGCTCCGCATGGACAGCGCCTGAAACCAGCAAGGTGAGCAGCAGGAAAAATAAGTGTCGCATAGTCGCTTTGGATCGTAATTCAGGTCGTAAGATCTTAGTTTAAAGACTTAGAAACGAACGTTAATGTCTGCAAGGAAGACATTAACGTCATAGGTAGGGCCTGTGATGGCTGAGGCCGACAACCAGCGGAGGTTGCTCCATACATTATTGGCGAGACCATAATTGGCACCCAGCACATAACCTTTCGCATTGGTCCCTGACATATGGAAATTAGGATCGGTAAAGGCGTCCATGACCGAATCTCGTTGGAGGTACTTGTAAGAGGCCCAAACGTTCCAGTCACCAAACTGCAGCATATCCGGGCGCCCCACATCGAGACGAATCTGGTAAGCCGAGGTCTCTGGCGTGATGTTTTCACCAAGGCTCGTCGCAATCTGATCCTGGTTAAAGCCCAAATTCTTGGTGTAATTGCCGGTGAGGAGGATGTGATTCGGCGCGAACCCGGTGAAGTCGTACTGCGCCATCACATCGAGCATCTGGAATTTGGAGGCAAGACCCACGAGCTGTGGTTCTAGAACTGGATCAAGTCCATTACTGATCACCGCAAGACTATTGCCCTGAGTGAAGAATCCCGGAGCGGTGTAGTCATTGACCGTACTGCCCTGTGGATCTTTCTTGGCCTGGGTGTTTTGGTAACTGTAGTAAGCAACACCCGTCTTTAGCTTGTTATTCCCGAGGAAGAGCCAGTCAAAACCCGCTTGAGCCGCTCCTAGCCATTTGTCATGTGAGGTAAATTGGAATTCCTGTAAGGGAAAAAGACCGCCGGTGAAGTAAAGCTCATTCGGCTTGGTGAAACCCTGATTGAGGTTAGTAAACCAGAGACGTCCCGCCGTATTGGGTGCGTTATAGCCCCGAAGTTCTGGATCTTCCTGACCAAAGGGGAAACGGAAGGTCCCTGAAAAACCTTCCATACTGACGTCGGTGTACCAGACGTTATCGGTCGCAAAGAAGGGGTTGGGAGTACGGCCGCCCCAAACGGTAAACCAATCGTGACCCTGATCATCCAAGTAATCGTACTGGAGGAAAGCCCGGTCCAACTGAACGATGTAGCCCTTATCATAGTTCCCTAAGGTCTGATTCATTGAAATCGGGCTGTAATCATTACTCGTGGTGACCCTAAAGTTCGCTTTTAAGCCTTCGACAATCTGGGCCTCCGCACCAAAACGAAGTCGGACGCGTTCACGATTCCGATCTTGTGTGGTATTGAGATAAGGATCAGCGGTCTTGGCGATACCGCCATTGGCGTTGATCAAAGGCCAGTTGTAATAAGCATTCTGGATGTTATTAGCCCCATAATAATCGCCTTCGTAACGGAGACGGACGTCGCCATAAGGTTTAATGCGACTCACCCACTCAGGAAGTGCTGCGGGGATGCCCCACTTTTCCTGCTTGGCTTCGGATTTGACTTGCTTGACCACGTCTTCTTTTAACTGGCGCTGGACATCTTTCCTGATTTCATCTTTCACGAAATC
>QYQA01000107.1 GCA_007280285.1 Methylococcus sp. | reverse complement strand
CCTTTGGAGGGTGGGGAGGCCGTCATCATAGCTGTGAACGGTCGCCGTGATCTTTTCACCCAATGCGGCGAGTCTGGCTTCAAGGGCCGTCTTTGCTGGCGCTAGGGCTGGATTGACCGCATGAAAGTGGAGAAGTTGGCCCGGCGTCCCTGAAATGACTCCGCTCAGCCCCCGAGGCCCAGCGGCTTGCGCGAGGGCGAGGAGCTGGTTGGTCAGCTGGCGGGTTAAGGTGATGAGTTGTCGGGCCATGGCGATCAAAGGGGATTCAGGTGGGAGAGGTCCCATATCTTGCCATGGTGCATCGCCAATGTCCCTCGAGGTCTTTGGCGTGGGTGATGGCGCGGTATCCAAACTGCTGGAGGAGTGCGGCCACCTGGGGAGCCTGTCGATAGCCATGTTCAAGGAGCAGGCTGCCGTGAGGCTTCAGATATTTCCTGGCGTCTCTCATGATGATACGAAGGTCATCAAGACCTTCTTTCCCGGAGGCTAGCGCCCTCCTCGGCTCGAATCGAAGATCACCTTGCGTGAGATGGGGGTCTTGATCGCTGATATAAGGTGGATTGGAGACGATCAGGTCGAAGGGCTTTTTGGGGTCACATGCCTCTAACCAGTTCGAGAGAATGAAGCAGATTTTATTTGGCGCTATGCGCTCGGCATTTTGGCGGGCGATCTCAAGCGCCTCGGGAGCGTGGTCGATGGCCGTGACGCTGATCTTGGGGCGCTCGACCGCGAGGGTGATGGCGAGGACGCCACTGCCGGTACCAAGGTCAAGCAGTTCCGCCGGCTGATGATCCTTTAGCAGCTCTAAGGCCTGTTCAACCAGCAGCTCGCTGGCAGGTCGGGGAATCAGCACATCGGGTGTGACGATGAAGCGGCGTGACCAGAATTCACGCTCGCCAATGAGGTAGGCGATGGGATGGCCCTTTTGGCGCAGGCCGACCGCCTGTTCAAACCGCGCTAGAGCGTTTTCCTGGAGGGCTCTTTCGGGCCAGGCTCTCAAATAACTCCGGTTGACCCCCAGCGCATGCATCAACAGAATCTCTGCGTCCATGCGGGGGGCCTTAGACACGTCGGCCAATAGTTTTCTGGCGCGATCGAGAAGGTCCCCGATCGTTTGAGGTTGAGGGCGGATGCGCTTAGTCCTCGGCAAGTCGCTGCAATAGTTCAGCCTGATGCTCGCTAATCAAGGGCTCAATGATCGGATCAAGGTCCCCTTCAAGGATCCCTTCCAATTTGTAGAGTGTCAGGTTGATGCGATGATCCGTCAATCGTCCTTGGGGGAAATTGTAGGTTCTGATTCGCTCGGAGCGATCGCCGCTACCGACTTGTAGCTTGCGTGAAGCGGCAATTTCAGCCGACTGCTTGTCCTGCTCGGCGGAGAGAATACGCGACTGCAACAGCGACATGGCGCGGGCTCTATTTTTGTGTTGTGAGCGCTCATCCTGACACTCGACAACGACCCCGGTGGGGATATGGGTCAGCCTGATGGCGGATTCGGTCTTGTTGACATGCTGGCCGCCTGCGCCGGAGGCGCGATAAGTATCCACTCTGAGATCGGAGGGATTGATCTCGAATTCGACGTCCTCGACCTCAGGAAGAACCGCCACCGTGCAGGCCGAGGTATGGATTCGGCCCTGCGCTTCGGTTGCAGGCACGCGTTGAACGCGATGGGCGCCGGCTTCGAACTTGAGTTGCGAGTAGACATCCTGACCGCTGATGCGCACGATGACTTCCTTGTAGCCACCCTGTTCGCCTTCGCTTTCGCTCATGACTTCGGCCTTCCATCCTTTCTGTTCGGCATAACGCAGATACATGCGATAGAGGTCTCCTGCAAACAGGGCGGCTTCTGCGCCCCCGGTGCCGGCCCTCACTTCAAGGAAGATGTTTCGCTCATCGTTGGGGTCTCTGGGCAGAAGGAGTAGTTGGAGCGCCTGCTCAAACGCGGTCTCCTGTCGCTCGGCCTCCTCCAGTTCGTCTTTTGCCATGGCGCGAACATCACGATCCTCGTCCTGCATCAAGGTTTCGGCAAAGGCGATGGCGTCGCGTGTGGTGAGATAGTCGCGAAAGGTGGTGACCAAGGGATTCAGTTGCGCATATTCGCGGCTCAGGGAACGAAATCGGTCCTGATCATTCTGAGTCTCAGGTTCTTGAAGCAGCGCAGTGATTTCTTCAAAGCGCTCGGAGAGATGCTCAAGTTTTTGATGGATGGATGGTTTCACGAATCAGTTCGGGTCCTTGAGTTGGAAAAGTTCTCGGGCGGCAGCAATGAGGTCATGACGCTCATGGATGCCGGCGTGTTTTAGTTGGGTGCTGGGAAGGTGGGTCAGCTTGTTGGTGAGCTGTAAGGCCAATACTTCAAGGATTTGCTGGGGATCCTGTCCTCGCTTTAGGTCCTGCAGGGCTTTGAAGAGCGCCTCGTCTCTTAACTGCTCGGCCTGAGTTCTGAGGTCACGGATGGTGCTGGTAGCCCCTTGGGAGCGCAGCCAGTTGAGGAAGTGAGACACTTCGATGTCAATGATTTCTTCTGCTTGCTTGGCGGCCTCCTGCCGTGAGCGCATGTTCTCTTCGATGGTGTTGCGAAGATCGTCCACCGTATAAAGATAGACATCTCTCAAGTGGGCCACTTCGGGTTCGATGTCGCGGGGAACGGCTAGATCGACCATAAACATGGGTTTGTGTTTGCGGGCCTTGAGCGCACTTTCGACACTGCCTTTGCCGAGGAGTGGTAGTGCGCTTCCCGTCGAAGAGACCACGATATCAGCCCGCGCCAGGTGCTGGGGGAGCTCTGAAAGTGATATCGCAAAGCCATTGAATTGTTGAGCCAAAAGATGGGCGCGATCGTAGGTGCGATTGGCGATGATGAGTTCACCGATCCTGCTTTCGGTCAGGTGTCGCGCGGTCAGTTCGATGGTCTCACCGGCTCCAATCAGGATGGCGGTTTGTTGGCTGAGATCCTCGAAAATCCGCTGGGCAAGGCGGATCGCCGCGAACGCCACGGAAACGGGACTGTTGCCGATGGCGGTGTCGGTCCGGACCTTCTTGGCGGCGGCAAAGGTATGCTGAAAAAGTTTTCCAAGGGTCTTTCCGATGGTGCCGGCTTCGGTCGCGGTTTGGTAAGCCGATTTCATTTGCCCGAGAATTTGAGGTTCGCCGAGAACCATCGAATCGAGCCCGGAAGCGACGCGAAACATGTGGCGTATCGTGGACGAATCGGTATGGGTGTAGAGATAGCGCTGAAAATCTTCTCGATTGACCCTCTGTTCGTGAGCGATCCAATCGACCAGAGACTCCGGTGAACGATCGCTGACGCCACAATAAAACTCAGTCCGGTTACAGGTTGATAGAATGGCCGCTTCCTCAACGCCCTGGAGGTCTCTCAGCCTTCTCAGCGTATTGACGACAAAGTCTTGAGGCACAGCCAGCCGTTCTCGGACCGAGATGGGGGCTGTTTGATGGTTCAATCCGAGGGTTATGATGGCCATTCGGCTCGCGGGGTGGTACTTTCAGAATATAATTTTAGAGGATAAACGTGCGCTCTGGGTAATCACCCCGCGCCGTCCTATGAGGTTTCAATCCCCGAACCTCTTGCCCTGATGCAGCCGACTCTTTTTTGGGTGCTCTGGTCAGGAGATTGATTGGGGTTGCTGGTGCTCCTTTTTGTCTGAACTACCGAGGCTAATCTCACGTGCTGAAACGTCTGTTGTTTTTGATGGTGCTCGGTGGTTTGTGGGCCACCGGCTGTGCTGGTATTGGTTCCCAAGGAGCATCTGCCCAATCGGCTCTTGCAGCCACCTCCGTCGAAGATCTCGACGCGACGTCTGCGCCAGTCTATCTGATGTTGGTCGGAGAGATCGCCGGGCAGCGGGGTCAGTTTGATGTTGCGCTGGATCACTACGCCCGCCTCTCAGAGATGGTGAAAGATGTTCGGATCGCTGAGCGCTCGACGCAGATCGCGCTCTACGTGAAGGATGCCGATAAGGCCCTCAAGTCTGCTGAAGTCTGGTCAGAGCTCGATCATAAAAGCCTCCCAGCGCACCGGATCGCCGCCATTTTGGAGATCAAGGCGGGAAACCTTGATGGGGCTTCTCGGGAACTTCAAAAGCTGTTTGAGCTCAAGGATCCGGATCTCGAGAACACGCTGATTGAGATGGTGAAGTGGATCGATGCTGAACTGCCTCGTGATGAGGGTCTTAAGGTGATGGATGACCTGACGGCGCGGCACCCTCAGGTTGCCGAGCTGCATTTTGCTTATGCGCTGCTTGCGAGTGACAAGGGGGCGCTTATGGTGGCCCAGAGTGAGCTGGCTAAAGCATTGGCGATGCGTCCTGGGTGGAGCCGCGCGCTGATGTTGAAGGCGCAACTCCAATTGCAGGCAGGGGATACGCGAGATGCTCGCCTGAACCTTGAAAAGGCGATCAAGAGTGATCCCGGTAATACGCGAGCCGGACTGCTATATGGCCAGTTTCTGGCGAAAACTGGCGACTTGAAGGGCGCCGAGCGGGCCCTATCAAAGGTCCTTGAGCGCGATGCCCATCTATCCGATGCGCGGTTTGCTCTCGCCTCGGTCTGGTTGGAGCTCGGAGCGAGTGATCGCGCTAAAAAGGAATTTGAGGGGTTGCTTCAGGACCCCCACTGGCAGCCGCAATCGGAGTTTTCTTTGGGGTTGATAGAGGCACGCCTCGGTCATCCCGAGGCTGCCCTCAAGCATTTTGATCGGGTCCATTCAGGGGGCGGGCTTGAATTTGATGCCCGCTTCAATGCGGCTTCTTCGCTGATGAGTCTTGGCCGTCTCAGTGAGGCTAGGGGGCGTCTTGCCGCAGCGCGGCGTGACTACCCTGATGAAAAGATCAAGCTCTACGTTGTGGAGGCCGAGTTGTTGGTCAAAGCCAAGGAAACGGCCTTGGCCTATGATCTTTTGTCCGAGGCGCTAAAAGAGGCTCCACAACAGACCGATTTGCTTTACTCAAGAGCGCTTTTGGCCGATCAGTTGGGTCACTTTGATGTCATGGAGGCCGATCTTCGGGTCGTGCTTGATAAAAATCCGGATGATCCAGCGGCGCTGAATGCGCTCGGCTTTTCCCTGGTGGAGCATCGTCCCGAACGGCTAGAGGAGGCCGGAGATTTGATTCATCGGGCGCTTGATAAGCGCCACGATGATCCCGCCATCCTCGATAGCCTGGGTTGGCTTCTCTTTAAAAAGAACCAGCCTAAAGAGGCCCTCGTTTATCTTCGCAAAGCCTACAAGCTCTACCCTGACCCTGAAATTGCAGCGCATCTCGGTGAGGTCTTGTGGGTTCAGGGGCTGCGCTCTGAGGGACAGCGGGTCTGGGCTGAGGGGTTGAAGAAGAATCCGGATCAAGATGACATGAGGCGGGTGCGAGAGTCCTATCCCAAGGCTTTCAAAGGGGGCTCCCTTTGAGGGCTTGGCTCCTCATTTTCAGTAGCCTTTTGAGTGCTTGTTCGACCTTACAGACGGTGGCGCCGGTGGTGGACCTCCCGGACTCTCCGGAGTCATTGACGCGCTGGTCGATGGATGGTCGTATCGGGGTTCAATCGGGCGAGAAGGCTTGGCAGGCTAATTTATTTTGGGAGCATGACCCCCAGCAAGACCGGTTGAGGTTATCGGGGCCTTGGAGTCAGGGGCTGGTTTCGATTATTCTTCAAAAAGATCTGATCTATGTGAATGAAGGCGCCGGGGTCACCGCGCTGTCTAAGGATCCTGATGCGGTGCTCCGGGAAAAGCTTGGCTTCGTGGTGCCCTTAGCCAGTCTTCGCTACTGGATATTGGGGCGTCCTAACCCCCATCTGGGGAGTCGCCCGGTGCCGGCCGAGGGGGGGGATGAGAATCAAGCGTTCGAGCAGTCCGGCTGGCACATTAACGTCCAGAACACCACCCAAGTGGACGGCTGGCTGTTACCACAAAAGTTGGTGGCTCAGGGTGCCGGCGTTAAACTCAAAATCGTGACCGATCAATGGGTCATTCGGGAGTCAGCAAAGTAATGACCGTATTATGGAGGGAGTCTCGGCGTTTTCCCGCGCCGGCAAAATTGAACTTGATGTTGCGTATCGTCGGTCGCCGCGAGGATGGGTATCATCTTCTGCAGACGGTGTTTCAGTTTATCGATTATTGTGACTGGCTGACGTTTACCCCCCGGGAGGATGGAGCGGTCCGATTGCTGGAGCCGTTGCCGGGGGTGCCGGAGGAGGCTGATCTGACGATTCGGGCGGCGAAGAGCCTCAAGGCGTTTGCTGGGATTCAGGCGGGAGTGACCATTCACATCGAAAAAAACCTGCCGATGGGCGGCGGTCTTGGCGGGGGAAGTTCTGATGCGGCGACGACGCTCCTTGCGCTGAACCATCTTTGGGGGGTGGGCCTCGCCGGAGCCGAACTTAAGACCTTGGGCTTGGCCTTGGGGGCCGATGTGCCGGTTTTCATTGAGGGGGTCGCTGCCTGGGCTGAGGGGGTTGGCGAACATTTAACGCCCCTTGAGTTGGATGAGGTCTGGTACGTGGTGATTGTCCCCCCCTGTCATGTCGCAACTGGGCGTATATTCAATGACCCTGATTTGACAAGAAATAACCTGCCCATCACAATACGCGACTTTTTTGAAGGTCAAAAAGATAACCATTGTCTGCCGGTCGTGGCAATGGCTTATCCTGAGGTGGCGGCAGCACTCTCGGCGCTTTCGAGAGTCGGCGAGGCGCGCCTGACAGGGACGGGTGCTTGTGTTTTTGCCGCGTTTGATACGGAGGGTCTTGCCCTGGAGGCAGCTCAGCGGCTCGGCACCGCGTGGCGTACCCTGGTGGTTCGCGGGATGAACCGCTCGCCTCTTCTTGCCTATCTGACGTAAAAAACGAGATTAAAATTTCTTTTATTGGGGCGTAGCCAAGCGGTAAGGCACCGGGTTTTGATCCCGGCATGCCCAGGTTCGAATCCTGGCGCCCCAGCCATATTCTTTCAGTGGAAGCCCTTGGGAGCTGAATCAATGACCGACGCCACGTTCATGGTGTTTTCGGGAAACGCGAATGTGCCGTTGGCCAAGGGGATTGTCAGGGCGTTGAATATGCGTCTTGGACAGGCCACGCTCGGACGGTTCTCCGATGCCGAAATCTCTTATGAGATTGAGGAGAATGTCCGCGGACGCGATGTGTTCATCGTGCAGCCGACCTGCTCGCCGGTCAATGAGAACCTGATGGAGTTGCTGGTGATGATTGACGCCTTTCGGCGCTCATCCGCCGCCTTGGTAACGGCGGTTATCCCCTATTACGGGTATTCCCGGCAGGATCGGCGGATCCGCTCGGCGCGTGTTCCGATTGCCGCGAAACTGGTTGCAAAGATGATTTGCGCGGCTGGCGCTGATCGTGTTTTGACGGTGGATCTTCATGCAGACCAGATTCAGGGTTTTTTTGATGTTCCGGTGGATAACGTTTACGCATCACCGATCCTGTTGGGGGAGGTTTGGCGGCAGCAGTATCCTGATCTGATTGTGGTGTCCCCTGATGTGGGGGGGGTGGTGCGGGCTAGGGCGTTGGCCAAGCGGCTTGATGAAGCCGACCTCGCCATTATTGACAAGCGTCGCCCGAGGGCCAATGAGGCGAAGGTCATGAACATCATTGGTGATGTCGCGGGCCGCACCTGCATCATGGTCGACGATCTGGTGGATACCGCCGGCACGTTATGTAAAGCGGCGGAAGCGCTGAAGGACAATGGTGCGATGAAGGTGGTGGCTTATTGCACCCACCCGGTGCTCTCAGGGCGAGCGCTAGAGAACCTGAATAATTCTGTTCTGGATGAGTTAGTGGTGACGGACACCATCCCGCTTCGCGCCGACGCGCGGCGTTGTAAGAAGATTCGGCAACTCAGTGTTGCGGAAATGCTGGCTGAAACCATTCGCCGAATGGCGGTGGGTGAGTCGGTCAGCTCCATGTATGTCGATTAATTCGGCTTTTAAAGTTAACTGCTCAGAGTATTTGGAGAAAAAAGATGGCAGGCAGTTTTGTATTTGAAGCAATGCCGCGCACCGATCTCGGTCGT
This sequence comes from Methylococcus sp., assembly GCA_007280285.1. Taxonomy (GTDB): domain Bacteria; phylum Pseudomonadota; class Gammaproteobacteria; order Methylococcales; family Methylococcaceae; genus UBA6136. The sequence goes on along the minus strand of QYQA01000107.1, from coordinate 1,707 downwards.
GGCTATTCACGTCGTTTGCGCTTAGAGGGCAAGGTTCCGGCGGTTCTTTATGGGGCGGGCGGAGAGCCGGTTGCGCTCATGTTGAATCACAACAAGGTGGTCAAGGCGCTTGAACACGAAGCGACTTACTCACACATTCTGACGATCCAATATGATGGCAAAGAAGAGACGGCCATCATCAAGGATATTCAGCGTCATCCAAGCCGTCCGATCATCATGCATATGGACTTCCAGCGGGTGAATGAGTCGATGAAGATTCGGGTCCACGTGCCACTTCACTTCCTCAATCAGGAAAAGTCGGTGGGCGCAAAGAAGGGGGGTGTTTTCACTCACAACCTCACCGACATCGAAATTGTCTGTTTGCCGGGACGGCTTCCAGAATTCATTGTCGTCGATATGTTGAAGGTGGATATCGGCCAGGGCGTTCATCTCTCCGACCTCAAGTTACCGCCAGGTGTCGAAATTATCGAGCTGAAGCATGGCGCTGATCACGATCAAGTCGTGGCTGCCATTCAGTCGCCGCGCGGGGGTGATGGGGTTGCTGACGAGGAGGTTGAGGCCTGAGTCGGCGGTCTATAAGGCACGCGTCAGGAGGCCGTCTTTGGCTGATACGATCAAGTTGATCGTGGGGCTTGGAAACCCGACCTCGCGCTACGAAAAGACCCGGCATAACGCCGGGTTTTGGTTTTTGGATGGGGTGTCGGGTCGATCTCAGATCAGCTTGCGGGCAGAGTCACGCTTTCAGGGGGCTTTCGGGCGCGACGATCGGGGGGAGGATCCCTTATTCCTCCTGAAGCCCTCCACCTTTATGAATCGCAGCGGGGCTTCGGTCGGAGCCGTGGCGGCCTATTTCAAGATAGCCCCACAGGAGATTCTCGTGGCTCATGATGAATTGGATCTGCCGCCGGGCGTCGTCCGCTTGAAGCGAGGGGGTGGCCATGGCGGGCATAATGGCCTCAGAGACCTGCTGGCCCATCTGAAGTCACCCGATTTTCTTCGTCTGAGGCTCGGTATCGGGCATCCGGGTGATCGGCTGGCGGTCGCCGACTACGTCCTTGATGCCCCCTCCAAGGAGGATTTACGGTTCATTGATGAATCCATGGCCGACGCGCTTCGGGAGCTGGATTCTCTGCGGGGAGGTGATGTTGCCGGGGTGATGTCGCGTTTGAATGGGATCGATCGGCGACAACAAAAATAATAAAAAGGGTTGACGTACTTTCGTCATTTCACGATAATCGCCTGCTAACCCGACTGGAGGGGTTCCCGAGCGGTCAAAGGGATCAGACTGTAAATCTGACGGCTCAGCCTTCGAAGGTTCGAATCCTTCCCCCTCCACCATTCGGGATGTTTTACCTTTGCGGGTGTAGTTCAAAGGTAGAACCTCAGCCTTCCAAGCTGATGGCGTGGGTTCGATTCCCATCACCCGCTCCAATTTGATTTGCCCATATAGCTCAGTCGGTAGAGCACTTCCTTGGTAAGGAAGAGGTCACCGGTTCAAATCCGGTTATGGGCTCCAGTGTTCGCGAATTTTGAAAACTTTCTAAGGGGTGTTGGCGGATGTCCAAAGAAAAATTCACACGTAACAAGCCGCACGTTAACGTCGGTACGATTGGTCACGTCGATCACGGCAAGACGACTTTGACGGCGGCGCTGACGAAGGTGGGTGCGGAGCGTTTTGGTGGTGCTTTCAAGGCTTACGATCAGATT
>QYQA01000083.1 GCA_007280285.1 Methylococcus sp. | reverse complement strand
GTCCTCATTGTGGCGGTGCCCTGCATCACGCGAACTATCCAAGGAAGCCCCGAGGCATTGATTCTGATCATCGCAAGCTCTTTTCCTTTCGCTTCAGCTTTTGTTGTGCCGCCTGCCGTAGGGGCGAGTGACCACGCCGACCCTGAGGTTCCTGGGTCGTAAGGCAAGCAGGAATTTCTCTGGACCCGGGTCAAATCTCGGTTGATGTCGATGCTGGAGAGTGAGGAGTTGCTGCAGTCACTGCCTCGGCAGGACGACATTCCCTTGGGTGTTCTTCAACCCGAAGACCAAGAAGCCGCCGGTATCGATCTTCTTCGCCTGGGACTCGATCAGGAAGAAAGTGGGGCTGGGCGAGGTGCAGAAGCTCCTCGGCCACCACGATCCCAAGGTGACGATGCGCTATGCACACCTGTCGCTGCAGGCGATGCTGGAGGCGGTCAATGTTGTGGGGAATGTGGTCGGGCGGCGGCCGGTGGTGGCAACCAATCAGGAGCTCACACTGGCGTCACAAGCCTAACCTTATCTATGAGATTTTTTCTCTTAGAAATTGATTTATCCCATCGCATCATTATAATTAAAGGCTCTAAAGCAGGTTTTCGCTCTTAAGGAGTAAGCACATGATCATCAGCTTCTCTGTCGAAAACTGGATGTCTTTCCGCGACTCCGTCACCTTTTCGATGGTTGCCAGTCGGGAACGCCAGCACGGAGACAGATTGCCCAAACTGGGGAAGTACAACACCCGAGTCCTGCCGGTTGCTGCCATCTACGGTGGCAATGCTTCTGGCAAGACCAATTTCTTCAAAGCGCTGAACTTCGCCAAGATGCTGGTGGTCAAGGGCACTCAGCCCGATAGCCATTTGGCGGTGGAAGGATTTCGTCTGGACAACGCCAGCATCGACAAGCCCTCGCGCTTTGCTTTTGAGCTGCTAATTGACGAGACGATCTACAATTTCGCCTTCTCGGTGAACCGCAAGGCCATCCTGGACGAGAAGCTGGTTGTCATCACCAGCACCAGCGAGCGGGTGCTCTACTCGCGTCGAGGCAACAAGATCGACTTTGACGAGGCGCTGAAGAAGGATCAATTCCTGCAGTTTGCGTTCAAGGGCACTCGCGACAACCAGCTGTTCCTGACGAACTCGGTTTCCCAGAAGGTTGAGAACTTCCGCCCAGTCTATGACTGGTTCAAAGACACGCTGGACTTGGTTGCACCGGACTGGCGCTTCGAGCCTTTCGAGCAGTTCCTTGATGACGGTCACCCTCTCTATGCCACGATGAACGATATGCTGCCGCAGCTCGACACAGGCATTGCGCATCTGGGTGGCGAAGATATTCCCTTCGAGAATATTCCCCTGCCTGAACCCATGAAGATAATGCTTCAGGAGGACGTCAAGGAAGGCATGACGATTCGCCTGATGTCGGACAAGAACGAGCGCTTCGTCTTCACGCGCAAGAACGGTGAGCTGATCGCCAAGAAGCTGGTGACTTACCACCCGAAGACTGACGGCACAGAAGCAAAATTCGAGATCCGGCAAGAGTCCGATGGGTCGCAGCGTGTCATTGATCTGCTGCCCGCATTCCTAGAACTCGCGGCTCCCGGATCAAAGAAAGTGTTCGTGATCGATGAGGTGGATCGGAGCCTTCACACCTTGTTGACGCGCCGCCTTCTGGAGGCGTACCTCGCAAGTTGCTCTGCCGACAGCCGCTCGCAGCTTCTGCTGACCACCCATGACGTTTTGCTGATGGACCAGCAGTTGCTGCGCCGTGATGAGATGTGGGTGGCTGAACGCAAACCCACAGGTTCATCGACGCTGGTTTCCTTCGCTGAGTACAAAGATGTCCGGTACGACAAGGACATCCGCAAGAGCTATTTACAGGGTCGACTAGGCGGCATACCTCGCATTTTGCTCAGCAGCAATTTTGCTGGGAGCGACGAGACCTCAGCCGCTGAAGAGGTGCCGTAGTGGCAGCGGAGCGACGAAAATTTCAGCGACCGCTGGGAGAGCGGCGCTACAAGAAGCTGTTCCTCATCGCGGCCGAAGGCATCAAAACCGAGCCGCTTTATTTCGGCATCTTCACCGACGACACCTCCATCGTGCGGGTGACCTGCCTGAAGGGCAAACACGACAGCTCTCCGCCGCAGGTATTGAAGCGAATGACGGACCACCTCGCGAGCGAAGGATTCAAGTCCTCTGACGAAGCGTGGCTGGTCGTGGATAAGGACCAGTGGACCGATGAGCAGCTGACGCAACTGCACCAATGGTCATTACAGCAAGAGAACTACGGCTTCGCACTCAGCAACCCCAAATTCGAATACTGGCTATTGCTGCACTTTGAGAATGGCACGGGGGTCACCTCCTCGCGCGACTGCACAGATCGACTCAAACGCTGGATTCCGGACTACGACAAGGGGATCGGCACGCGGAAAATCAGTCAGTCGCAAATTGACGTTGCCATTCGCCGCGCAAAGAAACGGGATCACCCACCGTGCTCCGATTGGCCGAGAAGTCTCGGGCAGACGACCGTGTATCGCTTGATCGAAAACATCCTCCAATCCCGCGCTGAACGATCAACGTGACCATCTATCTCAACGAGTTCAGTCTGTAAGCTCGGTGGCTGGCATCCAGCACATCTCTACCGCTGGCACGTACGCGGGCACTTTGGATGCGTCCAAGTTTGTTGGCGCAACCCAAGTCTGGCAAGACACCAATGCTGCAGATGTTTCTCAGTTGGCCGATGGCGTCACCGCTGGCCTGCGTAACTGGCTGCGGGTGTTTACACGGTTGAAACCACCGATGCCGCCACCTCCGCCCCGGTCGCGCTGAAGGACGTGGAAGAAGGTTCCCTCATCATCGTTCGAGCCGACGGCACCAACGCCGTGAATGGCAAGTTGGCCTCTGTGACCATCTCTGGCAACGCCAAGGATGGTGCTGACGCAGGCTCCAAGGTCGGTCCGATCACCGAAGTGATCACGGCTGGCTTCGACGTTAAGGCTGTGACCCTCAATCCTGCTGTTGATGCAAACTTGACGTTGGGCAACGAAGGCGGCAAGGCTGTTTCGACCCTGGCCGCAGGTGCGAGCGCTGGTGGCATCAGTCACGCTGGTTCCGGCGATTTGGCTACCATCACCACTCGCGCTGGCAAAGACGACATTACCCTGAACGCTGTCTACTCCCCGACCGCCAAGGCTGCTTCGGTGACCACGGGTGCGGGCGATGACAAGATCACTGTCAACGCAGACAACAATACCAATGACAATGACGTGGTTGGCGCAACCCTGACCGTTTCTGCTGGTGACGGAAAAGACACCATCGTTCTGGCGACCGCTCAAGGTACAGTCAACGCGGTGGCAACGAATGTTAACGCTGGCGCTGGCGACGACACCGTTTCCATCCAAACCGTTGTTGCAACAACCGACGTGATCGACAGTGGCGATGGTACGGACACGGTTGAAGTGGCCGGTCAAACCGTCGTCGACGAGATCGAGATCCGCTCGCCCCCTGCGACGCTGTCGGTCTCGGCCAAGGCGGCCGACATGGTCGGGCCGTTTCGCAGTCCCAAGACGCGCTCTTGGGATACCACCACCTTGGGCGCGCTGGTCAACGCCATCGCTATTGAACACCGCTACCAGGCCAAGATTGATCCGGAACTGGGTGCTCTCCAGATCCCGCACCTCGATCAGATGGCCGAGTCGGACATGGCGCTGCTGACACGACGATCGCCCGATCTCACTGCCTTCGCCGGTGATTGGGTCGGGGGATTTTTGCGTTTGGCGTTTCTCCTTCACCGAGGTTTAAAAAATTGGTAAAATTGATTTCTTTTTAAACCAAGCTCAAGGAGACGTCATGATTGCAGATCGCATTCGTCAAGCACGACTGGCGGCAGGTATGACGCTGGGGGCTTTGGGCGAAAAAGTCGGTGTATCGCACACCGCCATCCAGAAGTACGAGAAGGGTCTGCTGACGCCATCCTCGTCGCAGCTGCTCAAGCTGGCGCGTGCCTGCGGCATCCGCACCGAGTATTTTTTTCGCACGCACACGGTAGAGCTGCTCCAGCCGGAGTTCCGCAAACTCTCCTCCTTTGGCAAGACGGCGCAGGATGCGCTCAAACTCAAGGTGGTGGAGTTGGTGGAAAAGCGTGTCGAGTTGCTCGGCGCCTTTCCGGAATCGCCCCTGCTGGCGTTCGCGCCGCCCGAGGGCTTGCCTGAGCATATCGAGTCGCTCGATGAGATCGAGGCTTTCTCGGATCAGGTGCGCAATGCTTGGCAATTGGGCATGAACCCCATCGCTGATCTCACCGACACCCTCGAAGCGGTTGGCTTGCTGGTCATCGTGGTCGACGAAGACAACCCCAAGTTCTCTGGATTGACCGCCAAGGCACGTACCGACGATGGTCGAGAGTATCCCGTGGTGGCCGTGTCCAAACTCTGGCCTGGTGATCGGCGGCGCTTCACCCTGGCTCACGAGTTGGGGCATTTGCTGCTCGAGGGGCGTCTCGCTGACGGTCTTGACGAGGAGAAAGCCTGTGATCGATTTGCTGGCGCTTTCCTGGCCCCGTGTGTGGCGGTGATTCATCTGCTGGGACAACAGCGTCACGCAATGGAGTGGCAAGAGTTGTATGCGCTCAAGCACGAGTTCGGGCTGTCGATAGCCGGATGGCTGCAACGGGCCAAGCAGTGTGGCGTGATCACTGACGCGTTCCACCTGTCGATGGTCAAACGGTTTTCTGTCAAGGGCTGGCGCAAGAACGAGCCCGGTGATCCGTTGCCACAGGAGCATCCACGGCTTTTCGATCAGTTAGTTTATCGAGCCTTGGCCGAGCAGTACATCTCCGAAGGCAAGGCTGCAGAACTCTTGGGCATCCCGATGATGCGCTTCCACAAAGAACGCCAGCTGGAGTCGTCGGATGCGGTTGCTTATCAGTGATGCCAACATCTTGATCGACATGGAAGCCGGGGCGTTGATGGAAACGCTGTTCCGGCTTCCGATGCAGTTCGGCATTCCTGATCTGCTGTACTACGAAGAGATTGAAGAGGGCAGCCCCGGGCTTGAGCAGCTGGGCTTGCAGATCATGGAGGTCTGCGGCGACTTCGTGAAATACGCCGTACTGCTGCCCAGTCAGTACAACCCGACCCTGCCTGCCAAGAACGGGGCCAAGCCCAGTCACAACGATTACCTGGCGCTGGCACTGGCGAAACAAGAGTCCTGCACGCTACTGACAGGTGATGCCAACTTGCGCATCGTGGCCAGCAAGGAGTCGGTCACGGTCATGGGCACCATCGGTCTGCTGTGCGCCATGGTCGAAAACCAGCTGCTGACGGGGGACGATGCACTCAAGGCGCTGCACAAAATGAAAGAGGGCAAGCGTCGCTTGCCTTGGCCTGATGCAGAAAAGACCCTCGAGGCGTTGCGTGAGTGTGATCACGTAATTTGATGGCCGTCAGGCCATCATCATTCATGTTGGTCTTGATTGTTGGCTATCCGCTACCTCATCGACGCGCCAATGACGGCGGCTCCTTCATCCCATAAGCCCCATCGTGATCGGACTTTGGCATCAGGCCTTGTCATTGCACCCTCGGATCGCCTCGATCCTCAGCTACATGACTTTCCCTGAATGAAGGGAGTCTGGTTTCGGTTCTCGCTTCGCAGAAGTCCTTCGGCGAAGGCCCCGAAGCGCCTTCCCTTGGGGGGGCTGCCGTGCATCCATGGACCTCTTCCTGGTTCTAGAACTTGTTGTTTGAACCCGGCCAACTGGAGAATATGCCCACCACGGAAAGGGTGCATCTCCAACAGATGACGTCAAAGAGGACTTTTTTACGGGCGGAGCTCATGAACGAGGCTATTTATCTGGTCGAGCGTGAGATTTGGAGCATCCGCATTGGCAGATGGCATCGTATCCATGAATTCGGCGAATTTGCGGGCGTTGTAGTCTTTCAGCGCCTCGGTGGCCAACTCGTATGGAAGAATCATCATAGTGGGTGTGCCGTATTGAGTAACAGCTAAAGGCTCACCGCTTTTGACGATATTGGATATCGATCCAAAATGATTTTGTACTTCCGCGGATGACATTGTTTTCATCGTCATATCCTCAGCATCTTAGCTAAGATGACTATCTTAGCTCTATCGTTCTGAAAGGCACGTCCAGTCAACAAGGCCTCCGATCCTGCCTTATACCAGAAAGGTTTTTAAGTCACCTAAAGGCCGCATCCGAAAGGGCCTTTGAATGGAACATGATGAATGGCATATGCTCATCATCCCATCTGAGACAAGGACTAAAAGATTAAACGTGATTAAAGTCGCTACCACCGAGCCCCGACTACCTGCAAGGATTAAACCGGCCGGATAAATAACGAAAAAATCCTCGGGCGTCGTCTATCCATGCAATTCTTCATGGCTGGGCGCTTCTTTGGACATTATTGGCCGTAGTATTCGGCGAGGGCCTTGATTTCCTTTTCGTTCAATTCCTGAGAGATAGCCCTCATCCGACCCAATAAGTCATTATGTCGTTGCCCACTTTTATAGTCCTTGAGGGTCTGATGAAGGTAGGCTGCGCTCTGCCCGCGAATCGCCGGGACATCGATTTTTTGACCCCGGCCGTCCCGCTCATGACACGCGACACAAGGCGGTAGGATGCGGCGAGGATCGCCGCGATGGACCAGGACCTCGGCCATCTCAGTCACCTTTGATTTTGTCGATGAAGGGGCCTTGAGCTGACTAAAGTAGGCCGCAATGTCCGCAAGATCTTGATCCGACAGCCCTCTGACAAGACCCGTCATAAGCTCATTCATCCTCGAGCCATCCTGATAGTCCTTCAGCTGCTTAAAAAGATAAGCCCCGATCTGGCCATCAAGGAGTGGGGCAGCCCCCCCTAAAACATGACAGCCGACACAGCTTTGCGCGATCTCTTCGCCTTTTTTGGTCTGCCCGGCCGAGAGCGTTTTGAGTACCTCCGGTGTAAACGCCACCTTGGAGGAGGGCTCAGCCCAGACCCCTTCGGTGAGGAAGGCCATGATGATTGCGCTGATGTTCAAAAACCGGTTCATCAGTACCCCCATCCGGTCGAACCAAAGGTCTTGAAAAGGAAGAATTGAGCGATCGGGTAACCAAAGTTCGCGAGCATCAGGAGCAAAATGACAAGGTTCCATACCCCAAAACCATTGAGAAGGGCCGGCACCCGAGTGCCTTCAGGCTCTTCGTCGGCGTAGTGAATCTCGGCCTCTTCCGCGGCGATCCTTAGCCCCTTTCTTTGGGACGCTAGAAGAATATGGAGAAACAGGAAGGCGGAGCCTAAGAGAATCAGTCCGCCGATGATCATGGCGAGCTCATAAGGATCCCACGCCAAGGTCAGGAGGCTGTTATAGGCTACACTCGAGATACGCCGCGGCTGCCCTAAAAGCCCTAGGATGTGCCAGGGGGTGCTCAGGATAATCATCCCGATGAACCAGCTCCATAGCTGCACCAAGGGGAGTGATCCTTCAATCAAGGCGCGTCCTGTTAGCTTGGGCCAGACCGCATAGGCAGCGGCAAAATAAAGGATCACCGTCGTCCCGCCAAAGATCAGGTGAAAGTGTCCTGGGACCCAGGCGGTGTTGTGGACCATGGCATTCATCCCGTAACTCGCGTTGACGATACCGCCAAAGCCGCCCGCGATCAGCATCAAGAACGCAAGAATGGCGGCCAACACCACAGGATGATCCCAAGGCAGTTTGCCGATCCAGCCAAAAAGTCCCTTGCCGCCTTTTTTTCGGCCCGCCTGCTCGAGAGACGCAATGACCGTAAATCCCGTCATCAAGGTCGGCAACATCACGAAAAAGGTGCCCACGGCATGAATCATCTTAAAGCCCTGACCGTGCTCAGGGTCCATGTAGAGATGGTGAAACCCAATGGGTAGACCGAAAACGAGAAGCAGCACAAAGGCGAGACGGGCAAGATCATGACTAAAGAGCGCGCCGCCAGCGGCCTTTGGAACCAGCGAATAGAGCACGATATAAGCCGGGATCAGCCAGAAATAAACGATAGGGTGAAGCGTCCAGGCAAAAAGGGTTCTTGCAAGCCCCACATCGATGGTATCGATCCAACCCAGCGCCCAGGGAATCAACTGAAAGACCACCTCAAGCGCGACCCCCACACTGGTCCAAAGCCAAAGAATCGCATTGGCCGTCGTTGCAAACATCGGAAGCGGAACGGTAGCCCCCGGATGCGCTTTCTTCCATAGGCCGAACATGACCACCATGATGACGGCCCAAAACCAGGAGCCGACGACCAAGAGTGCCGCACCCAAATAGAAAAAGACGTTGGCCTGAACCGGTGGATAGAACGTGTAGAGAACCGAGGCCTTACCCAGCAACAAGGGAATCGCGGCCATCAAGGTGCCCAAGGCCGACACCGAAAAGCCGGCGGTCGCCCACTTTGGGTGCGCGAGCGGCATCTTAAGGCTGGTGGTCGCCACCAGGTAGCCAAAGCCCATGATGAAGAAGGTCGTGAGAACAAAGGCCATCAGAACCCCGTGGGTACTAACCGAGGCAAAATAAACCTCGGGGGACTGCATCAGCGGAATCAGGCCGCTGCGCTCAAGGACCTGATAGACACCCAACACACAGGCGAGACCAAACGATCCGAACGCCAACCAGAAATGGCTTAAGATCAGGGGTTTAAATGATGATTCCGGCATGGCGCTATGGCTCCTTCGAAGACGGGGTCAAGGCATCCCAGTCTTCCTGGGAAACCACCTGCAACTGACTCCACATATGGTCATGGCCCATGCCGCAGTATTCGTTACAGAGCAGGGGGTATTCCCCAGGCTTCGGAAAGCGCGTGGTGACGGTCGATATGTAGCCTGGAACCACCATCGTAGCGAGATTGGTCATCGGGACGTGAAGGCCGTGAAGGACATCAGCGCTTGCGATCCTAAAGGTGATGGGGCGGCCAGCAGGGACCTTGATGCTGCGGGGATAAAAACCATAACGCGCCGCCACCAAAGTGACCTTGATCGCACCATCTGGGGCGACGCTCACCCCCAAGCGATCCTCAGCAAATTCTTCACTCAGGTGAAGGGCCGCTGAATCGATGGTTTCCATGCCACCCGGCGGGTGGACATGCTGAAAGAATCCCGTGTAGAGGATAACGCCCACAAAGAGGGCGATCAGCGCAAAAGCGACTTTCAGCCACTTCTTTTCAAGGGGATCGATGTGGAGGGGTCTTGACGAAGAGGACATCGAAGGGCCTCCTAGGAAATGAGGCCGCGGGGCAAAAAGACCCCGAAATAGAGAAACAGCCAGCCCACCGCCATGGCGAGTGCGACCAGACACAGAAGCACCCAGGTGCCCCTTGGAGAGCGATCGTCCCGAGGATTCTCTTTCATGCCATCACCTCTTTACCCTGCAATAACCACACATTTTTAGTGTGTATTACTCTTGCGGCAAAAGCAAGTGACGGCTCGATGAATGAAGCCTGATGAGAGACCTCAGGACCTATCAGCCCGACGTCTCTCCTCTATAATGGAGATAAGCAAAGGGCCGCGCAGCGGCCCTTTGGATCCGTGGTGAGGGGGAAGGCTTTTAGAAGCGACGTCCGCCGCCGAAGCCACCGCGATCGCCACGGTCACCGCGATCACCACCGAAGCCACCCCGGCGTGGACCGGAAGGACGGTTTTCTTCACGAGGACGTGCCTCATTAACCGTGATGGTGCGGCCGCCAAGATCGGTTCCGTTGAGCTTGTCGATCGCTGGCTGGGCACCAGCGTCTTCCATTTCGACGAACGCAAAACCCTTAGACTGACCGGTCATACGATCGGTAATGATATTCACTGAGGAGACATCACCAAACTGTGCAAAGACATCACGCAGCTCGTCCTGAGTGGTCTTGAACGACAGATTGCCTACATAAATGTTTTTCATACCAACTAACTCCAACCCCGACACGTCGCCGGAACTAACTTGACATACAAAAATGGCCACTGGGACCCGTTAAACCTAGGCGAGTTACTTCGTGGGGGAGCGGACTTCAAGAAACAGAGCGACTAAGACGCTGGATTCGCGAAGGGATGACGCGACGCCATGGAAGAACTGTACAGGCCCCAAAACGGTAACACGCCAATATCAATTTGCCTATTTTTTTTTCTAGCCGTGATCTGACCTAGGTCCAAGTGACACGTTATCCTTAACCATCATCATGAAAAAGCGTACCGCTCCCCTCAAAGAGACGCTCGCGCGGCGCGGCGTCCTCGATATGCTCATTGCCTCTGTGCTCTTTGCGCTGATGGGGAATGGGGTCTACGCCTGCACCCTTCTCGAGGATCCTGTGCCAGCCGCAACCGTCAGCTTCATCCGGGTCATGGTGAACCTGATCGTGGTTCTGATACCCGCTTTTTGGACCAAAGACCCTCGCCTCCTTTTTGGGGATCTTCGCCCTTCCCTTTGGCTTCGTGGCTTTTTTGGCGGCACCGCTCTCATGCTGTCCTTTATGACGATCCAGCGAATCGGCGCGGGTGAGAGCAGTTTTCTCACGGCCACCAACGGGGTGTGGATAGCCCTCTTGAGCCCCTTTTTGTTGCAGCAGAAAAATCGGCTCATCGATGGGATTGCCGTAATAGGCGCGGTTATCGGGCTTTATTTGCTGCTGCATCCCGATCGGCACTTGGCCGATCCCCTCGGCCGTTGGCTGGGTCTCTTGTCGGCTTTTCTGATGGCACTCGCCTATCTGATGGTTGCGCGCGCCGGGCGCAGCAACACGCCGACCACGATCATCTTTTATTTTTGCCTGATGTCGCTGCCGGTGCATGCCCTTTGGTTCTGGGCCGAAGGATGGCAGACGCCTCAAAGCCTTTTGGCCTGGACCCTCAGTCTCCTAGCGGGCGCCGCGGGAAGCCTCGCTCAGTTTTTTCTTACTCGCGCCTACCAACGAGGGCCAGCGACGCTTATCAGTACCGTCGGCAGCTTATCTCCCGCTCTCAGCATGGGGCTGTCCATGGTCCTTTTCGAGCTGCGACCGGATAACCTAGGCCTTCTAGGTTGCGGTTTGATTCTCGTATCAGGGCTCCTCCTTCCTTGGCTGAGGACCCGTCCAAAAGTCCCTTTTTCACCCCCGCCTTGACACTTTTTAAGTGGGCTTTTGGAGCCCATAGGCCAAAATGGCCGCGGTCGCACTCACATTCAAAGATTGCAGAGCCCCAGACCCCGGGAGGGTCCATCGAAGATCACAAACCTCTAAGATCCCCTTCGAAAGCCCGGTCTCCTCATGGCCGAGGAGAATGATCTTTGGAATGGGGTCTCGGGCCAACTGATCCAAAGGGACGTGATCAGCGCCCAAAGCGGTTCCAATGACGGTCATCCCAGGCTTGACCGCCATCAACAGCCGCCGAAGTTCCTCGACCCGATAGATCTCAAGATAATCAAGACCCCCTTCCGCCACCCGATAGGCCGCATCAGAGAGACCGGCCTGTCCTGGGTGATCCGAGAGAATCAAAGACCCCCATCCAAAAAAAGCCAGCGAACGAGCGATGGCGCCGACATTGTGCGGATTGCCGACGCCATCCAGTAAGAAGAGCACCCGCTGCTTGGCGGAGAGACGGCAAAGCCCCTGAAGGGTCAGGTGGGTCTCGGTTTTGGGTTCTGCAATGGCGACCACCCCGCCATGAAGGACCGTTCCGGCGATCTTGGAAAGTTCCTCCCCCGCCACCTTCCGATAGGGTTTTCGCGTTCTGGCCATCAAGGCACAGAAATCACCCACATCCAAAAGGCGCTTCTCATCATAAAAAAGCCTGAGCACTCGCTCAGGCGCTACCTTAAAGAGGGCCCTCACCGAAGATAACCCCGCCACCTTGATTTCGGGTGACCTGGGTGGCCGGCCTTCCGGCAGCGGGTTAAGGCTTGATGAAGGCTTCTTAAAACCTCCCGGAGAAGATCCTCGAGAGGAGAGGGTACGGTCGAACGACATGCTTTAAAACTCCAGTGGTACACTCAATATTCTACACCGGCCCCCCTTCCGCCCCCCAATCCTCGCCCGTCTTAATGCCCCGGCTGATCCTCTTTAATAAACCCTACCAAGTCCTCTCCCAGTTCACGGATCGTGAGGCCGGGCGGGCCACCCTCAAAGACTTCATGGATCTTCCAAAGGTTCGACCCGCAGGTCGTCTTGATTACGACAGCGAAGGGCTTCTCGTGCTGACTGATGACGGAAGCCTTCAAAACCTCATCGCGAATCCTCATCACAAGCTCGCCAAAACTTATTGGGTTCAAGTCGAAGGGTCCCCTAATGATGAGGCCCTTCAGGCCCTTCGCTCAGGCATCACCCTGAACGATGGACCGACCCTTCCCGCTCTTGCAGAACGCCGTGATGAGCCTTTGATGCTGTGGCCCCGGGACCCCCCCATTAGGTTTCGTCAAGAGATTCCAACCGAGTGGATCTCCTTAACCATCCAAGAGGGACGCAACCGACAGATCCGCCGCATGACGGCGGCCGTCGGGTTTCCAACGCTGCGTCTGATTCGGGCGGCGATCGGTCCCTGGTCCCTGGATGGCCTGGCTCCAGGGACCTTCCGTGAGGTCGATTCGGGTTCTTGGTTGATGGCCTTAAAGAACTCAAAGAGCCCCCTAAAGGCCAAGTCCCGCCGCCCTTAGTGTCTTGGAGTCAGAGGAAGATTAGACTCTATCTTGCTCGTATAGCTACTATTGAACGCCCGCTCAAATTGCACCATCCGTGCCGCAAAAGGAATCGAAAAAGAGCGCTTCAAAACCCCATAGGTTTTTTTAAGGAGGGCCTCTTCCTCTCGATCGAGACGGAGGAGTGCCATGATCGTCTGATCCAGCCACCTCTTATCTAAGTCAGGATAGCGGCCACGATAGGCTTCAACCAGCGCAAGGCGCTGATCCCAAATCGAAATCAGTTCAGCCTGGTAACCGTAGTAAAGAGGCCAAAATCTCCTTTCTTCCTCAGGCGTCAGCGCCAAGGTTTCTTTGAGGAGATCCCGCTTTTCCATGCGCTGGCGCACCAGAAGATGCTCCATGTCGCTCGACACGTCGAGGTGAGGCCCATCCACCGCAAAAGCCCAATCGAGAGGAGAGACGGTCAGCAGCAGGAGACTCAGGAGCCTTAGGAAAAAATCTATTGTTAAAGACGGTCTTTTTAATCTCATGACGAATTTCAACGATGATTAAGAGAGAGGCTTGGGTGATCTTGAGGCGCCTGCTTGTCTTGCACGCCCCAGACGTTAGCGTTATGGTGATAGCCTTCCTTTGTTAAACACGCGAGACCTTGAACCGATGCCCAACCCTCAAAAAACCTTCTTCGCCCGCCTTATCGCTCTGATTCTGGTCATCGTGACCCCAAATCTTCAGGCGTTTACGGGTCCTGGCACCGTCTCGCTCGCGGGTGGCTCCAGCGTCCTTCAATTTTCTCCTGAATTCTTCAATCAATTCCCGGCCTTTGGGGCCTCCCTCGGCCAATACGGCAAGGCAACGTTCAGTGGCAATTTGAAGCAGCAGAACCTCAGGATCCGGTTTCCGATCGCAACAGGCACGTTAAATCCTTCGCGCGATGCTCAGGCGCCCTTCTATCATATCCAACATGCGGGAGGCCTTTTGATGGTGCGGCCTAATGGTGTCTCGATCATTTTCGATACCCCGGTGCTTGAGACAGGCGCTGTGTGCGCCTTCAGCCTTACCTGTTGGTCCCTCGGTGCAACCATCATCGCCAATGGAACCGTCAGTAACTACTTGCCAGGCTTTGCGCAAAGCAGCAGTTTGCCATCGAGTATTCCCGTGAGTCTTGCCAATACCGTCCATCTCGATCCGATCGATCTCAACCTGACCCCGGATGGCGCCACGGGTATGAACCTCTTTTTTGGCCTGACCCCCTCCTCTCAGGTGCATTTCAAATCGGGATCTCCTTTTGGGACTTTAGAAGTCCTCGGAACCGGCGCAAGGGTTGTGTGTCCTTTGAACGCCCGTTACAACCGATTGCAGCAGCTTTGCAAATAAACCGGCCCTAATCTGAAGCGCCCGATTCAAGGATCGGGTGCCTTCGACGGCCGAGCGACAAGACCGGGAGATTTTCTTCCAATAGGGTTTCGACCACCGTCTCAGAAG
This sequence comes from Methylococcus sp., assembly GCA_007280285.1. Classification (GTDB taxonomy): domain Bacteria; phylum Pseudomonadota; class Gammaproteobacteria; order Methylococcales; family Methylococcaceae; genus UBA6136. The sequence continues at coordinate 2,730 of QYQA01000083.1, read as the reverse complement.
CCCTGGGTTTTGAAAACCTCAGGGCATTTTCCCGCATCGCTTTGAGTCTTTCTGGATCGTTAAGAAGACGATCAACTTTGAAGGCCAAGGTACTCAGATCATTGCACTTGATGGCAATACCCTGCTCCAAAAGGTGATCGCTATTGCGCTCCTCCTGTCCTGGAATGGGATTGACGATACAAAGGGGAAGACCCGATGCCAACGCCTCAGCGGAGGTCATTCCACCCGGCTTACCAATCAGAAGATCGGCCATTTTCATCAATCGATGCATATCGTCACGATACCCTAAGACCCGAAAACGATCGGGGCTATCCTGGGTCAGCTCTGAAATTCGATGGCGAAGCGCCTCATTGTTGCCGCAGACCACCACCGTCTGTACCTTCGAGTCAAGAGCCAAAAGACGCTCCACCATGAACGCCGTGGACTCCATCCCTGAGGCCCCCGCTGAAAGTAAGAGGATGGGCTGATCAGGACGAAGCGCCAACGCTTGAGAGGCCTCCCCTCGATCGACAGGCTCGTTGAACAGGGGGTCAATGGGAATCCCTGAGACCGTGATGCGGCTCGCCGGAAGGCCCAGCATCTCAAGGTAAGCTTTGGTCTCATCCAGCGCTACAAAATAACGCTGGAAGGCTCGTGATAGCCACATCGCATGGACATCGAAATCGGTCACCACGATCGAAAGCTGGGCTTTTAAAACACCGGAGGCAATCAGATGCGAAATGATTCCGGCCGGCATGAAATGGGTGCAGACAATGAAATGGGGATCAAAATCCCTAATAAACTTGACCAACGGCCGGGTATTGAGGCGATCCAGCATGTGCCTCATGGTGTCGGTCCGCCAAGGCTCATCGCTCGTCCTATACCACCACCCCAGAAAATTGGGGGCCGATTTCACCAAAGAGATATAGAACTTCGAATAGAAGTCACGAAAGATCTTGTTGGTGTACTGGAGCGCATCGTTGTTAACGACATCAAGGACTCTTTGATCTCTCAGAAAAGTTTTCTCAAGGGCGGCTGCGGCCTTGACATGGCCCGTCCCTGCAGACACCGACATGATGAGGACTCGTCGACCCTTTTCAGTCGACAAGAGAAGGGGTCTTGCGGGCGGCGTCTGAGGCTCTCTCGGGAGAGCCTCTTCCAATCGACGCATGAGCAGCCTAGAGCAGCGCCACGATCAATCCTGATCGTGGCCATGGATTTTAGCCAGCGTGGCCATCGACAGACCAATGAAGAGCCCGAACAGCACGACGATCCAGCCAATCGAAAGTTCCATTTTGACCATCAGGGAATAAGCGCCGAGCATGATCAGAATCGAGATGTTTTCATTAAGGTTCTGCACGGCAATCGAGTGCCCAGAACCCATCAGCTGATGACCCCGGTGTTGCAACAAGGCATTCATCGGGATCACGAAACTGCCGGCCAGGGCCCCGATCACGATCAGCATGACCACGGCCAACCAGAACGTCTTGATGAAAACCATCGCAAGTACAGCAAGGCCCATCAAGATCCCTAAGGGGAGAACCTTGACCGCATGTTCAAGCGGAATCCACTTGGCGGCCACCACCGATCCTATGGCCAGACCCACAGCGACCAGCGCGGTCAACTGGGTGCCCCGTTCAAGATCCATCCCTAAGGCCGACGCCGCCCACGCGAGAATGATAAAACGAAGGGTTGTACCGGCACCCCAAAATAGCGAGGTGACCGCCAGCGAAACCTGCCCCAAGGGATCTTTCCAAAGCGCGACAAACCCGCGCCAGAAATCAGTCAGAAGGAAGCTTAAGGTGGGCTTTTCAATGCGGTGTTGCACCGGGAGAAGGGGAATATAGATGTTGAACAGCGCGGCCACCAAGTAGAGGATGAAAATCACCATAATCGCAAACTTAGGCTGGCTGTTGCCAAAGATCGCGAGGAGACTGTCTGGTATCCAGTTCGCAGCGCTCAAATGATCACCGATCAGGAAGCCACCAATAATGGCTCCGAGAATCACGGCGAGAACGGTGAGACCCTCCATCCAACCATTGGCCCAAACCAGACGGTTAGGCGGGAGGTACTCGGTCAAAATGCCATATTTAGCGGGCGAATAGATCGATGCTCCGATACCCACGAAGCCATAGGCGATCAGGGGATGGAGACCCAAGAGCATGGCCAAGCAGCCCAGCATCTTAGTCGTGTTGCTGATGAACATGACCTTGCCTTTCGGAAGAGAGTCGGAGAAGGCGCCCACAAACGGTGCCAAGACGATAAAAGCCACCACAAAAAACTGCTGGAGAACCGGCGTTTGCCAGGCGGGCGCATCCATCGACTTGAGGAGTGCAATGGCTGCAAAAAGAAGCGCATTGTCACCGAGCGATGAGAAAAACTGCGCCGAGAGTATCGTCAGGAATCCGCGGTTCATGTCAGGAATGCTCCAAGAGACAGTGATGGAAGGGTCCGGCAGGGCCTTCGCGGGCACCACCATCGGGGCGGCCTCCCGGGACGCTAAAACCCTTAGCTGAATCCCAATTCAGAAGGCATAAAAACCAAGTTTACCTCATCGATGTGACGGTCCATAATCGGTTACCGGGTTTGCTATCGATTTTATATCGCTTGAGTTGAGTCGCCGCCTCGATAGATAGCCTCGGGGCATCCGTGCCCTTTCGGTTCTATCTATCGTGAGATTCAACCAGCCCACTCAATTGAGTAGACGACACGAAGTGAAGATTAAATCGACACACCCCGGAATGCTTTTCC